>JAYTOM010000238.1:0-9945 GCA_043747765.1 Actinomycetota bacterium
TTTCTCCTCCGGTGGATGAGAATCCTTGAACAACCGGACCCAGTTCGACAAGGTCCCCTCATTCACATTGATTTCTTTGGCGACATCGATCACCGGACGAGGCCCATCAATCACGCGACGGACCGCTTGCTCCTTGAACTCCAACGAATACTTCTGACGATTCACAAATTCACTTCCTCAGGACAGAAGGCTACGAGCCTGCTGTCCGGGAAACCCAAGGCACTCCAAATCGGTCGATGCCTGTTGCGCGGAGCTGGGTGATCGCGTCGCGGGCGCCGGGGAGGATTTGGTCGGCGAAGTTGATCGTGCCGACAACGTTGCCGTCGATCGCGACCCACGCGACGGTCGCGGCCGGGTCGTGGTCGGGAATGGCGATGTTGTTGTCGGTGAGGAGGCGTTTGTTGCCGACGAGCACCGCTTTGCCGTCGACTGTCGCGGCGACGCCGCGTCCGTCGAGGGTTTCGAACGTGGTCGGCTCAGCGACCGTGATCCCGGTGGCGGTGGCGTGCTCGACGACGGCTTCGGCGAGCGGGTGCCCGGAACGCCGGTCGGCCGCTGCGGCGAAGGTGAGGATGTCGTGCTCGGCGAAGTTCGGGTCGAGGACGGTGACGGTTTCGACTTTTGGTTCGCCGATGGTCAAGGTGCCGGTCTTGTCGAACACGATGGTGTCGACCTGGGCCAGGGCTTCGAGGTGGAGACCGCCTTTGACCAAGATGCCGCTGCGCGCGGCGCGAGCGATCGCCGCGATCATCACCGTCGGGGTTGCCAGGCCCAGTTCCGCCGGCGAGGTGAAGATCATCAAGGTGACGACCTTGCGGACATCACGCGTGACGATGAACACGATCACGAGGAACACGACCACGACTGGGATCAGCCACGCTGCGACCCTGTCGGCGAGTCGTTGAATGGGGGCCTGCGATGCTTCGGCTTCCTCGACGAGGCTGACGATCCGGGCAAAGGTGGTGTCATTGCCGGCTCGTTCGGTGCGGATGTCCAACGCGCCGGCCTGCATCATCGTGCCGGCAAAGACGGTGGAGTCCGCCTGTTTGTCGTTCGGGGTGGGTTCGCCGGTGATCGACGCCTCATCGGCGGCAGCGGTGCCGGTGACGACGACACCGTCGACGGGGATCTGCTCGCCGGCACGAACCAGGATCACGTCACCGGGGCGGATGGTGTCGATGTCGACGACACGTTCGCCGGTCGAGTCGCGCAGGCGGGCGGTTCTCGGGACGGTGCCGATCAGTCCTTTGATCGAAGCTCTGGCCCGTTCGGTGTTCAGGTCGGCGATGAACTCCGCGAGGAGGATGATCGTCATTAGCACTGCGCCGGCGACGGCTTCGCCGCCCATCAACGCGAAGATCGTCGCGAACGTGACGAAGATCTCGGTGCCGATCTTGTGCTCGTGCACGAGATCGGAAACACCAGTTTTGGCGAGCGGGTACAGCCCGACCGCGACCGTCGCCCACAACACTCCGATCGGCACCCAGCGCTGCGCGTACGCGAACACCAACACGGCAACGACGACGATCCGTGCGACCTCCAGCCAACGACTGCGATTCATCACCGCCCCGAAACCGACCTTCGCGCGAGGCGGCTCAGCTTGTCGTGACCCGGCTGAAACGCCAAGGGTTGGCCGTTGTTGCGTGGTCATCCTGCTGCCCTCGTCGACTCGCTCGACACAGCGCCATGTGCGGTACCGGTCGCATGGTCGGCATGGAAGAGCGCCTCGGTCGTCAGTCGCTCCAGGTGATCGTTCTCCGCGACGTAGAACACCTGCGTGCAGTGCCGTCGGGTGCGCACCAGTTTCGCCAACCTCAGCTTGGCGAGATGCTGAGACACCGTCGAAGCCGGCGACCCGACATGCGCGGCCAGCTCGTTCACGGAATGCTCCCCATGCAACAACGCCCACAAGATCCGCAACCGTGTCGGATCCGCCAACATCTTCAACGTCGCCGCAGCCATCTCGAACTGAGCGTCAGACGGTAGCTCAGTGATCTGCGTAGTGATGCAGATTACGTACCGTGCGCGGTGCACGGCGCACGGCGGCACCCCGGCAGTTGCGTTGCTTCACCGCTTGCCCCCGGGGGCGGGTCGACGGGCGTCTGACCGTGACGTGTGTGCGCGCGTCAACTGCTGGGCGGGGTGCGCAAGGCCTCGACGCGCTGGCGGTAGTC
The DNA here is from genome assembly GCA_043747765.1 of Actinomycetota bacterium. Lineage (GTDB taxonomy): Bacteria > Actinomycetota > Acidimicrobiia > Acidimicrobiales > Ilumatobacteraceae > WLMZ01. Next base: position 2,175 of record JAYTOM010000238.1, read on the forward strand.
GTCGGGTTCGATCTCGCCGCGGGCGAGACGCTCGGCGAGGATTTCCTGAGCGGCGGGTTTCGCCGCCGCCGGCGGTGCGGTGGGCGTGTGGAATTGCGGGGTGTGGTTGCGCTTGAGCAGGGTCACGCCGATCCAGATGAGGCCGCCCCAGAAGGCGACCATCATGATCATCATCGGGATCCACCACAAGTTGCCGTTGCGCATTCCGTCGTTCCAGTTTCCGTTGTGCATGGTGCACCTCCGTGCGTTGTCCTGCCATCGACGGTATGGACCGCGACGACGCCGCAGTCGGAGGTCGTCGGAACAGCGGATCGTCTCCACGGGGTCTCCACAAAATCTCCACACCGGGTCGGCATCGTGTAGCCGGTCGATGGCGGCGCCAGCCGCGCGGACCGGAAGGACATTCAGATGTTGTCACGTCGAGAATTGTTGATGGCCGGCGGCGGCGCACTTGTACTTGCTGCGTGCGGATCCGGGACCACCACGACCGGTCCCGGCGGTCGACTCGTGGATGCGGCCAACCCGGCGATCGAACGCCGCGACGCGCTTCGGCGCAAGTCTGGTGCAGCGGCGGTCAGCTCGACGATCACGGCGGCGCCGGTGACCGTGAACATCGGTGGGCGCGATGTGTCGACGTGGGCTTTCGGTGATCGACCCAGCGCAGGCGGGATCCGAGCCAAGGCGGGTGATCTGATCGAGGCGACCTTCGTGAACGACTTGACGTCGGGGAACACGTTGCATTGGCATGGCATTGCGTTGCGCAACGACATGGACGGTGTACACGACCTGACCCAGAGGCCGGTCGAGCCGTTGGGCCAGTTCACCTACCGGTTCACGGTCCCCGATGCCGGGACCTATTGGTTCCACCCGCATATGGGCCTCGAGTTGGACCGCGGTCTGTACGCACCGTTAATCGTCGAGGACCCGAATGATCCGGTCACTGCGGATGTCGACGTGACACTGATGCTCGACGACTGGCTCGACGGCTACGGCCGCACCCAGCAAGAAGTGTTGGCGGAACTGCAGAGCAGCGGCGGCCACTCCGGTCACATGGGCTCGGGAGACGTGGGCGACATGGGCTCGTCGGGTGGCATGGGCGGAATGGGTTCGTCGGGGATGGGTTCGATGATGGGCGGCCTGACCGGCGACGTCGCCTATCCGCTGCATGTGATCAACGGTCGGGCACCGTCGGAGCGTGAGACGATCGACGCCAAGCCGGGTCAACGTGTGCGGATCAGGTTGATCAACGCCGGCTCCGACACCGCCTACCGCGTCGCTGTCGGCGGCCATCGCCTCACCGTGACCCACGCCGATGGGTTCCCGGTGCAGCCGGTGGAGGTCGACAACGTGGTTCTCGGGATGGGTGAGCGCTATGACGTGATCGTCATTGCTGGGTCGGGTTCGTTCCCGATTGTCGCCGTCCCCCAAGGCAAGACCGATCCTGCCGGCGAAGCGATCCTGCGGACCAGCAACACGGCCGACAGCCCGACGGTCGGGTCGCGCCCGACCGAGCTGTCCGGTCGCGAGGTCGTTTACGGTGATCTCGTCGCCACCGACACCGCCCGGCTGCCCGCGAAGAACCCTGACCGTTCCACCACCATCCATCTGACTGCGAACGGGTCGGGATATGTGCACGGCATCGACGGCAAGAGCTTCCCCGACAGTGCGCCGATCACGGTGAACGAGGGTGAACGTCTGCGGTTGAGGATCGTCAACCAGACGATGATGTTCCACCCGATCCATCTCCACGGGCATACGTTCCAGATGGTCGGCGAGGGTTCGGCTCGAAAGGACACAGTGAACGTGCTGCCGATGACGTCGGTCGAGGTCGATATCGCTGCCGACAACCCGGGGCAGTGGATGTTGCACTGTCACAACACGTACCACTTGGAGACTGGGATGGCGACGGTGTTCTCCTACCGGGCCTGACCCGCCCGAGTACCGTCAACAGCGCGAAGGAGCAAGATAGACATGGCAGTGGTGTTGGTGGTCGACGACGAGGTCCGTATCCGCGACCTCGTGCGCCGCTACCTCGAACACGAAGGCCACCAGGTCCTCACCGCCGGCAGCGGCGCCGAGGCTTTGGAGGTAGCCGCTCACACTGCGGTCGACCTCATCGTGCTCGACCTACGGCTTCCCGACATCACGGGTGAGGAGGTGGCCGCAGAGATCCGCACGACGAGCGACGTTCCGATCCTGATGCTCACCGCCAAGGTCGACGAACGCGACCGCATCCACGGCCTCGAAGTCGGTGCCGACGACTACGTCACCAAACCGTTCAGCCCCCGCGAACTCGTCCTGCGTGTGCGAGCGATCCTGCGTCGCGGCCGATCGTCGCCACCAGAGTCTCCGACCGAGTCGTTCGGTGGCGGATCGCTGATCATCGACGAAGCCACACGGCGGGTCACGGTGAACGGGGCGCCGGTCGAGCTGACCCCCACCGAGTGGGGGGTGCTCCTGGCGTTGGCCGCACAACCGGGTCGGGTGTGCTCGCGTTATGAGCTGATCAACAGGGTTCGTGGCTACGAATTCGACGGCTACGAACGCACCGTCGACTCACACGTCAAGAACCTACGCCGCAAGATCGAACCCAACCCGACCCAACCAACGATCGTGCAGACCGTCACCGGAGTCGGCTACCGACTAGGCCTCGACCGTGACCGCTGACCGACGTCACCTCGTCCGCAGCCCGCTCGCGACGCGCCTCATCGGCGGGTTCGTCACTGTCGCGGTCGTGGCCGTCTTCGTGCTCGCCGGACTCACCCTGTGGCGCACCAAGCACTCCGTCGGCCAACTCGCCCGCGAACGCCAACAAGCCACCGCGTCGGCGATCGCCGACACCCTCGGCCTCGCGTACCAACAGCAGGGCGGCTGGGACACCGTCGACCCGCACCCGGCCATGATGGTCGCCGTGCAAGCAGGCGCCTCGCTCACCGTGATCGACAACAACGGGAACACCATCGCGCTGCGCAATGCGATGGGCAACATGCCCCAGAAGGCCACAAACGCCCACGGCCCCACCCGCACCGCGCCCGTCATCGTCAACGGTGAACAGGTCGGAACCGCACAAGTCACATTCGTCTCCGGCGAACTCGCCCAAGCAGAAATGCACGTACGCGACGCCCTGAGCGGCGCCGTCGCGATCGGCGCCCTCATCGCCGCGCTCGTGGCCGCAGTCGTCGCCGCGCCAATCGCACTGCGAATCGTGCGACCGCTGCGTCGCGTCACCGACGCCGCCCAACGACTCGGTGACGGTGACGCCACCGCCCGCGCCGGAGAACACCGGGCACCCGGCGAGATTGGCACGCTCAACCGAACCTTCGACGCCATGGCCGAACGACTCCAGGCCAACGAGACCGCCCGCCGCAACCTCGCAGCCGACGTCGCCCACGAACTCCGCACACCGCTCACACTCCTGCAAGGTGGCTGCGAGGAAATCATCGACGGGATCACCGAACCCTCGATGGAGCACTTCGTACAGATGCACGACGACGTGCTCCGCCTCCGCCGCCTCGTCGACGACCTCGGCACCCTCGCCGAGGCCGACGCCGCGCTCGCCGGCCCCAACGTAACCGTCGAACAGTGTGACCTCGCCGACATCGCCGCCGGCGCGACCGACGCACTCCGACCTTTCGCCGAAGCCAACCAACAGCAAATCAATCTCCACCTCGAACCGGCGATCATCAACGGTGACTCAACCCGGCTTACCCAGATCGTCACCAACCTGCTGACCAACGCCATCAAGTTCACACCACCCGGCGGCGCCATCGACCTCGACGTTCGGCAGAGCACTACGGGACGACAAGCGACGCTGACCGTCAGCGACAACGGACCCGGCATACCCGCAAGAGATCGCCCACACGTGTTCGAACGCTTCTACCGCGCCGACGCCACCCGCCCCGTCGCCGGCAGCGGCATCGGCCTCGCAGTCGTTGCCCAACTCGTGAAGGCCCACAACGGCACCGTCGAGATCATCGACACGACGACAGGCGCAACCGTCGTCGTGGCGTTCCCGATTGCCTGACACTCGGCGCCGCCAATCCGTCACAGCACCGCAAACTCGTCGTACTCGACGGTCGCAGGGAGCCGTTCCGTAAGATTTGTGGCGTCGCCTCTGTGTTCGGGGAGGGCGTCGACTCGAAACAAGTTCGATGCCGAGTTGGGCGGCGACGTGCTCGGGCTGTGGCCGCGTTGTCGCCGGTGAGCATTGCGATCCGGTCAGTGCGTGCCGTTGGCGTTGGTAGCTCGGCGCTTGCGCCGCAGTCGCCGAGGAAGCCGAGCAATCTCGGCGCAACATCGAAAGCTTGCATCCCTGGAACTGCCGGACACCTAGGCCACTGTGAACTTGACGACCATTCCGAGCTGATAGTGAATGTGGCCCATTTGGCCGCCGCCCATGCCACTGCCGTTGCCGTTGCCCATCCCGTCACCCTGGCCCATGGTGTCGACGAGATTGCAGATCGCAACGTAGTTGCCGGGCGCGAGGTTGATGGTCTTGGTGACAGTGGCGCCAGCCTTGATGTCGGCGATCTCGCCAGGTTTGGCGCTTTCGGGAATTTTGTCCTCGTCCACCGATCCGTCAGATTTGGTGGGCAGTGAGACCGTGTTGTCGGTGCGAACGATCACCAGCTCGTGCGTTTCGCTGCCTTCGTTAGTAGCGGTCACGACCACGTCGCCCGCTCGGAGTTGGGTGGTGGGCGCGTTGATTGACCACTCCTGGAGGATGAACGCGGTCGCGCTGGCCGTTGGTCGGGCCTGTGCTCCGGTACCGGCGCTGGACCCGCAACCGGCTACTGCAATACCAAGCGCAGCGGTGAACATCCACCTTCCTAGTGTGTTCATTCGGAGAACTCCTGATCTTGCTGGGGACGGGGCGAAATCGAGTTCCGACCTGATGGCGTGAGCAGCGCTCAAACGCCGACACCGTTTCGCGGGCCGCCTGGCTGTTGCGCTCCTTTACCCTCTACGCCTGCTTCACAAACGTCGTTTGATGTCGTCGATGAGGTATCCGTCGCGTGCGGCGCCCCCGGTGGGACGGCCGCACGCGAAACCGGACGCGACAACCGAGGCCGCTGCGACGACACAGTCAGCCGCCGAGGCGATCGGGGTGAGCGTGCTCATGGGGTGGGCCGGCTGATCTGCGGCGCCGCAGGCGTTCTCGGCGTTCTTCAAATTCGCCGACGCATGACGGACGAACGGTCAGTCGTGTCAGTGGGAGAAGTGGACATGTGGGAGTCTCTTGTCGAGCCAGTTGGGGATCCACCAGTTGCGGTCGCCGAGCAGCTTCATGAGCGAGGGGACGAGCATCATCCGTACCACGGTCGCGTCGAGGAGCACGGCGAGAGCCAGGGTGATGCCGAGCTCGGTGGGTGGAATCGGTCCAGTGACCCCGAAGGCGATGAACACGACGATCATGATGAGCGCGGCGTTAGTGATGGGTCGGCCGGTACGGGCGATGCCGTCACGGATGGCGAGTTGGGTGTCGCCGGTCGCTTCGTAGCGTTCGCGGATCGCGGCGAGCAGGAACAGTTGATAGTCCATCGACAGGCCGAACAGGAGGGCGAAGAAGAACAGCGGTGCCCAGGCATCGACGAAGCCTTGGGGGTGGATGCCGATCAGGCTGGCGCCCCAGCCGTGTTGGAACACGAGGGTGGCGAACCCGAACGCCGCGCCGACGCTGATGAAGTTGAGCAGGATCGAGGAGATCGCGAGGGCGAGGCTGCGGAACACGACGAGCAACAGTATGAACGCGACGAGAGTGATGACTGCGATCGCGATCGGGGCGCGTCCGGTGAGCACGCTGGTGAGGTCGTAGTTCTGGGCCGCTGGCCCACCAACGAGAGCGCTCGGAGCGGAAGTCGGGATCGAGGTCCTCAGCCGTCCGATGAGATCCGATGTCTTGGCGTCATCGACGGCGGTGCCTGGTGTGATGCGCACGACGGTGCGCCCGCTCGTGTCGGACGGTGATGAGACGATGCGGGCGTCGACGACCCCGGCATCGGCGGAGGCGGTCGCCACGACCTGGTCGGCTTGAGTGGCGTCGACGGCGACGAACAGGGGTGCGGCAGCGCCGGGTCCGAACGAGGTGACGAGCATCTCGTAGCCGTCTCGGCTGGATCGGCCTTCGTCGACGACGCGGGCTCCGGGCATACCAAGCCGCATCCCGAGCGCCGGTGAGGCGAGCAGGATCAGGACGCCGAGCCCGGCGGCGAGGGTGGCTCCGGGTCGTTTCATCGCTCGTGCGGTCCAGTGCGTCCAACGCCCTTCGGCGGCGCGGTCAGGGTCCTTCTTGCCTCGGGTGACCAGGACGCGATCGCCGAAGGCGACGAGCAGCGCGGGCAGCAGGATGAGCGCTGCGGCGGCAACGGCGACAACGGAGAAGATCATGCCGAGTGCCATCGCTCGGAAGACCATGACAGGCACGAGGAACACGGCCGAGAGTGAGAGCACGACGGTGAGTGCGGACAGGAAGACGGCTTTGCCGGCGGTGTCGAGGGTGGCCGCCATCGCGTCTTCGGCGTTCTTGCCGTCTTCTCGTTCTTCGCGGTAGCGGGAGACGATGAACAGGGCGTAGTCGATGCCGACGGCGAGTCCGATCATCATCGAGAAGTTCATCGACCACACCGACAGCGGCGTGAACGACGTGGCGAGGTGGAGGCCGGCGAATCCAACGGCGATACCGGAAACGGCGAGGAGTAACGGCAACCCGGCGGCGATCGCTGACCCGAACGCGACGAAGAGGAGCAGCATCGTCGGCAGGCCGGAGAGCAGTTCGGCTTTGTGGAGGGCTTGCTCGTTGGAGTTGTTGAAGTCGCTCCAGACCGGCCACTCACCGGTCACTGCGGCGGTCGTCCCGGCGGGCATTGTCAGGGACGCGACACTGTCGATGACAAGGCCCGCCGATATGGGGAGCTTGGCATCTTCGGTTGCGGCCAGTTCGACGGGGATCAGCGCGGTGAGTCCGTCGGTCGAGATCAGGCCGGAGTCGGCCGGCATGGTCAGCGGGTTGGCGACTGCTTTCACTCCGTCGGCGCCGGTGAGTGCGGTGACGATGGCGCTGACCGCGGTGTCGTCATTTCTGAATGATGTGTTCTGGTGGACCACGACAACGGCGGCTTCGGCTCCGACTTGTGGGAAGTCGGTGCGGAGCTCGTCGCGGACCCGTTGGGCGATCGATCCCTGTGCTTCCCACCCGGCGCCCGAGAGCGCTCCGTTGACGGTGATGGCGAGTGGAGCTGCGGCGAGCGCAGCGATCAGCCAGACGAGCATCAGCGGCTTTCGGCGGCGCGCGGAGAACCGGCCGAGGCGCGAGAACCAATGGTCTCGAGGGGTTTCTGGGTCGACCGGTTGAGGCGGCACGGGTGGGTGCGGTTCAGTGATGGGGGCAGTGGACATCGGAGACTCCTCGTGAATCGGGGCGCGTTGAAGCAAAGGCTGGGCGTGCGGTGAGCGGATGAGTGGTGTCGAAAGGGGGTCAGGCGAGCTTCATGAACATCTTCTGGACGTCTTCCAGCGCGTAGCCCTCGGCCGCAGATTCGTCTGGATGGGCGATGCACCACGTCAGTCCGCTGGCGACGAGCAGAAATCCGGCTTGGTCGAGTGCCTTGCTCGCTGCGGACATCTGGGTGACGATGTCTCGGCAGTCGCGTGCCTCGGCCAGCATCTGCTGGATACCGCGGATCTGACCTTCGACCCGCCGCAGGCGGCGAGTCAGGTCGGCCACGGTGTTCTCTGGAATCTCCATCGTCAACATCCTCTGCTCAAATACCAG
>JAYTOM010000239.1:0-3889 GCA_043747765.1 Actinomycetota bacterium
TGCCCGCCAGAACACGCGTGACCACCCGGAGAACCGAGCGCCGAGCCGGCGATCTGTACTCCTCCTGGACGCGCAGTACCCCGCGATGCCAGCGGCACACGCCGACGCGATCGGACTCCCCTGGACGTCGGTCACAACAGATATCTAGGCGCTTGACTTGGCCGGGGGAACACTCCCGCTCGCTCGTCGGCGACGACGACGACGACGACTTGATTCTCATCGCGATGAGGCGCAGAGTGCCGTACCGGCAAGGCGCCCAAATCAGCCCGCCAGACCGCCTTCCGAGGGCGGGAAAGGGGCGGGTGGGGCGGCGAAAGGTGTCAAACACCGGTCATTCCCGGTCATCTCCGGTCATCTCCGGTCACTCACGGTCACTCGAAAACCGCCGCCGAACTGGCCACATAGCCTCTGAGCAGCCTCGACGCAGATCCGGGACGGGGGTTTCGATTCCCCCCCAGCTCCACAAGACATAACACCACGTAGATGATTTTTTCTGAGGTATTCAGGTGGGACCAACCTACCGGATTTCTAACGCCCCGGTCGCATGACCACTGCGCACGCTTACGAGACATCGAATCCAACGGCGTGCAGCCCTGTCGTACCCGGGCCTACGGGGTCGCTGAGCTCTGTCCCGCCGTGGTGCCAGACCGGAAAGTGAACACGTCGTCGAAGAAGGCGAGCATCGCTGTCCATGATCGCCGTGCCGCCGACTCGTGGTACGCGAAACCGGGCAGTCCAGCGCCGTCTACCGCAGGGTTGGTGAACGTGTGTTGGGCACCGCCGTAGACATTGAGCAGCCGCTGGAACACCCTCCGCGCCGTCAGGGTCCTCGAATGGTGGGACAGACGGTCCTAGAAGGCTCGTCTTTGGCGCGACGGTCGTAGTGATATCGTCACCATGACACTGTCGCGACAGACGCTGCTTGCGCCGCGAACTTGGAGTTGTTGCGGTTAGGAGGACGCTGTCGGCGCAACGTTAGTGGCGACCACCCAGCGGTGCTTGCCAATCTTCCGATCCCGTCCGAACCCGGCTTGATCGAAGGTCGAGAGCACACCGTGGTAGAGGAAGCCGGCGGGGACGTCGCCCGCGGGTTCGGGGTAGGCCTCGACCGTGCCACCACCGAGACCCGCAATCAACTCCAGGGCTCCGGCGAGCGCAGCGGCCGCAACGCCTTGGCGGCGATGGCCCTTGCCGACGAAGCAGCAGGCGATGCGCCAGTCAGGCAGGCCATCCAGCTTCTTGTCGTATTCCTTGCGGTTCTTGATGCGGGGCAGCTCGTCGGGCGGCCCGAACTGGCACCATCCGACGCAGTCGTCACCCTCGAAAACAAGCGCCGCATGCGCGGTACCGGCTCGGAGGCGGTCGAGCTTCTGCTCGCGGTGGGGCTCTACGGCGTCGAGGTGCGTGGACTCCTCGGGATGGAAGCCCATGCACCAGCATCCGCCGAAGATGCCGCCGTTGGCCTCCACCAACGCAGCGAACGACTCCCACGTGGAGAGGTCAAGTGCTTTGATCGTGTATCGACTCTGCTCCATGGTTCCCTTCGTCGTGGATCTGCCCCGCATCTCGGCGCCAGAACCCGGATTCTCTACGCCTTGAACTCGTGGTACCCGCTGTAGGCCTCGCGTGGCCAATAGCGGACGGGCTCGAGATCATCCGCCACCACGAGCTCGACCTTGACGCGCGCATAGTCGTAGCAGTTGAGCTCGTACTGGTTTCCCACGGATCGACGAGATCGAAGGCCCAACACAGGTCGAAGTCAACGAGATCGGCGAGCTGCAGGCGTTCACCTTGGGGACTGTCGATGCCTCCGGGCAGCGAGCGCGCGAAGAACATGAAGCTGTCGGCGTCGACACTGAACGCAACGCCGATCCGTTGCGGAACCATCGGGTGCCTTTCGCTGGCCTCGAACAACGCCAGCGTTGTGTTGCCGCCGTCCGCCGAGATCTGCAGCGGGCCGCCCTCGAACCCGGTCGCCCAAAACCCGTAGGCGGCGACCGGCTCGAAGCCGAGGTTCATTGCGTACCAACGTGCGGCTTCAGCGCGGTCCGGCACGCGGATGTGCACGTGATCGAGGCGACCCATCCGAAAGGCCGAATGCTCACTGTTGGTGCCCCAACTGTAGGCGCGGAAACGCACAGGAGCGGCAGGAGGGTGCGCGGTCAGGTCGCGTCCACTCGGGTCCAGCTCCGGTGTCAGCGGTGGGTGTCGTCCCAGGCGAAGAATCGAACCTCGGACTCGGCGGCGCCCGAGGCGCGGTAGAACTCGATCGCCTCGGGCGTCGGCGTCGTCGTCGTCGACCGGGACGAACACGACATCAATCCCTGCTTGCGCGCCGGCGTGTCGCAGCGCAAGAGACGAGCCGTTTGCCCACTGCCAGTCGAGAACGGCGAGGTCGTAGATGAAGACCTCACTGCTCTCATCGCGAGTCATCGCCAACGTGTGTGCAGTCAACCCGCCGACCACCTCGCCGCCGACATGTGCCGTGAACACCCAGAAGTCGGGGTTGTCGAGGAGCCGGCCCACATACGCAGGCCGCAACTCGATGAGCGGCTCGTCGAATGCCTCAGTCATCACAGCGAAGGTTCGACGCGCCAGCTCAGTGTCACCGGGGCCGCGGCGATGCAGTTCGATCGACTCGAGGTTCATAGGACGTAGGGTCGCTCAGCGATCCAGCAGGCAGCCGCGCGCTGCCGACGCGATTGGGAGGTCGGATGGCCGAACATGCCGCCACCCTAGAGCGCACGGGCGAGCCAGAGTCGTGGCAAACGCCCCTGGAGGAGGCTCGTGTTCACGAGTGGTCACGGCGCTGGCTTGGCGAACAGTGGCAGGAGTGGCAACCACGAACGCGGGCGTCAGCGACCGAGGCACTGGCCCGGTTCATCACCATCGCCGTCGAGCATGGTGCGAAACCACCCGAGGGTCTGCGCGTCTACCTCCAGTCCGCGTTGTCACCCAATGCTAAGACCGAGCGCGATGCCCGGTTCGAGAAGTGGATGGCGAAGAACTGTCTGACCCTCGGCGAGCTCGATCGGGAACGAATCGCCGATATCGACCGCCGGCTCGGCCTCAAGCTCGACGACTCGCCGCTGGCCGCGACTACCGCGAACCGGATCCGGATCGTCGCTCGCGCCTCGGTCCAGTCGGCGATCGACGCCGGCGCTGTTGCGGCCGATGTGTGGCCGCAGCGGTCCAAGACACGAGCGCGAAAGGGCGCGAACCGGGCGGCACGTCGACGTGCGTGCGCCGCCGAGTCCGGCGGCGATGGCGGAGGCGATCGATGCGATCGTCACGCAACAGCCCGGCAGCAAGACCTACCGAGTGATGACCGCAGTCGCCTACTACGCCGGGCTGCGGCCGTCGGAAGTCGTGATGCTGCGAGTCCGATCGGCCGAGTTGCCGGCCGAGGGTTGGGGACGCCTCGACGTCACGAAAGCCGACATCTCCTTCGATGAGCCGGGCGAACCCGAGACCGGCCCGCGCAGCGTGCCGATCCCACCGGTGCTCGTCACGATGCTTCGCGAATGGGTTCACGAGAACAACCTCGCATCACCCGACCGTCTGCTGTTCCGAACTCGCAACCACACGATGCCGAGCGGATCGAACTGGGCATGGGCATGGCACCGCGCCCTCGAATCGGTCGGCCAACGGCCCATCAGGATCTACGACTGCCGACACGCCGCCGCCACGACATGGCTGCGCGCTGGGATGCCCCTCGCTGAGACAACCCGACGACTCGGACACAGCGTCGAAACCCTCGTCTCCACCTACGTCGGCGCCCTCGACGACGAAGAACACGTCGGCAACCAACGAGTCGACTCCATCCTCGGATAAGCACGCCGCCCGTGAAGCGGAGTCACCTCGGCTGCCGATCACCGACCGAAATCTG
>JAYTOM010000240.1:0-8671 GCA_043747765.1 Actinomycetota bacterium
GGATCGGCACGCTACGCGGGCCGGTCTTGGGTTCGCCTGGTTCATCGAAGGAGATGTCGGCTTCTGTGACGTCCAGTCGTCCCCAACCCTCGGCTGGCAGTTCGGTGGATCGGACTCGCAGCATCACGACCTCCGACGGCCGGAGCCCGGCGTAGTAGGCGACTGCGGTCATCACTCGGTAGTTCTTGCTGCCGGGCTGTTGCGTCGATCGCGTCGATCGCCTCGGCCATCGCTGCCGGGCTCGGCAGAGAACGAACATCGACGCTCCGCCGTGTTCGCGCGACCTTTCGTCGCGCTCGCGTCTTGGACCGCTGCGGCCACACGTCGGCCGCGATCGCGGCGGCGTCGATTGCCGATTGCACCGAGGCGCGAGCGACGATTCGGATCCGGTTCGCAGTAGTGGCGGCCAGCGGTGAGCCGTCGAGCTTGAGGCCGAGTCGGCGGTCGATGTCAGCGATCCGCTCGCGATCGAGCTCTCCGAACGTCAGGCAGTTCTTCGCCATCCACTTCTCGAACCGGGCATCGCGCTCGCTCTCAGTGTTGGGTGACAACGGGGAGTAGAGATAGACGCGCAGACCCTCCGGTGGCTCCGCGCCGTGCTCGACGGCGATGGTGATGAACCGGGCGAGTGCTTCGGTTGCTGACGCTCTCGTTCGTGGTTGCCATTCCTGCCACTGTTCGTCAAGCCAGCGCCGCGACCATTCGTGGACGCGTGCCTCTGCCAGCGCCGTCTTCCATGACTCTGGTTCGCCCGTGGCCTCGTCAAAGCGCCTGCCCGCCTGCACTTCCTGCAACAGAAGATCCCGGTAGCGGTCAGCCTCGATTCGGGTGCGGAACGATTTGCCGCGATGGCGACCGTCGATTGTGTAGCGCACCACCCATGGCAGTTTCGCTTGCGTGGTGGAACGGCGATCCTGGACGCCGTAGACCTTCACCGTTTGCATCGGGCGAACCATCATCCACCACCAATCAACTTGCCGCCACTGACCGCGAGTGACCCGCAGTTGGGAAGGCTTTGGGATGAGGGTACCCGACAGGGCATCTTCACCATGTCTGACCTGGTCGAACACCCGTCCTGACTGGAGGGCTCCTAAACCGTGTGTCGCATGTTCGAATCATGCCGAGGGCACCACAAAAGACCAGCTAGATGGCTATGACCCGCCCGACCGAAGGTCACCGATTGCCCTCGTGGTAACGCCCTGGTAACGTGATTTGGTGTCCAGCGGGACGATCTACCGCCGAGTGACCCCTACGGGGGCAGCGTCGTGGGTCGCCCATGCCACCTGGCAGGAGGGCGGACGACGCCGTCAGGCGAAGCGTTCCTTCCGCACGAAGAAGGAAGCGCAAGCAGCGCTGACCGAGCAACTCGCCGCTCACCAGACCGGCTCGTTCGTCGTTCCGAGCCGCATGCCATTGCGGAACTTGACGATCCAGGGCCGGAAGCGGACAACGCTCCACGGCTTACCGCAAGACGCTCAATGCGTACGTTCTGCCTGGTCTCGGTGACGTCAGCCTGCAGGATCTCACTGCGGCCGACCTCGATCTTCTGTACTCGACGTTGCTGAAGTCGGGTGGCCGATCGGGGCACGGGCCTGTCGCTGACGTCGGTTCATCACGTGCACGCCGTGATCAACAAGTTGTTACACGACGCCGAGCGGAAAGGTCTCGTGCTGCGCAATGTCGCGCGGTTGACGAACGCTCCGTCGCTGACGACCGCCCGGTCGAAAGGTCCGGAGATGAAGGTGTGGACGCCGAAGGAGTTGTCGATGTTCCTGAGATCGATCGAGGCGAACCGCAACGAAGCGATGTTCCGGCTCTTGGCGCTGACCGGCATGCGCCGCAGCGAAGTGGTCGGGTTGCGTTGGTCGGATGTCGACCTACGAGCCGGCACCATCACGATCGCGCAGGCGGCGACCGTCGTCGACGGCGACGAAGTCATCGACGTTCCGAAAACCCGGCGTAGCCGTCGCTCGATCGATGTCGATCCAAAGTCCGCCGCGATCCTCCAGCGGCACCGGAACGAACAGCGAGTCTTGATGCTCAAACTCGGCGTGACGGCGACAGCCAGCGACCGGGTGTTCACGAACGAGATCGGCGATCCGATCCGACCACACTCGATCGGGCAAGCCTTCGGTCGGCTGATCACCAAAGCCGGAGTCCTAAAAATCAGGCTGCACGATCTCCGCCATACCCATGCCACTCACCTGCTGATTGCCGGGTTCAACATCAAGATCGTCAGCGAGCGACTCGGTCACGCATCGGTGAGTTTCACCCTCGACACCTACGCCCACGTGATGCCCGGCCAACAAGCAGAAGCCGCTGCCGCAGCAGCTGCGCTGTTGGAGGAGCAGTGAATCTGAAAAGAATCTGCCCCCGGCCGCATCACCGTCGCAGGGTAAAGTTGTCGTGGAGGTTGGCATGTTGGTCGAGATCGACGTACGAGTGCGCGAGAGGGTTGATCGACTCGTCGCCGAGGTAGGTGAGATTGAGTTCCGCCACGGTGTCGCGCAGATGACCGGCTACGACACTGACGTGCTGAGTCTCGACGACGTCGTGTGCGTGTACGTGCTTGCCAGACGAGGTCGGGTGCATCCCAGCGCCGCTGGACGGCGCGCGGTCGCGGCATTTCCGAGCTTGCCGCCGCGCACACTCGACGATCCCTGCACCGACATATCCCGCACGGCAGGCCTCTCGCTGCCGGCTGGTTCGTGAGCACAGACGAACCAACCGCGTTCGACCTCGCCCGGATCGTCGAAGTGTTCAATGCGCACGGCGTCACCTACATCGCCATCGGCGGAGTCTCGGGAATGCTCCACGGTGCGGTGCACTACGTCACTCAGGACGTCGATCTGATGGTGCAGCCAGATCCCGCCAACCTCGAACGAATCGCTGCCGCACTCATCGAGCTCGGAGCTGACATCGACCGGGTGCTGACGGGAGCTGACCTCGTCGTCAATACTCAGTGGCAGACAGCGAGTGGGCCGATCGACATCCTGCTCTCGGCGATCGGACCGAATGAGACCGAGATTGCCTTCCGTGAACTTCAACGGTCGTCGGAACTCTTCGAAGTTGCCAGGGGACTGCTTGTCCCGACCGCCTCACTGGACGACATCATCCGCATGAAGGAGGCAGCGGATCGAGTGAAGGATCACCTGGCCCTCCCCGAGCTTCGGCGACTGCGCGGGGACGCGCACCCTGAACGATCGCATGAGATCGACCCGTTCGAAGACTTCAACATCGAGGACGATCTCGACTGAGGCTGTTCGACGCCCCATCCCGTGCTGGCCTCGGGCGATTCAGTCGGTCTGAATGAAACAACAGCGCCGTGAGCTTGCTGCTGTATTACTGCGCTGAACGCCGCCGGTACCACCACCGCTGCATGGCTCAAGCCGCCTGGATGAGTGACTGCACGTAGGTCTCGATTTCATACATCGAGAATCGAACGCTTCGTCCGACGTGGATCGAGGTGAGCTCGCCGCCCTTGATGAGTTCGTAGAGCGTCGTGCGACCGATGCCGAGCAGGTGCGCCGCCTCGAGCGCGGAGAGCAGGATCGGCCGAGCGGTTCCGGGGCCGACGCCGATGTCGGGCCGCTCGGACGGTTGTGCGTGGGCGGTGTCAGCCTCGTTGATCCCGACCAGCGTGAACCCGGGACGTCACGGATCACTACCCGTGTCCCTATTCAGCGGTCGCTCGGGTAGCTCCCCGTTGGCAGACCCGCTCCGAGAAATTGCGTCGCGACACGGGTCGACGATGAGCGCCCTCGTTTCAGGACATTGACAGTTCTATGCCAGGTGCCGGTGCCTCTGCGTGCGCCTGCCCGATCGTCTGGCGCTCGACCGCTGGCCAAGCGCTTGGCGGGTGGCCGTGCTGATCGACGTGCACGGCTGCTCCCACGAGTTGGCGGGCGAGGTCATCGAGTCGGACGGCGCCCAGTTGGCCGGTGTCGTGCAGATGGCGTACGTGTGAGGCGACCCATTCGGGTGGAGCGGTGAGTGTGTCGAACACGACTGTGGCTCTCCGGTCGAGCCGCTCCGCAGTCTCGGGCGGGGGCAGATATTTGTCGAAGACCCGGTCGAACCTCGACGATTGCCGAGCGTCGCGCAACTCGACTTGGGTGGTGCGGATCTTGCTGGTGAGGGCTTCCCGCTCAGCGCCGGCGATCTCTCGGGAGGCGAGTTGGCGTAGATGCCTGAGTTCTCGTTCGAGGCAGCGGACTGGATCGTTGTCGACGGCGAGTTGCTCCAGTTCGGCAAGGGTTCGTTCCTCCCGACGGCTCGGCTCGGGTTCGATCAGTCGCAGGGCGTCGAGTACTTGGCGTACGGGTTCGGGTTCGACCGCCGACCAATGCCAGAGCGGGTCCAGGCCGGCGAGGAGGGTGGTGACCTGTTCGAGCTCGACCACGTGGGGCTAGTTCGCCAGTATCCAGTCGCGTCGCTCCTTCTGGCCGCCGGCTGCTCCGAGCAGCAGCTGGTGCCGCTCGGCCAACCTGAGATCGGCGCGGGTGATCCGGTCGATAGAACCGCGCAGGTCGGGTGGCGCAGCGGCGATCAGTTGTTGCAGCTCGGTGCGGCGGCCCACGAGATCGGCCGGACTTCGAACGGGGAGCGCAGCAGCAGGTTGAACCTGGTGATCGGCGAGCCAGCAGCGGTCTTCCAGCGTGCCCAGCATGAGTTGTTGCCATGGTTGGGCGGTGTCCTGATCGTGCGGACACGGTCCGAGGCCGGGCACGCTGTCGGCCACATCGTGCAGTATCCGGTAGTGGGCAATCCGGGTAGTTGCGTCGTCCCACACGGCTGACGACGGCGCATCAGTCGGACGTTCGCCGAGCCACGTAGTCAGCCACTCGGGTTGCTCGCTTCGGAGTCGACGGGCAGCGCGGTCGGTCGCGACATGAACCGCGCGGCGGTACAGATCAGCGTCACCGGGTTGGACGCCGTGGGCGGAGAGGGCGATCCTCCAGGCCCGCTCGGCGTCGAAAACCTGCATAGCCTGCGCGGCCAATCTTGCCGATGCCGCTGAGGTGAGAGCGACGGCTCGCGGTCGGTCGATCACATGTAGTTGGTTCCACGGCAACGTTCGTTCGGCGTTGCGTCCATGATCATTCTCGAAGTACACGCAGCAGGTGCCGTTGGCGTCGTCGATAGAAACGACACAGCCGACGTTATCGCGGTCGAGCGCTCGGACTCGGTGTCCTTTCTCGAGGTGGAGTCGGGCCTCGACGGCGCGCGGGTAAGCAGCGCGAAGCTCGGCCGGATTCGCTATGTCGACCATCAATTCTGCACGGCGTGCGTGTTGGGCTCGACGGAACAATTCGCTGCACGGGATGGTGATGGCGAGATTGTTGACTTGGGCTGCGAGGGGATCCTGTGCCGTGACGAGGGTCTTCGCCGCAGACGTTCGCATACGGGTGAGCAGATCGCCCTGCGGGTCGTGAATGGATTCGCTCGGGAGGGGAATGCCGCTGTCATGGCGCTGCTCGATCTCGGCGGCTTGAGCGATGGTCGCGTAGATCCAAGCGCTGAGACGTGCCCGGGACCGCGCCACGTAAATCCCTTCGCGGTACAGGCCGGCGGGTCCGACGAGGATCACGTGATCGCAGGTGACGCCCTGGGCTTTGTGGATCGTCAGCGCATAGGCGTAGTCGACCCAGCCGCGCTCGACGTAGCGGCGATCGAGGACCACCTGCTTGCCGCTCGAGAGCTGGACATGCAAACCGGTGCCGGTGGGGCCGGTGACCGTCGCAAGCATTCCATTGTCGACGGCGAACTCGTCGCTGTTCATGAGGTGTTGTCCGGGATGGTTGCGGCACAGCACGACCCGATCGCCGGGAGCGAACGATCGTCCGCCGATCTCGAAGGACTGGTCGAGGTCGAGTTCTCCGGCCATCGCGAGTGCGTGACGGGCTTGTCGATTCAGTAGTGCCGCTTCGGCCCGTGTTCCAGCGAGCAGCAAGGTCTCACGGTAGACCGCAAGCGCTGCCAGTCGGCGATCGCCCGCGCGTGGAGCTGCTGCGGATCGTCGGCGACCACGACCCGACCATGGTCCTGGTAGGCGGTGAACACCGCCGAGATTTGGCCACAACGGAGCTCGTCGAGAGCGGCGCGTTCCCACTCGTGCTGCTGGCGACGGTTGACGGTCAGCTCCACGACCCGTTCGCCGAGGGTGTCCAAGGCTGCCCGGAATCCTCCGCCGACTGCGACTTCGGGGAGATGGTGATGGTCGCCGACGAGCAGGACCTTGGCACCTGCGCGTGTTGCCTGATCGATCACGGCGGCGAGATCCCGCACGCTGGCCATGGCGGCCTCGTCAACGACAACGAGCGTGGTTGCGTCGACGTCGCGCTGCTCGACGAGATGCCGGGCGATGGTTGACGACACTATCCCCGACCCGCTCTCGAGCTCACGTGCGGCGCGGGCCGACGGAGCCAACCCGACGACGCTGTATCCGGCCGCCGCGTACACGGTTCGTACCGTTGCCAGGGTGTGGGTCTTCCCGGTCCCGGCTCGACCGACCATGACCGCGACCCGGACGCCGGACGCCGTCAAGTCCCGTACCGCTGCGGTCTGGTCCGGTCCCAACTTCGATGACAGGATCGTTGCTTCCACGAGATTCTGGTCGAGGACCCCGTCGCCGTCGCCAACGCCGCAGCGCAGTTGGTGGAGAAGTCGTTCCTCGATCGCCAGCAGCGATCGCATGGTGTAATGCAGTGCTCGGTCATCCGGAACCATCCGGGTCGGTGCACTGATCGCCGGTCCATGAGCCGAGTGATCACCAATCGCCACGATCTGGGCGGAGGCGAGCGCCTGGTGGACCGATGCCTCGACCATTTCGATCGACAGTGAACCCGGCAGCGCAGCGGCGACGGCCTTTGTGAGTTCGAAGCGCGTGAACGTCCCGTTGTTGGCCGTGAGGCGGGTGTCGAGCAACCACGCGAGCCACTCGTCGAAGTCGACGACCCGTAGGCCCGTGTGCTGTTCACCGCCAAACCAGGTGAAGTCGTCGACGACATACCCGGGCGTTCCTACTCCGCTTGGGGAGCCGGCGAGTAGCTGCTCCAGTTCAGCCGGACCCCACCCGAGAATGTCCGCCCGTGCTCGCCATTCGGCTTCGACCAGAGCAAAGTCTCCCGGGTTCTGTTTGCGGGCACGAGTCGCCAGAATCGCTGCGTCAGTGGCCGCTGGCCCGGACAGGCCGCTGGCATCGAGCCATTCAGCGATTTGTGTCGATCGTTGCGAGAACTCCCGCAGGACTCGCTCGCGTCGACCTCACGGGCGCGTTGGATGATCGCGTGTTCGCCAACGACATCGGCGACCCGATGCGCCCAGACTCGGTCGGCCAAGCGTTCCACCGACTCGTCGACAAGGCAGGTGTACCCGTCATCCGTCTGCACGACTTGCGCCACACCCATGCCTCGCACCTGCTCGCCGCCGGCATCAACGTGAAGGTCGTCAGCGAGCGCCTCGGCCACGCCTCTGTCAGCTTCACCCTCGACACCTACGGCCACGTGATGCCCGGCCAGCAAGCAGAAGCAGCCGCCGCAGCGGCAGGACTGCTGGTCACCAAGTGACGGTGACGCACGGATTCATCGACGAGAGCGTCCGGTCCGACGGTTGGTACAGACTGACGATGGTCGAGGTTTCTGCACGCGATCTCGGCTCGGTCACCCGCGCCCTTCGCTCGATGCTGCCAGATGGTCGTCAACGTCTGCACTTCTCGTCTGAAGGCGACGCTCGGCGTCGCCAGATCCTGACAGCGATGACGCGCCTCCCGATTTCGGGGACCACGATCGGAGCGCCTACCGGCGCGGTCGAGACGAAGAACCGGCTCGTCAGCGATGTCTCATTGAATTGCTGGCTGTACTTAACCCGACCGTGGCTGTGCTCGTACTGGACAGCCGCGGTGTGCATCGTGACCTCAACGACCGTCGGGTTCCGCGAGGCGTGATGCGGGCGTCCGGTCGCGACCTGCCGACGTATTCACACCGAGGTTGAAGCGACGAGCCGTTGCTTGCTCTCCCCGACGCGCTCGGTTGGGCGGTTGGCGCAGGTGGCCACTTCGCCAAGCAGGTCGCCCTCCACGTCCACGAGATCTTCCTTTCAGACCAAACTGGTTGATCTTGAGGCGCCAAGCGGTGATACTGATCGTGTCCGAGCCACTAGGCGAGGAAAGTGATCCCGGCGTTTTCCCCCGTATCTGAGGAGCCGCCGGGATTTGCGTGTTCCGGCCGAGTGCGGGCCCACTTCGACGCCGACTGCTCATCAGGGGTCGCTCCAGGGCTCGCCGATCAGGCGGTCCACGTACGCCTCCAGCTCGCGTTGCGGGATGCGCACGCAGCGCCCGATCCGGATAGGCAGCACGTCGCCTTGCCGAATCAGCTCATACAACGTCGTGCGCCCGATGCCCAGCAGCGCGGCTGCATCCTCCACCGACACGAGCAACGGCCGCACCACCAGCCGAGTCCTCGTCGTCGCATCACCCACAGCTACCAATGGGCCCGCGGCGGTCGGTTCGGGGAAACTCGACTTCGAACTCAGTGCCGGTGAGTCGTCGCGCAACAAAGGCGGTGAGTTGACGCACATCATCCGGGACGCGGGGTTATCCGGGACGGCGACGCTGGGATGCTGCTCGGCGGCTGGATCGGTGGCGTGCGGTCCCGGATAATTAGAGGGC
>JAYTOM010000241.1:0-2167 GCA_043747765.1 Actinomycetota bacterium
CTCGTGGGGTCAGTCGCCACCCGTGCCGTCGTCGGCGAACATCGTCGACAACCCACTCGCCGGGTCGATCGGCACGGCCACCGGCAAGTGAGTGGCGGCCGCCTGCGTACCGGTCGCAACACTTGGCAGATTCGGGCAGTACTTCGACGAATATCGGTACTGATCACGTCGCGTTCCCACCCACTCGAAGTGCATGCCGTCCGGCCGTACGAAGTTGCCACCCCACGCGAAGTTGTGCTTGCGGAAGATGCGCACCACATCGCAGTTCATCGTTGGAACACCGCCTTGCGGATTCGTGTTCGTGTTGGTGTCGAGCGCCTGGCCCCACGAGTGGCGGGACAAGAAGCCGAGCGTGCCACCGATGCGATTGAAGCGGGGGTAGTAGCAGCCGCCTGCGGCGTTCGCGTTGGCGACGTCGATTGCTCCTCCGAGACCGTTCGCGGCGATCTCGTCGAGAGCCGCCTTGAGGTCGGTCTTGATGTTCACGTTGCACCGCGCCCGGATCGGAATCGCCGCAGTCAGCACCTCACGTGCGGCGGGAATGAACGAGCTCTCCCAGTCGCTCGTCACATCCAGATCGGTTCCGTTCGAACGCACCCTGTAGGCGAACTCTCCGAGGGCGGCCTTGGTCTGTGCCATCCCGATCGCACTGTCCGGATCGAAGGCATCCCAGCTGCGACGGATGCGGACGTCGGACATCGACACCAGGTCAGTGGCCGCCAACTGCTGGTCGATGGCGTCTCGAGAACTGAAGCCCCACATGATGATGCGCGTATCGGCCGTGATGCCCAACCGTTCGCCTTGGCCCGTGCTCATCAGGATCTCGGTATCGCCGATCACGTTGTCGTCGACGATTGATCCGACGACGTATTGCACCAGCGCGCCACCGGCCGAATGCAGGTCGAGGGCATCACCGACCTGGGCACCACGCAGCCCGGCCGTGGTCCGACTGATCACCACATAGCCGTTGGACAGCACGCCGGCCAACCCTCGGCCCATCAGCTGAGCAACGGTGCTGATCGGCAGCGTGGTGGTGCTCATCGGGATGTCAAAGCCGTCCGGTGCCTGCTGGATCACGGCGGGACCGCGCCGGACCGCGTGCATCGGCACACTCGCGCCTCGGCTCATCGACCACGATCCCGACGCCGCGAGCGCTGCGCCGATGGCTTCCGTCTCAGTGCTGGAAGAGAGGTCGTAGGCGTTGCGCGTCACGATCGAGATGCCGACGACATCGTGCGCGACGAGCACGGGCTCGGCAAGGACGCCCGCCATCGCCGACACGCTGATGACATTCCCCGGCTCGACCGGATCAGCCGCACTCGCACCTGGAAGCGTGGCGGCTGATACTGCGATGGCCACGAGAAGTCCCACACCCTTTTTCATGTACAACGAACAGTACCGAAGCGGCGAAGCTGGCGCAGACCACCAGGGTCATCGGATACCGTGCAACCCCTGTGAACGACACTGCTGATCCCGCCGCCGATGCCACGGACCCCACCGGCGCGGCCCCCGGCGACGGCGAACATCTGTCGACTGGCAGCGGGCTGGCAACTGAGAAGGCGAAACGGCTGGCCAAGGTCGACGAGCTTCGCGAATCTGGCCAGGAGCCGTATCCGTACCGGTTCGATCGCACGCACACCCTGGCCGAGGTTCGGGCCGAGCATGCCACGATCGATGCCGGTACCGAGACCGACGCCCACGTCGCTGTTGCCGGTCGGATGATGCTCAAGCGCGATGGTGGCAAGCTGATCTTTGCGACGCTGCGCGACCGCACCGATCAGATCCAGTTGTTCATCTCCAAAGCCGTGGTGGGCGAGGAGATGTTCGCATCCATCGTCGACCTCGACCTCGGAGACTGGATCGGGGTCGAAGGCGTCGTCATGGCCACCCGGACCGGCGAGCTCAGTGTGAAAGTCCAGTCAGTCCTGCTGTTGTCGAAGGCGCTGCGGCCGATGCCGGACAAGTGGAAGGGCCTGACCGACACGGACACGCGATACCGCCAGCGGTATGCGGACCTGATCGTGAACGAAGACGCTCGCCGGAACTTCCAGATCCGGCACGCGATGATCTCCAGCTTCCGCAAAACACTCGGTGATCGCGGCTTCATCGAGGTCGAGACACCGGTGCTGCACATGGAGGCCGGTGGCGCGCATGCCCGCCCGTTCAT
>JAYTOM010000242.1:0-5201 GCA_043747765.1 Actinomycetota bacterium
ACACGGTACTGGCGGATCCCTTGGCATCGGTCGTGACGATGTCGCCGACCACTGTGGATGACCCGACGGAGGACCCGGCGGATGACGCTGCCGTTGACGCTGCGGAGGACGCAGTGGTGGCTCTGCGCGACGCCATGTCCGTCAGGTAGGAACGCCCGACGACGATCGTCACATTGACCAGCGGGAAGACGAACTTCGGGTCTTGGACCTGCGAGGTTCCGAGCTGATTGGTGATCACGGCCAGTTCAGCCGATTGCACGCCACCTTCGGCGAAGATCGTCGTCACGTCCGGTACGTTCTTCGGCGTCAAGGTGAAGACCTCTGGCGAGACCGAGACGATGTTGCCTTCGGCAAACAGCAGTCGCTGTACAAGATCGAGCGTCACCTGGGTGGGCGTGACCCCGACAAGACCTGCGGCATCGATGTCGGCCTGTGTGACGCCGTTCTCGATCCGGAAATTCAAGGTTGCATTCGGCGTGATCATCGCTGAGGGAGCAAGGCTGGCCATCAGCAGAACGACCGAGGGTACGTCGACGCGTCCGACGTCGACCTTGCCCGGATTCGTCGGCCCGGTGATCGGCACGGTCGTGACGTCATTGAAAACCTGGACCGGGCCGGCGAGGAAGTGCGCCATGAAGTCATTGAAGTCGGTCGGTCCGTTCGGGCCGACCGGCGCAACACCGGCCGAGTTGATCCCGGTCCCCACCCCAGCCGCCAGCGCCGACCACATCGCGTGGACATCGGGGAGGCGTTTGGCTTCGGGCACTGTTGGGTCCGCCGCGGCCAAGGCGCCTGCAGCCTGAGCGGGCGTCATCTGTTGCGGTCCCGCCGGGAACAAGGTCTGCTTCGTTCCGTCCGCCGCAGCATCGACGAGCGGATCGGGCAGCGTCACAGAAAGTGAAGGAAGTGGTGCCAGCAACGTCGCCAGCGCCTGCCGATCGAGGACTCCGGGAGATCCGATGGAGACTCTGGACAACGATGCGACATCCTGCGCCGCGACGTCGGGGCCGTTCCTGATGACGCTGTCGGCGATCGGGTACTGCTGTTCGTCCGCCGTCTGGCCGGTGCTCGCGTCGGTGGGGAACGAGACCAGGGTGCCACCCTTGCCCGTCCCGGGCGCCAGAACGAGAACCGCCAGGGCGGTGATCAGTTTCTGATCGTCGACAACGGCGATCATCGCGGTCGGGGTCGACGGGAAGCCGACGGTCTTGTACACCTTGGCCGTCGTGCCCTCCTTCGAATTCTTGAGCACGTGCCAACCGACGAGACCAATGGTCGGTGCGGCACCGAGCACCAAAAGACCCGAGACAGCAGCCGCGATCGTCCGGTTCCGGCGTCGAGCTCGAGACGTCGTCATGATGCACTTCCATAGAGTCGGCGTTCACGGATCATGTCGAGTACGGGCTCCGTCAAGAGATAGACGAGCGGGCGCCCGTCGGAAAATCGGGCGCGCAGGTCGGTACTCGACACTTCGAGGTGCGGTACCTCCACCCGGCGCCAATTGAACTTCGTCGGTAGCGCAACTGTCTGCCCGGGGCGGTCGACCACGACGAGCGACGACCGTTGGGCCACTTCTTCGTACCTGTCCCACGTGGTGAACCCGGCAGCGGCGTCGTCTCCGACGATGGTGAACAACTCAGCATCCGGCGACGCTGCTGCGAGCGATCGCAGTGTGTCGGCGGTGTAGCTGGCCCCACCGTGATCGATTTCAGTGCGCCCAGCGGCCAACCCGTCGACATCTGCCACGGCGGCTTCAACCAGGGCGAACCGGTCCTCGGCTGGCGTGATCTGACGGCTTCGCTCTTTTTGCCATGGCACGTTGGCCACCATCAACACCACCACATCGAGTTCCAGGGCATGTCTCACGTTCACCGCTGTGACGAGGTGTCCGACATGTGGCGGGTCGAATGTGCCACCGAACAATCCAATACGTGGCGGCACGGGGGCTTACTCTATGAGACTGAGGGTGCAAGGCGGCACGCGTCACACCAGTATCTGCGCGAAACGATACGCCGCGCGCTTGACCGATGGTGTACTCTGGACTTCCCCCCACATAGCTACCCTTCAAATCTGTTCAATCCCCCTTGGACAGGCAGATTTCGCTCAGAGTTCTCGGTCCGACTGCGGTCAGGCACACTCCGAGCAGTCTGTACCGGCAGATGTCAGTCCCGATCACGCGATGAGCTCGTCGGAACGCAGCGTCTGCCGGAATGCGAACACGACAGAAACGGTTTTTGACATGAACGATTCCATCGGCCTCTACTTGAACGACATCGGCAAGGTCGCCCTCCTCAATGCAGAGGAAGAGCGCGAACTGTCCCGCGCCATCGAAGCCGGCCGCGAGGCTGCCGAGCGGCTGACCAACGGAGAAAAAGGTGTGGCGCTCAAGTCTGCGGTCACCGCAGCTGCCAAGGCCAAGGACCGGTTCATCCGCTCGAACTTGCGCCTGGTTGTCAGCATCGCCCGTCGTTATCCGCTCCCCCAGGGAATGGACCTGCTCGACCTCATCCAGGAGGGCAACCTCGGCCTCGAGCATGCCGTCGACAAGTTCGACTGGCGCCGTGGCTTCAAGTTCTCCACGTATGCCACGTTCTGGATCCGCCAGGCCATCGGCCGCGCTCTCGATCAGAAGGCCAGCCTCATCCGCATCCCCGGTGACCGCTCTGCCAGCTTGCGCGCGGCATTGCGTCAGGCCAGCGGTGACGGTGAGACGCTGGATCTCGGCAACGCCGAACTTCACCGCCTCACGACGCCTGTCTCGCTCGACAAGACGATCGGCGACGACGGAGATGCCACTCTCGGCGACCTCATGGCCAACGGTGATGGCACCCCCGAAGACGCTGTCATGGCAATGGTCGACAGCGATCTGCTCGACGAGTTGCTCGGCACGCTCGACAAGCGCGCCCGCTATGCGGTCGAGGCCCGATTCGGTTTGCTCGACGGCGAGCGCAAAAGCTTCCGCGAGGTGGGCGAGAATCTTGGCGTCACCGCCGAGGCAGCGCGTCGTCTTGTCAGCCGTGCCGTTGCGGGATTGCGCGAAGACGCAGTCCGCATCCTGGCCGCCTGAGTCGGCAATGAGCCGGGACCTCTGATGGCGCGGTCGTGGACCCCCTCGTCGTGGCACAACTTTCCGGCCTCTCAGCAACCTGATTGGCCTGATGATGCTGCGCTCGAAATCGCCCTGAAGCAGATCTCGGGGTTTCCCCCGCTTGTCTTCGCGGGCGAAGCGCGTAGCCTCCAGGCGTCATTGGCGCGAGTCGCTGCTGGCAATGCGTTCTTGCTGCAGGCGGGCGACTGCGCGGAGAGCTTCGAGGAATTCACTGCGGTGAACATTCGCGAGAAGTTGCGGGTCATCCTCCAGATGGCCGTCGTGCTCACCTATTCGCTCGGTGTACCCGTGATCAAAGTCGGACGGATAGCCGGACAGTTCGCCAAACCGCGTTCGTCGAACACCGAGATGATCGGTGATCTGGAGCTGCCCAGCTTTCGCGGTCACATCGTCAATGGCTCCGCGCCCACCGCCGCTGCACGAATTCCCGATCCGGAGCGACTCGTGCAGGCGTACCACCAGAGCGCGTCGACCCTGAACTTGGTCAGGGCGTTCACCAAGGGCGGCTTTGCTGACCTCAACCGGGTCCACGCCTGGACCCAGGAGTTCGTCGCCTCCAGTCCGGAGGGTCGCAAGTACGAGCAATTGGCCGCCGAAATCGATCGAGCCTTGCGCTTCATGCGCGCCTGCGGGGTGGACACGGAATCGAACAGTCGTCTGCACGAGGTCGACGTGTTCACCAGTCACGAGGCATTGCTGCTCGGCTACGAGGAGTCCCTGACTCGCCAGGATTCCTTGACCGGGGCCTGGTACGACTGTTCGGCACATATGTTGTGGATCGGCGAACGGACCCGTGAGTTGGACGGCGCACACGTCGAGTTCCTCCGCGGTGTCGGCAACCCCGTCGGCTGCAAGATCGGTCCTTCCAGCAGTGCCGAGATGGTGCTCGAACTGTGCGAAGCACTGAACCCTGCGCAAGTACCCGGCCGGCTGACGTTGATCAGCCGGATGGGCGCTGATCAGGTCGAGGACAAGCTGCGCCCGATCCTACGCGCCGTGCGCGAGGCCGGACATCCGGTCGTCTGGGCGTGCGATCCAATGCACGCCAACACCTACACAGCTGTCAGCGGACGCAAGACCCGAGACTTCGACCACATCTGCGCCGAGATCGGCGGCTTCGTCCGTGCCCACAGCGCAGAAGGCACGTGGCCCGGAGGCATTCATGTCGAGCTGACCGGCGACGACGTCACCGAGTGCATCGGCGGAGCCGACAAGATCCTCGACTCGCAGCTCGACGACCGCTACCAAACGGTGTGTGACCCGCGCCTCAACGGTCGGCAGAGCCTCGACCTCGCGTTCCGAGTTGCCGACCTGATCCGCACCAACGGTCTGGCCTGAGCCACCACGATCGATGCGCCCACTGTCGCTGGTGACGTCGTGGCCGGTGTCCACGGTTGCCGCCGCGAGCATCGGCTTCGACGGGGCAACGGACACCGAGGGGGACACGACCCACGTGTTCCATCTCGCTTCGCTGTCGAAGGTGTTCACGACGTGGGCGGTCCTGATCGCTGTCGAGGATGGATCGATCGCTCTTGACGCACCGGTCGGTCAGCCCGGATGCACGCTGCGGCACCTGCTCAGCCACGCCGGGGGATATCCGTTCCAGGGCACGGAACCGATTCTCGGTCCCGAGTTGCGGCGGATCTACTCGAACAGTGGCATCGACATCGCTGCCGCTGCTGTGGCTAGAGCGACCGGAATCGAGTTCGGTGAGTACCTCGGCGAGGCCGTCTTCGAACCGCTCGGTTTGAAGTCGACAGTCCTGCATGGATCGCCGGCGAACGGGATGTGGAGCAACGTCGATGACGTGGCGCGGTTCCTGAACGAGCTGATCAGGCCGACGCTGGTCGATTCCGGAACGGCAGCACAGGCGACCAGCGTTCAGTTCCCGGCTCTCGCTGGTCGGCTGCCGGGGATGGTCGTCTTCGACCCGTGTCCGTGGGGGCTCGGGGTCGAGATCAAAGGTGGCAAGGATCCGCATTGGATGGGTCGCACGAACAGCCCGGCCTCGTTCGGGCACTTCGGAGGCGCCGGCACGATGATGTGGGTCGACCCGGTCGCGCGGACCAGCATGGTCGCTCTGACCGACCGG
>JAYTOM010000243.1:0-4151 GCA_043747765.1 Actinomycetota bacterium
TACGGCGGAGCGGCGGACGACGAGTTCCGGGCGATGGTCCAGACCTTTCACAATCGGGGCATCGAGGTGATCCTCGACGTCGTCTACAACCACACCACGGAGGAGGACCACGACGGCCCCACGTTCAATCTGCGCGCGATCGACGACGCGGCGTACTACGTGCGCAACGCCGATGGTACGTACGATGACGATTCCGGATGTGGCAACGTCGTTCGTGCTGCGCATCCGGCGGCCGGGACGTTGATCCTCGATTCGTTGGCTCGCTTCGCCGACCTCGGTGTGGATGGTTTCCGTTTCGACCTCGGCTCGTTGCTCGGCCGGGACCTCGACGGCCATGTCCAGCGCAACAGCGAGCTGATCGACGAGATCACTGCCTTTGCCGTGGCCCGCGATGTGCGTCTGATCTGCGAGCCGTGGGACATGGCCGCCTACCAGATCGGAGATGCCTTCCCCGGCCGCACCTGGGCCCAGTGGAACGGCAAGTTCCGTGACGACTGTCGGTCGTTCTTGCGCGCCGAGAACGGCGCGACCGAGGCATTCGCGACACGAGTTCTCGGGAGTCCCGACCTCTTCCCGGACGCTCCAGGGCGCAGCATCAACTTCGTCACCGCACACGATGGTTTCACGGTGTATGACCTGGTCAGCTACGAGCACAAGCGCAACCAGGCCAACGGTCAGAACGGTCAAGACGGCACCGACGACAACCGCTCGTGGAACTGTGGCTGGGAGGGCGATGACATGCCCGAAGAGGCCGCAGCAGCCGTGAGCGCGTTGCGATTGCAGCAGATCAAGAACGCGTTCGTGATGCTCATGCTGTCGGCCGGTGTCCCGATGATGCTGGCCGGCGACGAATTCGCCCAGACCCAGCGCGGGAACAACAATCCGTACAACCAGGACAACGAGACCACGTGGCTCGACTGGTCGCGCCAGCAGCGGTTCGCCGAGCTGACCGAATTCGTGCGCGACCTCCTCGCCTTGCGCCGGTCGAGCCCGAGTATTCCGGTCGTGCTGCACGGCGTGGACATCGCCCCCGACACCGGATGGGAATCGCATTCGCTGGCCTGGCAACGCGGCGATCTGTATGTGATGGCGAACATGTGGTGGGAGCCGCTTGAGTTCACGGTGCATGCCGAAGGCGGGTGGCAGATCGGGCTGTCCAGTGCGCCACCGGTTGCATCGGGCACCGACCGTTTCAGGCTCGCCCCGAGAAGCACTGTTGTCCTTCGTCGCTGCTGACACTGTTCGGGCCGTGTCCGGTCGAATCAGCTGTCGAAGCCGAGGCCCATTCGGTCGAGGCTGCGTAGCCACAGGTTGCGCTTTCCGGATTTGTCTTCGCGATCGAGCGACCAGCGCGTGGTCTGGATGCCGATGAACCGGAACGGTTCGGGCGGGAACGGCAGCGGCTTCTCCTTGACGAAGTTGGTCTGGGTGGCGTTGCTGCGCTTACCGTCGAGGAGATCGAGCATGACCTCGGCGCCGAAGCGGGTGGAGGCCACACCGAGGCCTGTGTACCCGACCGCATAGGCGACCCGACCACCCATTGCCTGGCCCCAGAACACCGAGAACCTGCTGCAGGTGTCGATCACACCGCCCCATGCATGGCTGAACTTGACGCCTTCGAGTTGCGGGAACGTCGTGAAGAAGTGCTTCGACAACTTGGCCCACGTCTCCGGACGGCTCTCCAGTTCTGTGTTCATCTTGCCGCGCCAGTAGTAGATGACGTCGTAGCCGCCCCACAGGATGCGGTTGTCCTCGGTGAGGCGGTAGTAGTGGAACTGGTTGGGGATGTCGCTGAGGCCTTGCCGATTGGTCCAGCCGATGTCCGACAACTGCTGTGCGGTCAGAGGTTCGGTGACCATGCAGTAGTCGTAGACCGGTGCGATGTAGTGGCTCATCCGTTTCAACAGCGGCTTGAACGCGTTGGTGCCGAGGGCGACTTTGCCGGCCCGCACGGCTCCGAGCGGTGTGTTGATGATCACGCCGACGCCGTCCTTTTCGATCGATGTCGCCTTGGTGTCCTCGTAGATCGTGACACCGAGAGACTCGGCTGCAGCTTTGAGGCCCCAGACCAGACGTGCCGGATCCACGATCGCGGCGCGGTCCTTACGCCACAGCCCGCCCGTGTAGGTGGGCGAGTTGACCTGGGCGCGCATTGCTTCGCCGTCGAGCAGTTCGACCTTCTGGCCGAGCGAACGGAGCTGTTGGTAGTCCTCGCGGAGTTCGCCGTAATACGACGGACTGTGATGGATCGTGGCGACGTCGATGACGCCGGTCCGTTCGTAGTCGCAGTCGATGCCGTAGCGCTTGATCGCCGCCTCGATGTCGTTGAGGTTCTTCAGCCCGAGTTCTTCGAGGATGGCCAGTTCCTCCGGAAACCTGGCCTGTCCGTTGGCGACTCCGTGGGTCAGGCTGCTCTCCATGAATCCGCCGTTGCGGCCGCTGGCTGCGGAACCGACCTCGTGCGCGTCGATCAGGATCACGTCACGTGAGGGATCGCGTTCCTTGGCGATGATCGCGGTCCACAGGCCGGTGTAGCCACCGCCGACGATGCACAGATCGCAGCTAACGGTACGCACGAGGGTGACATTGGAGTCCGGCTCGTCGACGTCCTCGTACCAGTACGGATACGGATCGGCGTCGGCGATCGCATCGAGGTGGAGTTCGTCGATCGATTCGTCGTCCATGTCGTGTCCAGATCTGCTGAGGTCAATGAGCCTAGTTGGCAAGCGGCTACCGTCGCCGGAATGGATGACGGTAGCGATCACCTGCAGAAGTTCGGAATGGACCTGGGCATCGCCGGACGGCGCGCGGCCGTTGCTGGTGCATCCGGCGGGTTGGGGTTGGCAACGGCAATGGCGCTCGCCGCTGCTGGCGTGCACGTGGCAATCTGCGGACGTGACGAAGCTCGGATCAACGCTGCAGCAGAGCGGGTCGGTCACGGGTGCGTGCCGCTGGTCTGCGACGTCGCGTCGGCGCAGGGCGGTCAACAGTTCGTCGACGAGGCGGCCACTGCGCTGGGTGGCGTGGACATCCTGATCGCCAATTCCGGTGGCCCGCCGTCGGGAACATTCGCCTCGACGCCCGTCGATCTGTATCAGACCGGCCTGAACATGAACTTGCTGAGCGTCATCGGGATGTGCAAATCAGCGATTCCGGCGATGCAGACACGGCATTGGGGTCGCGTCATCGCGATCACGTCGGTCGCCGTTCGCCAGCCGATTGCATCCTTGATCCTCTCGAACACAGCGCGCGCCGGCGTGACAGGCTTCCTGAAGACCGTGGCCCGCGAAGTCGCGATCGACGGCGTGACGGTGAACACGGTTCAGCCGGGGATCCACGCAACCGACCGGATGATCCAGTTGTACGCAGGTACGCCCGACGGTGCCTCGCTCGGCATTCCAGCAGGCGTCGTTGGTCGACCCGATGACTTCGGCCATGTGGTGGCGTTCCTGTGCAGCGAGCACGCAAGATTTGTCACCGGGGCGCAGTTGCAGGTCGACGGCGGCGCGTATGGTGGTCTGCTGTGATCACCCATGTCGTCAGCTTCCGCTGGAAGCCCGAAACCACGCCGAACCAGATCGACGTGATCAGAGCCGGGCTGTCGACGATGCCGAACCTGGTGCCGATGATCCGCACGTACCGGTACGGTTCGGACGTCGCAGGGAGCGAGACCAACATGGACTTCGCGATCGTGGCGACCTTCGATTCGATGGACGACTGGCGTGCCTACGACGAACACCCCGAGCACGTTCGGTTGCGTAGCGAGGTCATTCGGCTGTGGATCGCGGAGCGAGCAGCGGTTCAGTTCGAGAGCTGAGCCGCTCGACCGCCGTCGCGGTGTGCGGTGCCATGGTGTGCGGTGCCATGATGTCCGCCGTCGTGTCGTGCGGTTCCGTGACGTGCAGCACCGTGACGTCGAGCTCATCGAACGCGGAGATGGCAGTGGCGACGGTGTGAATCCGCTCGCGCCGCATCATGACCAGACTCAGCGCAATGTCGGGCGTCGCCGTTCCGGTCACCTTCCGCGCCGCCCGACGGTGTTGGCCGGCGACCCTGGCCATCAGCACCGGGGCCAAGGCCTGGCGCCGAAATTCCTTGGGGAGATCGCCGAGGACCGTCGACAGCGCGAACAGTCGATCGAGTCCGGACTG
>JAYTOM010000244.1:0-4767 GCA_043747765.1 Actinomycetota bacterium
CGCAGGACGGGTGCAATCGTCGCCGTCTCATCGACCTCCCAGTCGTAGCCGCGGATCACGGCGAGTGGCAATCGGCTGAGGTTGCCTTTGACCAATTCAGCAGCGCCGGCCAGTTCATCGGCAGTGCACAGTGCCTGGACACGGAATTCGTGCCCGTGCGGATCGACCTTGCCGATGTAGCTCAGAATCGGTCGGATGCCGGCCACGCCGATCGCAATGTCGGTCTGCCCCTCTCGCCACGCTCGGCCGAATGTGTCGCTGATGACGACGGCGATGTCGAGGCCGGCGGCAAGCAGGCTGCGACGGATGCCCCGCGCGCTCGCATCGGAATCGACTGGGAGCAACAACGCCAATCCGAGTCCGCCGCTACTCGACTGATCGACGCCCGAGTTCGCACAGACGAAGCCGTGATGGGTTTCGGTGATCAGGATCGGCCCGACCTGCCGGACGACACGCTTGGATTCACGCAGCACGATCTCGGTGACGGCGGGATCCTTGCCCCACTGCAGCGACCATGCAACCGCGAACGGCGACGGCTCCACCTCGTCGAGGCGCACGACCCGACCCTCGGCCTTGCTGACGATCTTGCTCGTCACCACCAGTACGTCGCCGCTCAGCAACGGAGTGCCGGTCTCGGCGGCCGCGCGCATTCCCAATTCGGCGATGTCGTGACCCGGTTCGATTTCCGGAAGCCCCGGAATGCCGAAGATCTGCAGACCTGTCATGGCAACGAGTCTTGCCGATCGTCTCGCCGATCCACTTGCCGACCGGCGTGTTGCAAGAAATCGGAGCAGGCACCAACATGGCGCGGTGGTTTCCGAAATCTTCGATCCGACAGCCTGGCGTGACATCCCCGGCTTCACATTCACCGACATCACCTACCATCGCGCTGTCGCCCACGGAACGGTCAGGATCGCATTCGACCGGCCCGAGATCCGCAACGCGTTCCGGCCGCACACCGTCGACGAGTTGTACACGGCGCTCGACCACGCCCGGATGAGTACCGACATCGGCTGCGTCCTACTGACTGGCAACGGACCGTCGGCCAAGGACGGTGGGTGGGCATTCTGCAGTGGCGGCGACCAGCGGATACGCGGTCGCGACGGCTACATGTACACAGTCGACTCCGGGGACGGCACGCTCGGAGAGACGGCGGCAAGCATCGAACCAGGTCGCGCCGGGAGACTGCACATCTTGGAAGTTCAGCGGCTGATCCGGTTCATGCCAAAGGTCGTCGTGTGCGTCGTGCCGGGATGGGCCGCAGGGGGCGGACACAGCCTGCACGTGGTCAGCGACCTCACCATCGCCAGCCGCGAACATGCTCGGTTCAAGCAGACCGATTCCGACGTGGCCAGTTTCGACGGCGGCTTCGGTTCCGCCTATCTCGCCCGTCAGGTTGGTCAGAAGTTCGCGAGGGAGATCTTCTTCCTCGGCAACGAGTACTCGGCCGAGGACGCACACCGGATGGGGATGGTCAACGCCGTTGTGGATCACGCCGATCTGGAGGCCACGGCGCTCGAGTGGGGCCGCAAGATCAACTCGAAAAGTCCCACTGCCCAACGGATGCTCAAGTACTCGTTCAACCTGATCGATGACGGTCTTGTCGGACAGCAGCTGTTCGCCGGCGAGGCGACCCGACTCGCCTACATGACCGATGAGGCGCAGGAGGGTCGCGAATCGTTCCTCGAGAAGCGCGAGCCGGACTGGTCGCCGTACCAATGGTTGTTCTGAGCTTGCCCCGATGATCATCATCGACGATCCGAACGATGCTCGGATCGCGATCTTCCGGATGCGCGAGCGCGGGCTGAACACTCGTTCTGACCGCCGCGAGACCGTTGCCGCAGGCATGTTCATCGCCGAGGGTGATCTCGTCGTGGAACGCGCTCTGGCGGCCGGGTGCGAGCCGGTGTCCGCATTCGTCGATGCGTCGGAACCGCCCGATGTTGTCGGACGGTTCAGTCCGGAGGTCCCCGTGTACGGAGCGAGCCAGGACGTGCGGCGCGGCGGGATGGGCCTCGGCGTTCCGCTGTCGATCGTCGCCGTGTTCCGGCGTCCGCAGCCGATGGGTGTCGATTCGGTGACTGGTCAACGGCGCGTCGTCGTCCTCGAAGCCGTCGACAATCCGGTCAACGTCGGCACCGTGGTGCGCAGCGCAGCGGCCCTCGGTTGGGATGGTTTGTTGCTCGACCGCACCAGCGCAGATCCGCTGGCGCGCCGAGCACTGCGGGTGTCGATGGGCAATTCTTTCGTGTTGCCCTTCGCCAGGACCGCTTCCATCGTCGACGTCGTCACCCAGGCCCGCAGCGCAGGGACCCTCGTTGTCGCGCTGACCGTTGCTGATGGTGCCGTGCCGTTGCATGCCGTTCTGCCCGCGATGCGACAGCGAGTGATGCTCGTCATTGGTTCCGAACGAGCCGGGCTCAGCGCCGATCTGCTCGCCGCTTCGAGCCTGCACGCCAGCATCCCGATGATGGCGGGCGTCAACTCGCTGAATGCTGCCGCAGCAGCAGCGATCGCGTGTTACGCGCTACGGCCCGTCGACCGCAACCGCATCGACCACAACCACATCGACCGTAACCGCATTGACCACAACCGCATCGACCACAACCGCATCGACCGGCTCAGCGGGGATAGCTCGCACTGGTGATCGGCAATCCGGTGTCGTTGCGCATGTGCTCAGCGGCCGGCACGAAGTAATCGATCAGTATCTGACGGGCGCCGGCGTCGAGGCCGCAGAGATCGATTGCGTGCAACATGTGCACCAGCCAGCGGTCACGTTGCAGTGGGCCGACCGAGTACGGAATGTGTCGCATCCGCAACTTCGGATGCCCACGTTCGTCGCTGTACGCCGTCGGGCCGCCCCAGTACTGGGCGAGGAACAGTGTCAACCGGTGACGAGCGCCAGTGAAGTCCGGCGCCTCTGGATACAACGGCGCCAACACGTCATCGGTCTCGACACCGTCGTAGAACTCATCGACCAGCCGCTCGAAGAAAGCCATGCCGCCGACCGTGTCGTAGAACGGGGCGACGGGCTGATTTGACATCCAGGTGAGCCTACTTGGGCCTTCCGGCGAGGTTCTCCCGAAGAAGATTCAGGCTGCTTCGGGATGGAACAGGCGGTACTCGACGAGGTCGCCGCGGCGGACGACGAACGGGGTCGTGTCGTCACACGCATCGAGGATTACTGCATCGTCGGTGGCCAGCAGGACGAGTGCGGAGATCAGCTCACCGTCACGGTCCAACTCGATCACATCGCCGGTCTCGATCCGCTCGTTCAAAATTGTGCTCATCGCATTTTCTCTTCTCTGGTTTTCATGTCCGCTCGTCCATACAGTCGATGGCGCGGATCACGGTGTTACGAACTTGACTGAACCCTGACAACAACAGCTATCGGCGCTTTGTTCCTGTCACTGAAGTGATACGCGTCACTGTGCGGGTGATCTGGTTCGTCGAGTGACCACGGAGGGAGTCAGCGGAACGGAGGGTCTTGCCAATCGGGAAAGATCTGCGGCAGGCCATCGCTGACGCGGTCGGTGAAAACCGCTGGTCGCTTCTCCAGAAAGCTCGTCACACCTTCGCGTGAATCGGCGCTGCGACCGCGCAGTTGAATGCCGCGCGAATCGACTCGGTGGGCCTGCATCGGGTGATCGGCGCCGAGCATCCGCCACATCATCTGGCGCGACAGGGCAACGGAGACTGGCGCCGTGTTGTCGACGATCTCGGTCGCGATCGCGCGTGCTGCCGAGATCAGGTCGTCACCGGGATGCAGACTGCGCACGAGGCCGCCGTGCAGCGCCTCCTCGGCGCCGAAGACGCGACCCGTGTACACCCATTCAGCGGCTTGACTGATGCCGACCAAGCGCGGCAGGAACCACGACGAACAGGCCTCGGGGACGATGCCGCGGCGGGCGAACACGAAGCCGAACTTCGACGAGACGGACGCGAGGCGGATGTCCATCGGCAGTGTCATCGTCACCCCGACGCCGACAGCGGCGCCGTTGATCGCGGCGATCACCGGCTTGGTCGATTCGAAGATGCGCAGCGACACCAGTCCTCCACCATCTCGTGGCACACCAGCATCTGTCTGCACATCGCTCCCACCGCCGGCGAACGTCTCGCCGCCGCCAGAGAGATCGGCACCCGCGCAGAAGTGGCGGCCAGCGCCGGTGACGATCACGGCACGGACATCGTCATCGGCGTCGATCACGTCGAAGGCGTCGATGACCTCGTGCATCATCCGGTTGGTGAATGCGTTCAATTGCGCCGGGCGGTTCAGGGTGATCGTTGCAATCGAATCAGCGACGTCGTAGATGATCTCTGAGTACATCACCCGAACCTAGTGCTGACCGTGATCAGCCGCGATCTCGGAGCGGGTCAGACGTCGAGGAAGCGGCTGGCGGCGACACCGGACGCGATCGCACCGGCGACCATGCCGAACATCACGACGCCGAACATCACACTGTTGAGGAAACTGTCGCTGACGACGAGCGCGATGAAGCCGTTGTCGCCCTTCAACTTGACCACGCCGTTGGTCCACAGCCGATTGAAGAACAGCAGGAATCCGCACGACAGGAGACCACCGACCAGGCCTTGGATCAGGCCCTCGAGCATGAACGGTATTCGGATGAACCAGTTCGTGGCACCAACGAGCTTCATCACCTCGATTTCGCGCCGCCTGGCGAACATCGCCGTGCGGATCGTCGTCCAGATCAGGATCAGCGCTCCGACCAGCAGCAGGATCGACAACCCGACGGTCACCGTCTGCAC
>JAYTOM010000245.1:0-3104 GCA_043747765.1 Actinomycetota bacterium
CGTTGAAGGCGATCTTGGCTGACTCGTCCACGGTCTCACCGATCGTGTCTGCCTTCGGTGTCGTCGCCATGCAGATGAACTGAAAGCTCCGCGAGTTCACCAAAGCCGACGGCGCTCATTTCGCTCCAGCGCCGCAAGACTCCTGGTCTGCTTCGTCGTGTGCAGCCGGTCGTGAGCACGACAGTGATCACGACCGGTATTGACCAGCGTCGCATCAGCGCACAGTGCCCGAAGTGGCGGCCCTGTCCAGCGAGAGGAGCGGCAGTTCGGCCCGTGTCGGACGGGACGTTTCCGACCTTTGTTGAAGGGAACCCTGATGACCCGTTCCACGACGCTGAGCGTGTTCAGCGACGACGTGTTCACCGACGCCGAACTCCGAACCCTCGTCGGGTTCCTGGGCGGCTACTCCGGTCTCACCCGCGACGCCTACGCACTCGATCTCCGGCAGTTCGCCCAATGCTGCCACGACCGACGCGTCGGCAGTTACGCGACCGCGGCACTGGCTGCCGGCGTGCCGGTCAAGGTGGTCTCTCAACGGGTCGGTCATGCTGATGTCGGAGTGACGTTGAAGGTGTACGCACACGTCATGCCGGGCGACGACGAGGACGCTGCGCTTCGTGCGGACTCGTTGATCGCGCCGTAGATCTGCCGCATCGAGACCGGTGCTGA
Organism: Actinomycetota bacterium; assembly: GCA_043747765.1. Lineage (GTDB taxonomy): Bacteria > Actinomycetota > Acidimicrobiia > Acidimicrobiales > Ilumatobacteraceae > WLMZ01. The sequence goes on from JAYTOM010000245.1 coordinate 670, forward strand.
TTCCCGGCACCGTCGTGCCGCGAAACCGGTAGTTGCGCAAGCAAGAAGTTTTCCGCTCTGACCAAACTGTGACCAAACGGGGTCTTCCAAGCCCTAAATAAGCTCTGACCTGGTGTTGTTTGGCGGAGGTGGACGGGAATCGAACCCGCCGGACGAGGATCACTCGTCCCAACCGCTTTGAAGGCGGCGGAGTCCACCAGGCACCCGGACACCTCCGGGGGTCACACTACCTCTCGTCGCACGGTCGACGAGGATGGGAATCGACCGCTCCTTCCAACTCGGATCATGGTGCCGAAAGCAGGTCGGTCACGGCGGTCGTCTAGTGTTCCGGCATGAAAAAAATCTTGATCTTGCTCAGCCTCGTCGGACTTCTGGCCTTCGCCGCGAAGAAAATCAAATCCTGAACCCAGCGGTATCCCACCATTGATCTCGCCGATCATCGGGCCGTCGTGATCGTGGCGGACGACCTCGGTCGATGCATGCGCCGAGATCCGTTGCCCAGCGAGGTCATCGCCGACGTTGGTGCGAACCCGCAGGCTCGATAGGTTGCCAACAGACCTTCCCCCCGTCGAATCATCGTGACGGTCGTCTGCTCGAGTTGCAGCCCGTGTCCGGGGGTGGAGTGTGCTCACTGTTTGTTGGGCCGCGAAGGGTGGCAGTGGAACAACCGTGGTGGCGTGCGCGCTTGCACTGGTCGCAGCCGGCCGACGCGATGCGTGGCTGATCGATCTCGCCGGTGACGCTCCCGCGGCGCTCGGAATCGCCGAACCTGCGGGGCCCGGCGTGCACGACTGGGTTGCGTCGGCTACGGCAACCCCGCACGCCATCGAGGCTCTCGCAGTCACCGCAGCGCAAGACCTGCGACTCGTCCCGCGTGGCTCGGCCGAGAACGATCTCGACGACGAGCGTTGGCATGAGCTCGGACGATTCTTGGCCGAGCGATCCGTACCCACGTTCGTCGATGCCGGTACCGGTTCGGTACCGACGGGACTGTTCACGAACGCCCACCAAAGGATCCTGATCACCCGCCCGTGCTACCTCGCGCTGCGACGGGCAGCCGCCAGCGACTACTCGCCTACAGGGGTCGTCGTACTGCACGAACCCGGGCGTGCACTACGCGCCCAGGACGTCGCTTACGCCGTTCACGCTCCGATCGTCGCGGAGATCAGCCTGGATCCAGCGGTCGCCCGCGCCGTCGATGCCGGATTGCTCGCGGCCCGCCTGCCCCGGACGTTGTCGACGTCGCTGCGCGCGCTGGCGCTTCGGGATGACGTCGAATGAACATCGATCAGATCATCGCTGCGGTCTGCGCGCAGCTCGCCGGCTCGGCTTCCACCGCCCCCTTGTCCGCCCGAGCGCACGACACCGCACGCGTGTTGATGCCACTCGGCACGGACACCGAAATCGACATCGTCGCCTCCGGAGCGGTCGCCCACATCCAGGGTCTGGGGCCGCTGCAACGGTTCCTCGCCGATCCCCTTGTCAACGAGATCATGGTCAACAACGGCGGAGATGTGTGGATCGAGCGCAACGGATCGATCGCCTTGGCCGGTCGGCTCGACTCCGACGTGGCGCCGCGTCTCATCGAGCGGATCCTCGGCCCGCTCGGCCGACGACTGGACCGCCTCTCACCGATCGTCGATGCTCGACTGGCCGACGGTTCTCGGGTATGCGCCGTCATACCACCCATCGCCATCGATGGACCGTGTCTCACACTCCGCCGGTTCGGCGCACAGCCGAGGGTTGTCCCCGACTTCGCAACGATCGAGATGACTGCGCTGCTGGTCGAAATCGTGACAGCGCGATGCAACGTGTTGATCAGCGGCGCTACCTCGTCCGGCAAGACCTCCCTACTGAACGCGCTGGCCGGGCACATCGACGCGAACGAACGGATCATCACGCTCGAGGACACCGCCGAACTGCGCTTGGACGCGCCGCACGTGTTGCGGTTGGAGACCAGACCGGCGACGGTCGACGGCACCGCTGCGGTGACGATGACCGACCTCGTTCGCGCTTCTCTGCGTCTACGGCCGGACCGCCTCGTCGTCGGCGAGATCAGAGGCGCAGAAGTCATCGACATGCTCGGCGCGATGAATACGGGACACGACGGCTCGCTGACGACCTGTCATGCAAACGGACCGTTGGATGCACTTCGCCGGATCGAATCGTTGCTGACCCAACACAGTCCGACATGGCCGCTACATGCAGTGCGCGACACCGTTCGCAGCAGCATCGACGTGATCGTCCACGTCGCGCGTGCGCCGACCGGCGAGCGCGCCGTCGACTGCGTGGTCGAGCTCGCCCGGCCCGACTGCGAGACACCACACCGCGAGCTGGCCGCCTGTGGTCAGCCCATCGCTGCCCTGCAGAGGAGACGCCGATGACGATCTGGATCCGATCGGTGACGCGTGATCGTTGTCGTTCGAACCTTCCGG
>JAYTOM010000246.1:0-8442 GCA_043747765.1 Actinomycetota bacterium
ATCGTGGTTGCCGGTGACGAGTCGTTTGTGTCCGGCGAGTTCGCCGACGAGCGCCAACGAATCGGCGATGTTCCCCATCGCCAGATCGCCGAGCACCCAGATGGTGTCGTCGGGTCGGACCACGTCGTTCCAACGTTCAACCAATCCGCGATCCATCTCCCGGACGTCTGCAAACGGTCGACCCGAGTACCCGATGATGTTGGAATGCCCGAAGTGCAGGTCGGAGGTGAACCACACGGTCATGGTCCCAGGCTGCCAGATCGCAGCCCCTTTTCGACGCAACGTTCCGTACGGCCACCACCCCGCCCGACTCGTCCGTCCCGTGTCACCGAATGTCTACAAGGAGCGCGACATTCGATGACACGGGCCACAAGCCTTCCCAGGTCGTCCTCCAGATCGCCAAACCCCTGCTAGACGTTGAAGCGGAACGTCGGAGTGCGGTCGATTCATGCCCTCTGACCTGCGACGCTGCGGATCAGTCGCGTGGTGGAGTTCGCAGAAAGTACGCAGCTCGTCTGGCTGGCGGTAGGTCTACGTTGACGATCGCGCGAGCGAGAACGTGGGATTCTTGAAGATGATCTCATTGATGTCGGAGAAGAATGAGAGCAGGTTGTACTCCGTCACTGGGGCGTTCCCCGGATGTGCGCATTGGCTTCGGAGCTCGAAGCATCCCCGAAGTCGGGCGTGCTCGTTGGTATCGATCAGTCCCATCCCCTCGATGACCCAGAGCACGACGGTGTCGAACACCTCCCTGACTTCCGTGAGCGAGTGAATGCTTTGGGTGGAGGAGAACTTCTTGTATCTGCCCTTGGTGCTGCTGGCCATCTCAGCTGACTTCACATTGAACTTGGTGAACCCAAGGTCTTCGATCCGCCGATGCACGCGATCGATGGCCGCGCACCAACCCAGTACCGCTGCTGCACGAAAGAGGCCGGCGCCCGCTGCCGCGATGGCTTCCTTCATGTACTCGCTCTCGCCCGGGTCATTGAGGTCGGCGACGAACTGCCCGATCAAGGACTGCGTCTTCGGTGCTTGTGTCTGAAGCGGCAGCACGAAGTCGTCGCGGAAGTCTTTGAGCACAGCGTCAACGGTTGTCAGGTAGGTCGACTTGCGGTTGCCCGAACCTGAACTCAGTCTGAGAAGCTCCCGAAAGAGCCCGCTATATCGATCCAGCACTGGAATGCCGAGTCCAGCCGCAGTCAGCTGAGGGCAAATCTCTGAGAACCACTCCGACGCGATCTTCTCGGACTCCTGTCGGTGCCCGGTTTTGTTGACTCTGTCGCCGTCGATCGCATTCAAGAGTCGTCTTAACGCCTGCAGCGACTTCCTGAACTCGATGATTCTCGGTACCACTTAGGCAAGTTCCCGGATCAAGTTGGCGAGAGCTGCACGGCCGTCTTCCGAGAGACGAACCATCGGCGATGCCTTGTCGTACTTGTCAAACCCGTCGAAAAAGCCCGCGCTGTTCTTAAAGTTTGTCGTGAAATTGCTCGGGTCGTAGCACTTCCGGGATACGCACTCTTTCCGCACCTCTTCGCCATCGAACTCGAACGTGCCAGAAGAGAGTCCCTGCCGAAGTGCGCAGAGGAGCGCAATGCGAATCTGCGATTCAGACATCTTCGTCGACTTGAGGTCCTCGTAGAGAGGCAAGAACTGTCCGTCCTCTTTGTAGAGCACTTCGTTCAGGTCGCCGATACTCACACCCTGCTTCTTCATGAAGCTTTTCGCTTTGACGTGCAAGTCCCCATCGACAATGTCGCTCGAATTGTCGGCTGGAGGCTCGGGGTCGCGCGGCGGGAGCGGAGTGGGTTCGTCGCCCGGGGAGTCGTCAGGCGTCTTCGGAGTCTGGATCCTGCCTGGAGGTTTCACCGAACTTCTTCGCGTCAACAGGTCCTCAAGCAGTAGCTCGAAGCACCTCTCCTGGAACTTTGGCGGGCACGAGTCTGCGATACCCGCGATTCGCCGAATCTCGTCTTCAAGGGAGGGTTCGCTGCTGGACATGGCGTGAGTCTCGCACGGCTAGCAATCGTCGATGCGCGCCCGCGGTTTCGGCCGGCGAGGCGAACCCGGTACCACTCCGTACTCGGCGTGTGGGCGAGTCAGCTCGCAGCGGACAGCTGGACAGTGACCTTGAGGTCGAGTGCTGCCGCCATCCTCTGGAGCGTCGTGAGTGTGGCGCCTACGCCGCCTGCCTCAAGGCGTGCCACGGCGGCCTGGCTTGTGCCCATTCGCGCGGCGAGGTCTCGCTGGCTGAGACCGGCGGCTTCGCGGGCGTCGCGCACCTTCTCGCCGACGTCGAGGGCGAGGCGGGTCGCCTCGTAGGTCTCGTCGAAGGCGGTGCGCTCGTCGGCCGTCATGGCGGCCAGGCGGTTCCTCTTCAGTTCATCGATTGTTGTACGGGCCATCAGTCGTCCTCCTCAGCGGTGTGTCCTTCGTTGATGCAGCGGGTCATCGCCCAACGCGCCCGCTGCACCTCAGCGCGTTCGTTCTGTCGTTGCTTGTGGAACACTGTGAGCAACACGATCCGCCGACCGGTGGCGAAGAAGTACGTGATCCGCCACGCCACCCGGAGCAGGTCGAACCGAAGCTCGAACAGCCCGTCGCCGAGCGCACGCGACGCCGGCATCCGGAGCAGGTTGCCTCGTTCGGTCAGACGCTCGACGTGGGGGAGCACTGAAGCGAAGTCGCGCACTGTCAACCCGCTCATCCATTGCTCCACCTCCGGCTCCAGCTCGACCGACCACATGACATCAAAGATGATATCAAGTCACGACTAGTAATGGCCAGCGATTCAGCCCTGCGCGCCCGACAGCTCGTCGGGGCGGAAGAGGCGGCCGATGGCGTCGCGGACGCGGTCCTCCTCGCCGGGCCAGAGGTGGCCGTAGACGTCGAGGGTGACCTTCGCGGACTTGTGGCCGAGCGCGGCCTGTACCTGCTTCACGCTGCAGCCGGCGTGGATCAAGGCACTGGCGAAGAAGTGGCGCAGGTCGTGGAACGTGATCGACTCGGGCAATCCGGCGCGTCGACGAGCTGCGCGCAGTTCGTAGCCGAACTTGGCCGAATCGAAGGGCACGGCGTTGCGGTGCAGGAGCACGCCGTCAGCACCGAGACCGTGCTGCTGGATGTGGGCGGCGAGGTGGTCGAGTACCCACTGATCGGCCGGCACGATGCGCGTGCTCGCCTCGGTCTTCGGCGAAGTGAACGCTCCGGTCGCCGAGCCGGTCGCCTGTTGCCACTGACGGTCGACCGTGACCGATCGGCGGAGAAAGTTGACCCGATCCACGGTGAGGCCGGCGGCTTCGGACTGGCGCAGACCGAGCCCGGCGCCAATCACGACGGCCGCCTTGAAGGACTCGGCCGCCGCAGCGATGAGCGCGTCGACCTGTTCGATCGACATCGGGTAGACAGGCGGCGCGTCGACCCGCGGCAACCGAACACCGTCGCACGGGCTTCGTCCGCCGAGCAGGCCGTCGTCGAGCGCTGTGTTGAACACTCCAGAGACGTGCTGCATCACGACCCGCATGGTGTTCGGCGCGAGCGGCAGCCCTCTGACGAACGACTGCAAGTCGCCCTTGCGGATCGAAGCGATCGGCCGGTCGCCGAAGTGTGCGACCGCGTAGCGCAGCCGTTCCTCGACCGTACGGTGCGTACGAGGCCGCCAGTTGCCCCGCTGGCGGTAGCGGAGTGCAACTTCGGAGAACGGTGTGCGTCCGAGCCGAGGCGGGGCGTAGGTGCCGGTCAGCAGCCGGTGCTGCATGTCGACGAGGTGCCGATCGGCGTCGGCCTTGCGCTCGAACGACTTCGACTGCTCCTTGCCCTGCGCGTGCTCGCGCCACATGGCGAGGTAAACAACGGTCTTGCCGTCCTTGCGGAGCCGTCGGCGTACGTATGCCACGCCTACACCCTTCCACGCGACCACGGGTCGTCCGGACGGCGCCGCCGGCGAGCGCTGCGAACCAGCTCGAGGAAGGGCTCACGCGGCACGAGAACTCGTCGGCCGATGTTGAGCGACGGGATCTCGCCGCGGGCGATCGAGTCGTAGGCGCCGGATCGAGAGATGCCGAGCAGCGCGGCAACCTCGTCCACCGTGAACGTCAACCGCTCGCTCATCGGTTCCGTCGGCCCGCTGGGAAATGCTTCGCTCATCGGTACCTCCTCGTCACCTACCTACAGAGGCCTCGAGCCACAAGCGCACCATCAAACGTCGAAGAATTCGCTGCCACCACACATATGCACCAAGTGTGTGCACGGACGCGACGACAGGTGGACGCACTTGCATCAGGCCCCAGTGCAGCATGATGGCGGCGTGGGATTCGAGCCGCGACCGCTGACCGACGACGAGCACCGTGTCCTAGATCTGATCCTCGGTACGACGTTTGAGGGCGTCGAGTCTCTGTGTGCTCAGTCGCGCGATGTTCAGGTTGTTGGCCAGTGCCCGTGCGGTTGTCCTTCGATCGACCTCGCCGTTGCGGCGGATACACGGGGAGCCATTCGCGCCGATGGACTCGTACCAGTGGAGTTGAACGTTGCCCCGCTCGCCCATGAGCCGCCAGGGCAGGTGATTCTGTTCGTCCGCGACGGCGAACTGAGCTATCTCGAGTTCGTGTTCTACGAGGATCGTCCGCCGGCCGGGTGGCCGACTTCGGACCGACTCTCACTCGTGTCGATCGACCGCTGAGGCGTCGTCGTCCGGCGCTCATGTGCGAGCAGTCGCGCGTTCTGCAACACGTCGCGAGTACGCAGAAAGTACGCAGCTTCTGCGGACTCGGGACTACTCGGCGGACAGCAACAGACGCGAACGACCTGGTCAGCGCACTGTCGACGCGACTGCCCAGCCCGCGAAACCCCTGCTACACGTTGAAGCGGAACTCGGTGACGTCGCCGTCCACGAATTCGTACTCCTTGCCTTCGACGCGTAGCTTGCCGACATCCTTGGCCTTGTTCCAGGAACCGAGTGCAAGCAACTCGTCCCAGTGGATCACCTCGGCGCGAATGAAGCCACGCTGGATATCGGTGTGGATCTTGCCGGCGCATTCGGGGGCCTTGTCGCCGGCATGGAAGGTCCAGGCGCGTGTTTCCTTGTCGCCGGTTGTCAAGAACGTCCGCAGGCCGAGCAGGTGATACGCGCTACGCACCATCCGGAACAGTGCGCCTTCGCCGAGGCCGAAGCCTTCGAGCATCTCGGCCCGCTCGGCGGGATCGACGATCGTCGCCGCTTCCGCTTCCAATTGCACGCACATACCGATCACTTCGACGTTGGCGCCGGCGTCGTTCATCTCGGCGCGCACCCGCTCTTCGACTTCGGGGATCGTATCGAGTTCGTTCTCGCCGACGTTGACGACGGCCAGGACCGGCCGGTTGGTGAGCAGGAAGTGGGGCTGCAGTGCATGGACGACATCGGGCTTCAGCGCCGCGCGGTACAGAGGGCGCCCTTCACTGAGCGCGTCGTATGCAATCTGCAACGACTCGATCTCTGCGCCGATCGACTTGTCCAGCTTGGCCTGGCGCTGCGTGGTGCGTAGCCGCTTCTCGACAGTCTCCAGGTCGGCGAGGGCCAGTTCGATCTCGACCACGCGAAGATGCTCGAGCGGGTCGTCCGGACCCATCACATCGTCGTCCTCGAAGGCGCGCAGCACGAAGACCGTTGCCTCGACCTCGCGAATGTTGGCGAGGAATTTGTTGCCGAGACCCTCGCCCTTGCTCGCGCCCTCGACGAGACCTCCGATGTCCACCACCTGGACTGCTGCATGCACGAGCTGCTTGCTCTTGCTCATCACGCCGAGCTGGTCGACGCGGGTGTCAGGCACCTTGGCGACACCGATGTTGGGATCCTTCGTTGCGAACGGGTACGGGGCCGCCAGGGCACCGCCGCCGGTGAGTGCGTTGTAGAGCGAGCTCTTGCCCGCGTTCGGAAGTCCAACCAGGCCAAAGCGTTCCATATCGCTCCGGAGGCTACCGAGGTGCGACCAGCCAGGTCGCCGTCGGCCGAGACTTGTTTTCCGCTTCCGGCGCGCTCGAAGCACTCAGCTGTACGTGAACATCAGTCGATCACCCATCAATCGTCGTCTCCGGGCCACCGCCGAACTGATCGCGATCGGGATCGTTCTCTTCGTCTTCTGGCAGTCCGCTGCGGTCGACGCCGCGCCCAGGATCGGATCGGTGCCGAACGGTTGTGTCGAGCAGACGCCCTTCCACGTCGGTGACGCTGACTATGCCGACGACTACCGCTGTGCCGGCTCAGCGATCGACTTCCACACCGTTGGTGTCGGCCGCTCACCGGGGCTGATCTGGGCCGGGCAATGGCTGTTCGTGGACGAAACCAGTCGATATCGCAAGGGTTCGTGCACCTTCAACCGCGGCATTCACCCGACGATCGATCGCGCCTCGGTACCGACCGACCAGACGTTTCCGATGGACCCGACCGGCCGACGTCGGGCGTATCTCACCTGGCGGTACGGCGATACGACCGACGATCTCACAGCGACGGCGATATGGGCGGTGATGCACTTCTACGCCCAGGATGCCGCCGGCTCGAACCGCGCCGACAACGCGAACTCGCCCCTCGTGCCATCGCTGCAGATGCTGAGCGAGGCATCGGGTCGTCAGGACATCGAGGACCGGGCAATCGCTCTCGAAACCGAGGCGGAGCGGCTGTCCGCTCCGTTTGCGGTCAGCATCGATCTGTCGCCCGACGGTCACGGCCTGGTTCGGGTGACCTCCGGTGATCGAGCGGTGGAAGATCTCGTCGTCACCTTGGCGATCGCGGGCGGGTCGTTCCTCGACGGATCGACGTCGTTGGGCGTGACGAGCGATCTGTCGGGGAACGCGACGTTCGGTTTTGTTCAGCCCACTCGCGACGTCACCGTGTCGGCGACGGCGCTCGGCCCAAGCGCAGCCGAGGTGTACATCGGTGCTGCCGCGGATCCGGTCGGTCATCTTCCGCAGACGCTGATCACAGCGGGTCAGCCTGCACTGTTGACTGCCTCGATCTCCATTGTGTTCGTGCCAGCCGCGACGACAACCGAGGCGGTCACGACGACGACCGAAGTGCCCACGACGACGGCCGAAGCAGCCACGACGACGAACACCGAGTCTGCAACGACGACGACTGTTCCCATGACGACCGTGGCATCCACGACGACGCAACCCGTGCCGACCTCCACGTCTGGCCCACTGTTCGACGACGCGGAGTCCGACACCGAAACCACCACGTCGACCACGACGACAACGACCACGACACCCGTGGAACCCACGCCGGAATCCGTGCTGGGCACGGCTCCGCTTCCGCAGACAGGGTTGGACAACCAGGTCGCCTACCTCGGAACGTCACTGCTGGTCGCCGGCGTGGGAGTAGTCGGGGCCATCCGTCGCCGGCTGCAGACCGGTCCGGAAGGCGACGGAGGCGTCGACGACGGCGGCTTCTGGTGTTAGTGCGAGAAGGATCGCGCCCTCGGTGCCGAAATGAGTGGCGCAGGCGCTCAAAGACGCACCGAGGGCGCGGACATTCCGCGCCCGGCCCTGGCGCTCAAGCCGCACCGAGGCCCGGCCTGAGCCGATTATCGTGGGATGGGTGACGCCGACGGAAGCACTGGAACGGGTTGTCCACTATCTGGACCGGGCGCATGAGACCGGGTTCAAGGCCAAGGCGTTCGGGCGCGCAGCCGAGGTCGTGCGCGGGCTACCCGCCGAGGAAATCGCCGAGCGGGCCAAGAGCAACACACTCAAACAGCTCGACGGCATCGGTGACAGCTCGGCCAAGGTGATCATCGAGGCACTGCGCGGTGACACCACGTATCTCGACAAGCTCGATCGCGAGTCGAAGGTCAGCATCACGGCAGCGGGCCAGCCGTACCGCGCGGCGCTGAAGGGCGACTGTCACCTGCACTCGCGGTGGAGCGACGGTGGAGCGACGATCGAGGCAATGGCCAACACGGCGGTCGCCCTCGGCCACGAATACATGGTCCTCACCGATCACAGCGCCCGTCTGACCATCGCCCATGGGCTCGATCGTCAACGTCTGCTCGATCAGTTGGCCGACATCGATCAACTGAACGCAAAGCTCGCTCCGTTCCGGATCCTGACGGGGATGGAGGTCGACATCCTCGAGGACGGTGCGCTCGACCTCGACGACGACATGCTCGAACGCCTCGATGTCGTGGTGGCCAGCGTTCACAGCAAGCTGCGGATGGACCGCTTCCCGATGACGCAGCGGATGGTCCGCGCCGTCGAATCGCCGCACGTCGACATCCTCGGCCACTGCACCGGTCGTTTGATCGGAAAGCGGCCCGAGTCCGAATTCGACGCGGACAAGGTTTTCACGGCATGTGCAGCGAACAACACGGCGGTCGAGTTCAACTCGCGCCCGGAGCGTCTCGACCCTCCGGAGCCATTGGTCGCCATCGCCAAAGCAGCCGGGTGTTACTTCTCGATCGATTCAGATGC
>JAYTOM010000247.1:0-16237 GCA_043747765.1 Actinomycetota bacterium
GGACAAGCCACGATCGGCGGGGTCCGCTACGCCGACCTCCCCCGGCCGCTGCGCGTGGTCGGCGCGTTGCTCGACGCCGGAGCCACTCACAAGGGCCGCACCGCCTTCGACCACCTGCTCTATCTCGCCCAGACCCAGGGCATTTCTCGCCGACGAGTCGACGAGGTACTCGACCTCGTCGGCCTCCACGGCGTCGCCCACGAACGCGCCGGCAGCTTCTCGCTCGGAATGGGCCAACGTCTCGGTCTCGCCGCCGCATTGATCGGTGATCCACAGGTGCTGATCCTCGACGAACCGGTCAACGGACTCGACCCGGACGGGATCATGTGGATTCGCAACCTGGTGATCCACCTCGCCGGCCAGGGCCGCACCATCTTGATCTCCAGCCACCTGATGAGCGAAATGGCCGCCACCGCTACCGAACTGATCGTGATCGGACGTGGTCGCCTCATCGCCGCCTGCAGCACCGACGAGTTCATCGAACGATCATCCAAGCGGTCGGTGCTCGTCAAGTCCCCCGACGCTGTTGCACTGACCGATCTGATCGCAGCCGCGGGCGGACACGTCGACACCGATGCCGAGGGCGACCTGATCGTCCATCTGATCGACGCCGCCCACATCGGGGCACTCGCATCCACAGCCGGGCTCGAGCTTCACGAGCTCACCCCCCAAGTCGCATCACTCGAGGACGCATTCATGGAACAGACCCACACCAGCACTCAGTTCGGCGGACAAGGCCCGGACGGCAACAGATCAGCCTTCGCGACCGCAACCTCACAGGGAGCAGGACGATGACCGCCACCATCGACCCTGCGCCTTCCACAGTCACGGAAAATCTACCAAGCCGGCTCGACATCGGCGGTCTGGTCAGGTCGGAGTGGACCAAGATCCGCTCGCTGCGCTCCAGCGTTGCGGCACTCGTGCTCCTCGTCGTGTTGACCGTCGGGTTCACCGCCCTCTTCCTCGGTTTGACAGTCGTTCAATGGGACAAGGTCGACGCCGTTCAGAAACTGGCCTACCAGCTCGACCCGACCCGCGTGATCCTCGGGGCCGGATTCCAGCTGAGCCAACTCGCTGTTTGCGTCCTCGGCGTGCTCGTCATCGCCAACGAGTACTCCAGCGGCACCATTCGTGCCAGCCTCCTCGCCGTCCCGCGAAGGACCCCGATGCTGATCGCCAAGGCGGCAGTGTTTGCCGTCCTGATCTTCGTCGTCACCGAGGTCGCCGCCTTCGCCTCGTTCGCCGTCGGTGCGCCGATCCTGCACTCGAAGATCCCCGTGAGAATCGGCGATCCCGGCGTGCTCCAAGCCGTCATCGGCGCCGGACTCTACGGGGCAGTGCTCGGCGTGTTCTCCATCGCCATCGGCGCGATCGTGCGCCACACCGCCGGTGGCATCACCGGGATCATCGCCTTTGTACTCGTGCTCGCCCCGCTCACCCAACTGATCCCCGGCACCCTCGGCGACCACATCCACGCCTACCTGCCGACCGTCGCCGGACAACTCATGATTGCCGCACGACAAGGACCCGACGACCTCCTCACCCCCTGGCAGGGCTTCAGCGTGTTCTGCCTGTGGACCCTCGCATTGATGTTCGTCGCCAACTTTCTGCTGCGACGTCGCGATGCATGACCAGAACGAATGGCGTCGACCGATGACCGCTGTCGCCAACCCGCCCGGCTCGGAAGCAGCTTCGTTGGGTGACGCGACGGGTCGACTCGCCGGCCGGCAGAGTGGAGTTGTTGATACGCCGCTCGCTGTTCACCATGTGGTGTCGGTGTAGCCACCGTGGTTGTCACCGGCATCAGCATCGGCAGCTCTCGCCCGTTCGACAACGGTGTCCTCGACGCCGGAGACGGCACAGCGTACGAGGCTTGGTCGACGTGGCGGGTCGACCGGACGCCGCTCGGAGCAGTCGCTGCGGCGATTCTTGCGGCGAACCCGCACAACACTCAACCCTCGGCGCCGGGTAGGTCGCTGCGGTCACTGCATTAGCGATCACGCCGACAGCCACGCCGCTGGCCCACGAGGCGGTGGCGAAGCGGATCGCGATGATCATTGCGGCGGTCTCCACAACAATGAAGGCGACGAACAGCAGGATACGGGCCGGTGAGCGAGTTGCGGTCTCCCGGATCCGCTTCACGCATGGCCGACATCGGCGAGCGGGGTTGCATCTGCGTCGACAACCGATTCCGCTCGCGTCTTGATCCCGCGCAGCATCCGCCGCATCATCGCGAAGTCGCCGAACTCCATCAGGACGACGCCGAGGATCGCCGTCAGCGGATGGGACCAGTCATAGACAGCGTGAATCCGAGTGACCAGCCGTGTCCCACCGGAGTCCGTCGGCGTCAACCGCCACGACCAGGTGCCGTCCGGCTTGGCCCACAGCATCCAGGACGCGACGTCGAAGGAGTCCACACGGAATGCCGTCTTCTCGGTCGGGGTCGACGACGGTGACATCGGAATCCACTGGCCGACTTCCAGGTGCTGCAAGTCAGCCACGATCGTCGTCGCGCTCGGTCGAGCGAGGTTGTCGAGCAGATCGTTGCTGTAGAACCCGCCACGCCCGCAACCCACCTGCACCAACCAGGGCCACACGGCGACCGGTTCGGCGTTGATCGTGATCGCTCTGGTCGAGACGAACTGAGCGCTCGGCAGTATGGCGTCGCCGGGCATGGCTGAAACGATCTCGTCGTTGGTGGAGCCCCACCGGAGATGCCGGCTGCGGTAGAGCGGGGCCATCATGAATCGGGGAACGTCGGCGACCACGTTGCCGATTTGACCGATCAAGTTGCGCAGGCGCGACCGCGATGCGGCGCTCAGGTGGTGACGTGCTGGACGGCGAACAGCAGCGTCTGCACGTGGTGCTGTCGGTCGACGTCCTGCGTTCTCAGAGGTCATGGTGTCCTGTCCTCGCTCGCTGCCCCAGGTCGGTTGGGTTGTAGGTGATCTCGTCGAGGTGGTACTCGAGGTAGGCGAATTCGCCTTCTGGTGCATGCCAGTGGGCTTCACCGATGGTTCCGAGGCGCACCACGCCAACTTCGCGGTAGCCGGAAATTGGCGTGGACCAGCGTTGTGGCGTGAACGACAGGTCCCCGCCGCTCGATACGGCGGTGCGGTCGTCGGAGACGAAGTCGATGAGCTCATGGTCATCGTTGAAGCTCAGCTCGGCAGCGATGGTGTTGGCGCCGTACGTGTAGCTGCCGCGAACGTGGTGGTCGTCCAGGACGTGCCAGGTGACGGGAGCGTCGATGAGTGCGGCGGGAGCGAGGATGCATAGGTCGTTGAAGATGGTGACGGTCTCTGCTCGATCCATTTCGGGACCGGAGGCGTTGACCATCGGGAACAACGAAAGTGCTCTGACGCGCATCGTCGCGGCTCCCGCCTCGTACGCGTGGAGGACCTCGACGGGTAGCCCGAACAGCTCCGCGTCCATGAGGAACAACCGGTCGGGTTGGCGGCCGTAGGTGTTGACCTGCTCGCCCGTGAACGTCATCCATGGTTTGGCCGGACCACCGCGGATGCGTCCGTGGAACCGAGCCCGAGACGTCTGCACGAGCGGCTGTCCAAGGGCACCGGACTGACGGACATAAGCCGCGACGGACGATGGCAGGAGTTCGAGGCCGGCCTCGGTCACGACACCAACAGGGTGGTGAACGTCGAGTGCAGCATTGGCTCGCCGCCGGTACTCGGCGCGAGCGCCCTGCGGACCCTGCGACGCCCATCCATAGACGACCGCGAACAACAGCAGAACGTTGGCCAGCGTGCCGGCCTTCGCATCGGCCCATGACGTGACGATCACCACCTGGGAGCTGGCGACGGCGACGGCGCCGACGATCCACCACCAGCGGACCCGAACGAGCAGTAGCACACCGGCCGCGATGGTGACCACGGCTGCTGCGAGCCAGACGAAGCCCAATCCGGCGCCGATCGGCTCGGCCAACTGAGTCACGTCCGCCCAACCCAGGCCCTTCGCCGCTCCGAGGACGTGAATGGCTCCGTGCACCACCACGACGAACCCGACGACCCAGCGGACGGTCGTCCTCACCGTTCGACCCTTCACGGTCCGGCTAGGCACCGGGCGGTCTGCGCGATCGGCCGACAAGTTGAGTGCTTCGGGCACAACGAACCTCCATGGTCAGAATGCGTGACCGAGGGTCCAGAGCAACGCGACCGAGAGCACATGCAGCTCTTGGCCTGCTCAGCCTAAGTGGGTTGGTTCCGCTCTCCCGCAAAGCAGTAGCTGCTCATAAGGGAATAGTTGGTCAGAACGCGAACGTGGAGGTGGGCAGCACGACCGCCTTGTAGATCCGAGCGCCAAATCGCGCCTCGTGCGCCACCGTCCACCTCACGTTCTTCGAGCGCGGCCTCACGCTCGTTCAAATTTGTTCACGCCCGTCAATTGACGTTGGAGCGATCGGGATTGACAGCACGATGCGCGCCGTGTCAGGGCCCGACTTGCGTCCGTCGACAACCACACAAGTTCATTGTCGTTCGCCGTTGCGAAGCTCCCCTCGATGCTCCCCGGCGCTTTATATCAGGAACAGTTCTCAGTTAACGACCCATCACATGTGGTCTGAGCTGGTCTTTCTCGGTCGGGAAAGGGGGACTCGAACCCCCGACCTCCTGCTCCCAAAGCAGGTGCGCTACCAACTGCGCTACTTCCCGGACTGGAGGCATCAGGCTAGCGGCTTTGCCGATCGGTCGTCACTCGCTGATGCCGACCAGATCGTCGGGATGGCGGTCACGTGGATTCCGTGGTGAGGGAATCGGGGTGACCGCGGGGTCGGAGAATCGGAGCATGGCAAGGCAACGGAGAGATGCGGGTGCGTCCGGACCGCCGCAGTCATCACGGGATGCGAACGGTCGAAGCGGCTCAGCGGGCGAGGCGCTCGACGCTCTTCAGCAGGCGTTGCACGTCTTCGTCTTCGATGTAGCGGACGACGCCTGCTCGCACCACGCCGCCTTTGTCGGCCAATCCGAGCTGGCCAACGGCCTCGACGGCATACGAATGGCCTGCCCACGTAGCGATTTTGTCGGCGGCAAGTGCAGACGAGACCTCGTCGGTCGTCCGTCCATCGATCGTGAATCCGACGGTCGGCACACGGCCGTCGAGTGTCGGCGGGCCCCACACGTTGACACCCTCGATCGACTGAAGGCCACTGAGCAACGGTCCGAACACATCGCGTTCATCGGCTGTGATGCGCTCCATTCCCTCCTCCAACAGGAAACGTGCGGCAGCGTCGATGGCGGCGATGCCTTCGAGGTTCGGGGTGCCGGACTCGAAACGGTGGGGTCCGGTGTCTGCCGCCGGGCGGACCTTGGCGATCGGCAGCGAGTTCATCAGTTCGGGATCGACGTACAGCACCCCGGCGTGGGGCCCGTACCACTTGTACGGCGACGTGACCAATGCGTCCGGCGCCAGTGCCGAGATGTCGATCGTGCGGTGCGGCGCCAGGTGGACTGCGTCGACGTAGACGCGTGCGCCGGCGGCGTGGGCGGCAGCGATGATCGCCGCCAGGTCCGTCGCCGTGCCGAGCAGGTTCGAGGCACCTGTCACGGCGACCCACTTCGTCCGCTCGTCGATCAGCTCGATCACGGATTGCGGATCCAATGCGCCCGTCTCGGAGTCGAACGGGGCAAGGACGTGTTCTGCTCCAGAGCGCTCGCAGGCGATGCGCCACGGCGAGACGTTGGCGTCATGGTCGAGCCGAGTTCCGACCACGCGGTCACCGGGCTGCAAGGTCACGCCGACCGCCCTGGTGAACGCCAGGGTCATCGTCGTCATATTGGCACCGAAACTGATCCCGAGTGGGTTCGCTCCGAGCAGTTGGCCGACTGTCTGTCGCGTCCGTTCCAGCAGTGCGTCGGAGGCGTCGGCGGCTGCGAACGAGCCGCCACAGTTGGCATTGTCGCCGCCGGATGCCCATTCGCTCATCGCCTGGATGGCGACATCCACCATCTGCGTTCCAGCGGGGCCGTCGAATCGCGCCCATCCGTCTCGAATGCCTGGGAAACGATGTCGCAATGAACGAACGGTCATCTCCCGAGTGTGCCACGATGACTGCCGTGCGAGGACACACCGACATCGGACTCGGCCACATCGGCAATGCCGGCGGATGATACCGAGTCTGCCCGCGCCGAACCGGCGGATGGAGGAACGACTCGTCGGGGAAAGGATCGTGCTGCGGCGCAGCCACGTCGGCGACGCCGAATCGTGGGGGGAAGCGATCACTGCCAGCATCGAACACCTCCGGCCGCACATGCCGTGGATCGTCGAGGAACCGAAGTCGGTCGAGGATCGACAAGCGCTGCTAGCGGAATGGGAACAGGCGTGGGAACCTGGCCGTGGCTACAACTTCATGATCTTCCTCATCGGCGACGAGCACACGGTGATCGGAGGCTGCGGGCTGTATCCCCGTGGCGCGCCGTCAACGTTGGAGATCGGCTATTGGGTGCATGCCGATTACGCCGGCAAGGGGATCGCCACCGAAGCGGCGCGCATGCTGACGACTGCGGCCTTCACGCTCGAGCGCATCTCGTCGGTCACGCTGCACCACGACCGGGCGAACGTCAAGAGTGGTCGCGTTCCGGAAAAGCTCGGTTTCCGCAAGGGCCGCAGCAGGCATGACCAGCTCAGTGCACCTGGCGACGAAGGCGTCGACGTCGCCTGGTACGTCAAGCGCAATCAGTGGCCGGCGGCGAGACCGGCGTAGGCGGCGAACACGAGCGAGGCGCCACGGATGTCGCCCATCGTTCCCTCTCCCATCTTGTTCATCGCATAGGAGACGACCATCTTCTGGTCGACGTCGACGACATGGATCGATCCGCCCCATCCGCCCCAGAAACACGCCCGAGCTGACGGGCTCAACGGCGCGGTGTCGGAGACCAACCCGTAGCCGATCCCGAAGCGGATCGGCTGTCCGAGCACCAGGTCAATGGTGTGGGACTGCTCTTCGAAGATACGGTCGACCATCTGCTCGGACAGCAGTCTGACGCCGCGCGTCTCGCCGCCACCGGCGACGACGGACTGCACCATGGCGACGGACCGGGCATTGCCCGTTCCGCCGGCTGCAGGGATCTCGGCACGTCGCCACGGCTCGGTCCACGAGGCGGCAGCGTCGAGTAGCGGGTTCGTGAATGTACGCATAGCGATGCTGTTCGGGTCCATCGCCGCCATCTGCGCAGCGAGCGGCGGGGGCGGGATGACGAGGGCGACGCGTCCATCGTGCTCCGGGCCGGTCCCGATGTGGAAGTCGGCATCGAGCGGCTTGGCGACCTCACGGGCGAAGAACGAGCCGATCGTCTCGCCGGTCACACGCCGCACGATCTCGCCGAGCAGATATCCCTGGGTGACGGCGTGGTAGCCGGAAGCGGTCCCGGGTTCCCACCATGGTGCCTGCGCGGCGAGCCTCGACGTGGCCAGATCCCAGTCGTACAGGTCCTCAGGTGCCATCGGCTCCTGCCAGCCTGAAAGCCCGGCGTTGTGGCTCATCACGTGCCGCACGAGCACGCCCGCTTTGCCGTTGACGGCGAATTCCGGCCAGTAGGTCGCGACCGGCGCATCGAGGTCGAGTGCGGCGCGGTCGGCGAGCATCAGCACACACAGTGCCGTCTGAGTCTTCGTCGTCGAGTAGACGTTGATGATCGTGTCTCGTTCCCATGGCACGTCCTTGGCACCCGAGGCCATGTCCGTCGTACCACCCCACAGATCGACGACGAGTTCGCCGCCGATCGTGACGGCGACGCTTGCACCGACGTCGAGTCCGCTCGTCAAGCTGGATTCGAACGTCGATCGCAACTGCTCGAACCGATCGTCGCAGGTTCCTTGGATCTCGGTCATTGCACGCACCCCCATGGCGTTGAGAACTGACGGAGCGGACCGTAGACGACGGAGTGGTTCGGCGACAACGCAGCGGAGCGTCTCGTTGCAGCCGGGTCAGGCGCGACCGGCGAGGTAGCCGGGGACGTCGACGAGCGGCGGACGCTCGTCGACGAAGACATCGACCACTGTTCCATCGGCGGTGATCAGCGGCGGAACACTGACGTCATTCGAATCCTCGAGGCCGATGCGCCGCAGGACGACGGCGAGGATCTCCGCAGCCTGCTCGGACAGTTCAGCGAGCGATCGGTGGCGGTGGGCGCGGATGCCGAGGTCCACTTGGGCGATGCGCTCGGTGCCGACGAGACGCAGCGTGTCGATCAGCAAGCCGGTCTCGACGCCATACCCCTGGACGAAGGGCAGACGCTCGAGCAAGGATCGTCTGGCGGCGCACTCTCCGCCGAGCGGCTGGCGGATCGTCGCCAAACTCGGGAAGAATCGTGACAGCAGGGGTCGAGCCGCCAATTCGGTCGTCCGCCCGCCACCATCTCCGCGTGTGTCGAGCGGCCGTTCGTAGAAGCCTTTGACGAGGTCGATCGAATCGTCCAGCAGCAGCGGGGTGACCATCCGGATGATGTAGTTCGGTGTGAAGCTCGTGAGATCGGTGTCGCACCAGACGATGATGTCGCCGGTGCTCTCGGCGACAGACTTCCACAGCACGTTCCCCTTGCCGCGACCCGGTCCGGTCGCCGGCAGTACGTCGCCGACGCGAACTACACGCGCACCGTTTCGGCGGGCGGCGGTGGCGGTGGTGTCGGTCGAACCGTCATCGAAGACGATCAGTTCGTCGACGAGACAACCGGTGTCGCTGTTCATCAGGCGGGTGACGATCTGCGCGCAGATCGGGCCGACCGTCGCGACCTCGTTGCGTGCCGGCAGGCAGACGGAAATGGTCCGACCGCGCTTGTATCCGACGAGTTCGGCGACACCGAGCTGGGTCGGGGGGAGCACGCGTACGGGCGTGGGGCGGGCAGTCACGACGGAATCCTCGGGCCGCACGCTATGGGGGTTTGGGCGTCGATACGCTCCCACTCTTGTGAAACTGTTCGGCGTACTCAACGCATCATTGGACTCGCTGAACGACGACTCGATCGTCCGCAACGCCGGTGACGCGCACCGGCGGGCGACGCAGATGATGGTCGAAGGCGTCTACGGATTCGATCTCGGTGGTCAGGGCTCGACATTCCAGGCCAGGGAGAAGGACGCAGACGACGAGTGGGCGACACTCGCACCGATCATCCCTGTTCTTGTCGATTCCGGCCTGCCTTTCAGCGTCGACACGTGGCGGCCGACCGTCGCCAGACGAGCGCTCGAAGCCGGTGCCACCTGGATGAACGCCGCAGATGGTCTGCAGGAACCCGGCATGTTCGAAGTCGCCGCCGAGTTCGGATGTCCGGTCGTGCTGCCGTTCCTGTCGGGCCCGAACCCGCTGCAGATGTCGAAGGTCACAGCAACCGATCCGGTCGAGGTGCTGGTCGAATTCTTCACCGAGATGCTGGCTCGGGCAGAGGGTTTCGGAGTCCGCCAGAACATGGTGCTCGACCCTGGCACCGGCTTTGCACCGCACGACTGGCCGTGGGCGCAGCGCTACGAATACCAGAAGCTCGTCTACACGCAACTCGACCGGCTCCGGGTCTTCGGCCTGCCGCTGTACATCGCCCTGCCGTGGAAGGAAACCGTGCAGCACGACGAGTTGTTGGAGATCGTCATCCGCGCCGAACCGGAATACGGCAGGGCCCACTACCCAGCCAAGGTCAACGCCATGGCGACAGCGATCGCCAGAGCTCTGTAGAGCGCCTCGATTCGGAGAACAGACCGCCCGATCGACGAGCTGAGCACGCCCGCCGATCGACGTGAGCACGCCGGCCGATCAACTCGCCGGCATGGATGTCGCTACAGCTCGAGGTCCTCGACACGCTGTACGCCGCCGGCCGGTAGCCGCTGATCCCAGTCGGTCGGCACTCGGTTCGGGGCGATGTCGGCGAGCGGGGCGAGCACGAAGCGGCGCTCCCACATGCGTGGGTGGGGGATCGTCAGTTCCTCGCTGTCGATACTGACATCGCCATAGAGCAGTACATCGACATCCAGCGTCCGTGGGCCCCATCGCACGAGGCGCTCGCGGCCGGCAGCCAACTCCGTGCCGCGACAGACGGCAAGCAGCTGATAGGGGTCGAGCCGCGTTTCCAGCTCTGCGACCATGTTGAGGTAACGGCCCTGCTCGCCAGGACCACCGACGGGATCCGTCTCGTAGACGCCCGAAATCGCCCGCACTCCAGGCAACGCGAGGATCGCCGAACGCAGCGTCGCACGCCGATCGCCGAGGTTTGAACCAAGGGCGACATACGACGTCGTCAGTGGACGCTCGAAGCGCAGGAGGTCAGGCTTGCGGCGGTATGCACGGACCGCAGAGGAGGCGATGTCGTACGGGACGGGTGGGCGCAACTTGCGGACGTGTACCTCGACAGCGTCCACCCGGTTGATCGCCAACACCTCCTCGGCGATACGCGTGGCGACACGTTCTAGCAGTTGATGGTTCTCGCGCTCGACGATTCGTACGGCCGTGGCGATCGGCAGGCCGTAGTCGATCGTGTCGCTGAGATCGTCCGATGCGCCCGCAGCGCGGCCGTCGAATTCGATGACGAGGTCGATCTCGAATGGTTGCGGTCGGACCTTCTCCTCTGGTAGGACGCCGATCAAACCGACGGCGCGAATCGCCTTCAGTTCGATGCGGTCAACATGTGGAGCAATCGACATGTCATCATCGTGTCATGCCGGTGACCCAATCCTCCTACAAATCGCGATCGTTGTGGCTGGACACCGTGCTCGACGACACCGAAAGCGTCCGCCCGTCACTACCTGGCCCGAAGAGCGTCGATATCGCCATCGTCGGTGCAGGTTTCACCGGTTTGTGGACGGCCTATTACCTGCTGACGAAGGACCCGTCGCTGCGGATCGCATTGCTCGAAGCGGAGATCGCCGGGTACGGCGCAAGCGGACGCAACGGTGGCTGGTGCTCGGCGATCATGCCGGTCAGCCTCGCCGACTTCGCCGCCGGTCCCGGTGGTCGCCAGGGTGCCGTCTGGATGCAGGACGAGATGAACAAGACGGTCGACGAAGTCGGCAGGGCTGCTGCTGCAGAAGGCATCGACTGCGACTTTGCCAAAGGCGGTTACCTCCACGTCGCCAGGCATCAGGCACATGTCCAGCGGTTGCAGGCCGACATCGCCGTGGCGCGGCATTTCGGGTTCGAGGAACCGGTCTGGCTCGGACAGACCGAGGCGCGGGAGCGGATCAATGTCACGTCGATCCTCGGGGCGACGTACAACTCGAACTGTGCAGTGATCCATCCTGCGAAACTCGTGCGTGGTCTCGCCAACGTCGTTGAAGCCAAGGGCGCGACGATCTACGAACGGACCCGGGTCCGCTCGATCGCCAAGGGTGCAGTGCGCACCGAGCACGGCACCGTGCGTGCCGATGTCGTCGTTCGGGCGACGGAGGGGTACACGCCGACGCTCGGCGGGGAGAAGCGGACGATCGTGCCGATCTATTCGCTGATGATCGCGACCGAACCGCTGCCGGACGACTTCTGGGCTGACGCCGGTCTCGCACGACGTGAGACCTTCAACGACGCCCGCAACATGATCATCTACGGTCAGCGGACCGCAGACGGCCGCTTCGCCTTCGGTGGACGCGGCGCGCTCTATCATTTCGGCTCGAAGATCGACGATGCCTACGACCGTGTGCCCAAGGTGCACCAAGCACTGCACAGGGAACTCGTCGGCCTGTTCCCCAGACTCGGAGACGCCACGATCACCCATCGTTGGGGCGGGCCGCTCGGCATCCCCCGCGACTGGCATTCGTCTGTCGGCTTCGACCGCACCGAGGGTCTCGCCTGGGCTGGCGGCTATGTCGGCGACGGCGTTTCGACCACCAATCTCGCCGGTCGTACGCTGACCGATCTGATCACCGGCACGACCAGCCGGCTCACCGAACTGCCGTGGGTCAATCATCGTTCCCGGCAGTGGGAGATCGAGCCGCTGCGGTTCGTCGGTGCCAACGCCGGGCTGTTTATCGCTCACCGTGCCGACGCCGCAGAGGGTCGAACGGGACATCCGTCACGCGGGTGGGCGTGGGCGATGGACAAACTGAAAGGATGAGCAGAATGGATTCGACGAACGACCGCCTGTACTTCCGTCAACTCCTGTCCGGTGAGGATTTCGCCACGAAGGACCCATTTGCCCATCAGATGGTAAATTTCGTCTACGTCATCGGTGATCGCTCGACGGGGGAGGCCGTGCTGGTCGACCCGGCATACGACATCGCAACGATTCTCGACGTCGTTGCCGGCGACGAGATGAACGTCGTCGGAACGCTCGCAACGCACTACCACCAGGATCACGTCGGGGGGGCGATCTTCGGGCAGCGTATCGAGGGCCTGCGCGAACTCTTGGAGACGGTCGACATCCCCGTGCATGTGCAGGCGGACGAGGCGGAATGGGTGACCAAGGCAACGGCGGTCGGCGGCGATCACCTCATCAGCCATGGGAGTGGCGACGTGCTCAGAGTCGGCGGTATCGAGATCACGATGGTGCACACACCTGGCCATACTCCTGGCAGCCAGTGCTTCCTGGTGGACGGACGGTTGGTCGCCGGTGACACGCTGTTCCTGGACGGGTGCGGGCGCACCGACCTGCCTGGCAGCGATGTCGAGCAGATGTACGACAGCTTGCAGACGCTCGCTGCACTGCCTGGCGACACGATCCTCTACCCGGGCCATCGCTATTCGCCGGCACCGAGTGCGCAGATGGCCGATGTCCGCCAGTCGAACTACGTCTTCCGGCCGAGAAGCAAAGAGCAGTTCCTGACGATGTTCGGACACTGACCGCCATGTCGTCGGTATCAGGTCGAGTCGTCCACCCATCGGCACATCGCGCCGGATGGATGGCAGCGTTGGGCTTCGTCGGCCTGCTGACGTTCACCGGGTGCACGTCGTCGATGAAGGCCGCTTCGAGCACGTCGGTGACCACGGCAGTGTCGGTGACCACGGCAGTGTCGGGCTCCGGCACGCCAAGTGCCACGTCGAATGCCGACATCATGACCACCGTCGTCACCTTCGGCAAGCTCTCACAACAGCACACCACCAGCCCGGTGTCCTACCCACAGACTCCTCCGGTGGGCGGTCCGCACAGTCCGGTGTGGCAGACATGCGGCTTCTACGACAAGCAGGTGGCCAAAGAGAATGCCGTGCATTCGATGGAGCACGGCTCGGTGTGGATCGCCTACGACCCGTCGCTCGCTGTCGATCAGATCGCCTTCCTCAAGACGCTGGTCCCCGGCAACGATCACCTGCTGATCACGCCGTACGCCGGCCTGCCGGCTCCGATGGTCGCATCGGCATGGAGCACGCAGTTGCAGATACCCGTGTTCGATCCGGCGGCGCTGAAGGCGTTCATCGCCAAATACGAGCAAGGTCCACAGACGCCAGAGCTTGGCGCAACCTGCGCCGGAGGCATCGGCACCCCGGTCATCGCGCCCTGATCAGCGAGGCGCCGGTTGCGAAGGCCCGGTTGCGAAGGCACTGATTTGCGGGTCAGTTCTGCAGGGAGAGCAGTACCGGGGCTGCTTCGCGCAGGTGTGCGTCCCACGCTTGGGCGTCGAGCGGTTCGACGATCGGGATGACGACGAATTTCGAAGCACCCGCTTGGACGAAGGCGTCGACCTGCTTTGCGAGCGCTTCGAACCCGACAGGCACGACGCTCGCCGGGTCGGCAAGATCCGGTCGCCGCTTGGCGAATCCGGCGAGCAGTTTCTCCGGAAGCGGTTGCATCGAATAGGGGATCAGCACGCCGTAGTGCTCATCGTCGATCGCCCTGTCGTGCTGCGCGGCGACCTGTTCGATGACCTCACGGCCGCGGCTGATGTCGTCCGGTACGACGAATGACGGGAGCCAACCGTCTGCGAGTCGTCCGACCCGACGAAGTTCAGAGGGGGCGATACCCCCGAGCCAGACGTCAGGTGGCGACTGCTTCGGTTTCGGGAACACCCGCAATCCTTCGTAATGGAAGTAGGCGCCCTCATGGTCGATGACGTCGTCGGTCCAGCAGGCCCGTACCACCCTCAGTGCCTCGTCGAACCTGGCAGCCCGTTGCGTACGTTCGACGCCGAATGCCTGCTGCTCCATCGGGTCGGCGACGCCGAGTCCGAACGCAGGAAGCAGCCGTCCGTTCGAGAGCCGATCGAGGGTCGCCAGTTCCTTGGCGAGCACGACAGGATTGCGACCGGGTAGCACGAGCACGCTCATCCCGAACTTCAACTTCTTCGTCCGCCCTGCAGCATAGGCCATCGCCACGATCGGGTCGGGAGACTCCCCGCTGATCCGCTCCGAGAACCACAGGCTGTCGAAGTGCAGTTCCTCGAGCGTGTCGACGACCGCTCCGAGCGACTCGTCGTTCAGTGAACTGCGGACACCGGATCCATAGCCAACGCGTACCTTCATCGTCCCATGGTCGCACGGTACGGCAGCGCCGGCATCAGTGTGGGAACGGTGATCTTCGGATAGACAATCGAGATGGGCGTAACGACATGAGCAAGCAACTGATCGTCTTCGATCTCGACGGCACACTTGCCGAGAGCAAGTCGTCACTCGACAGCGAAATGGCACGACTGCTCGACGCCTTGCTCGGCGTCGCCAGGGTGGCAGTGATCTCCGGTGGTGACTGGCCACAATTCCAGAAGCAGTTGCTCAGCAATCTGTCGACCGACGCCGACCTCACCCGGTTGACGCTGCTGCCGACCTGCGGAACCAAGTTCTACCGGTATGTATCGGCCGATGTCTCCTGGCAGAAGGTCTACTCCGAAGACTTGACCGAGGCGGAGGCGACGAAGGCGATCGAGTCGTTGAGTGCGGCGATCGATGCGTCCGGTTTCAAGCCGGACCGAACGTGGGGTGAGCTGATCGAGAACCGAGGCACGCAGATCACCTATTCGGCACTTGGTCAGCAGGCGCCCGTCGATGCCAAGAAAGTGTGGGATCCCGACTTCTCCAAGCGCCAGCGGTTCAAGGCGCTGCTCGAGGCGATGATCCCCGAACTGTCGGTGCACCTCGGCGGGGCGACGTCCGTCGATATCACCAAACACGGCATCGACAAGGCCTACGGCATCGCCAAACTCACCGAGATCGTCGGCGTCAGCGTGGAGGGGATGCTGTTCATGGGTGATGCATTGTTTCCCGGCGGCAACGATGCGCCGGTGAGAGACACCGGTGTCGATTCGATCCAGGTCAGAGACCCGGACGAAACGAAGCGGGTCATTGAGTCGGTGATCGCCTGCCTTCGTTAGAAGGATGAGGTCGAGCGCGGTTCAGCGGACGATTGTGCGACGCGAGCGGATGTCGGTGACACGCTGCAGCGCAAGCACGCGTGGTGCCGGCTGTACCCAACCAGCGATCGATGCGCCGACGGCGCAGACCACGACGATGAAGCTGCCGCCGACGCCGACCTGCCACAGCACGGCGGCGAGGATGGCTGCAATCATGCTGACAACGATGGCGCGTTCCGCAACGCTCACCCAAGGGGACTGCACTTCGGTGGAGCTATGAGGAATCCGCGTTTCGTTCACATGTATGTAGACGTAGCTCCGTGGGATTTAGATCGCATGAAAGCGCTTTCGTTTTCAAGTTGCAACATCTTTCGCGCTGAACCGGTGTCGTCACTGAAATTCGACCGGTCCGCAGCCTGTTTCAAACGGCTGGGTGCCGATCGGCCCACGGCTGGGCGCCCTCCAACTGGGCAGCAACGCGGATCAGTACGTCCTCGCGTCCGTAGCCGGCGACAAGATGGATTCCGACGGGAAGGCCTTCAGCGGTCCAGTGCAACGGCAGGCTGATGGCCGGCTGGCCGGTCGTGTTCGCCGGGGGAGTGAATGGGACGAGTTGGCCGGCGAGCGCAACCGGTCTCAGGGGGTTCTCGCCGCGGCGGTTGACCATTGTGCCGAGGATCGGCGGGAGGTCCCCGAGCGTCGGTGTCAGCAGCAGGTCGAATCCTTCTCCGCCGTCCGCTACCGGCGTCCACCACTGATGCATGCGCCTGCGGAACTGTGAGACGGCGAAGAGCGCCATGGCATAGTCGACGGCTGACGATCGCTGGGCCATCTGTGCCTGCGCCCAGTTCATCGGCTCGAAGTCGTCCTCAGTGACGGGTCTTCCGATTGCCTCGGCGATCCGTTGGCAGCCGATTGCCATGTTCGCCGCCCACATCGCCATGAACCGGGAGGTCAGGTCGGTGTCTTCCAGCGCTTTCGGGTACGCCTCCTCGACGTGATGTCCGAGCGATGCCAGCAGCGTCGCTGCGTCCTGTGC
>JAYTOM010000248.1:0-16390 GCA_043747765.1 Actinomycetota bacterium
TCGCGAGAGGTTGCCGATCGTCGCGATTCTCACGTTGCAATGTTAATCCAGGTCGCCACGAGGCACGTTGCGGTTGCGCGGGGTTGCTGCCACCCTTGACGGGTGCTTCAGGTCCAGGGCGTTTCAGTGGAGATCGGCGGTCGACTTGTCGTCGAAGACGCCTCCTTCACCATCATGCCCCGCGACAAGGTCGGTCTCGTCGGTCGTAACGGCGCTGGCAAGACCACGTTCTTCAAGGTGCTCGGCGGCGAGGCCGAGCCGAATGGCGGCAAGATCCTGCGCAAGGGCGGCTTCGGTTACCTACCGCAGGATCCGAAGATCTCCAGCATGGCCGATGGTCGCACGGCGATCACGCACGTGTTGTCCGGCCGTGGCATCGACGATGCGCTGATGCGTATCGAGAAGCTGCGGATCGCGATGGAAGAAGAGACGAGCGACCGCAACGTCGCCCGTTTCAGTCGCGCCCAGGACGACTTCGCGATGTCCGGTGGGTATGCAGCAGACAGCGAGGCGCGTTCCATCGCTGCTGGCCTCGGACTGAAAGCGGACCGGATGGATCTACCGCTGTCGGTCCTGTCCGGCGGCGAGAAGCGCCGTGTCGAACTGTCACGAATCCTTTTCGCAGGCAGTGACGCACTGCTGCTCGACGAGCCGACCAACCACTTGGACATCGACGCCAAGATGTGGCTGCTCGACTACATGCGCAAGTACCGCGGCGCGATGCTCGTCATCAGCCATGACCTCGAACTGCTGGACGAGGCCATCACCCGGGTGCTGCATCTCGACCGCGCAGACGAGGACGGCGTCGGCCACCTCGTCGAGTACAAGGGCACGTACACGCAGTACAAGACATCTCGCGCCGCAGACGAAGAGCGGATGATGCGTAAGGCAACTCTGCAGACCAAGGAGATCCAACGGCTGCAGACCATCGTCGACCGCTTCGGCGCCAAGGCCACCAAGGCTGCCATGGCGCACAGCAAGGAAAAGCAGATCGCCCGCCTGGAGACCAACCGGGTCCACGTCGGCAACGGCGACAAGGTGATCAAAGTTCGCTTCCCCGAGCCACCATCGTCGGGTGCCACCGTCATCACTGCCAACCGTCTGTGCAAGGGCTACGGCTCGGGTAAGCCGGTGTTCGAGGATGTCACATTCGACATCGGCAAGGGTGAGCGACTGCTCGTCCTCGGCTTGAACGGCGCAGGCAAGACGAGTCTGTTGCGGATCCTCGCCGGCGAGACGGAGCCGACCCTCGGCGACTTCCACTTCGGCCACAACGTCGCCGTTGGTTACTACGCGCAGGAGCACGACAACCTGCGCATCGAGAAGTCATTGCTCGACAACATCCGCGCTGCTGTGCCACCGAACATCCAGCTGACGGAAACCCAACTGCGGGGGATGCTCGGCATGTTCGGCCTGATGGGCCAGAAGGTGTTCCAGGAGAGCGGAACTCTGAGCGGTGGCGAGAAGACGAAGCTGGCGTTGGCCAGCCTGATGGTCGGCCGGAACAACTTGCTTCTGCTGGACGAACCGACGAACAACCTCGATCCGCCGAGTCGTCAGGCCGTCGCCGACGCGCTCAGCGACTGGAAGGGCACCATCGTGTTCGTCAGCCACGACACCGAATTCGTCGAGCAGATCAAGCCGACCAAGGTGTTGCTGATGCCCGACGGTCAGGTCGACTTCTTCAGCAACGATTGGCTCGAACTCGTCAGCCTCGCCTGAAACTTCTGCGAGCATTTTGGTCCCCTATGGCGCGCTTTTGACTGCAAACTTCTGCAAGCACTGCGGCTCATACGAACATCGACGTCGATCGAGAGGTGACCACCGGAATGTCGGGGAGCGAGATGTTCCTGGCGATCGTGATCGCGGTCTCGACAAAGGCTTCGGTGGCACGCGATCGATAGCGGTCCTTGTGCCAGACGATGCCGATGCTGCGTGAAATGGCCTGACGTTCGGCGATCGGGAGAACCGTGACGGCAGCGTCGGGGACGAACAGTTCGACTGCGAGCAGGGGCACCACGGCGATACCGAGCCCCGACGCGACGAGTCGCTGCTTGGTCAGGTTGTCGTCGCTGCGGAAGATCACTTCCGGGTGGCCGCCGAAGCGCTCGATCGCCTCGAACACCCGGAACTCGCAGGTGTCGTCGCTGTTGCCGGAGATGAAACGCTCGCCGTCGAGGCTGGCCAGATCGACCTCGTCGCCGGCCGCGAGAGGGTGATCGGGAGGCAGCATGACGACGAACGGGTCGGCGATCAATTCGGTGGCCGTCAGCGGGTCGGCATGGGTGGGTACGTCGGTAAAGGCAAGGTCGAGTTGGCCGGCACGAACGAGGCCCTCGAGCAGGCGGCCGGCGGCGTTGCGCAGTTCGACCGTGATGCCGGGCCAGTTGTCGCGGAACAACGTCAACGTCGGCGGCAGCAAGCGGGCACTGGCCGACTGGAACGTACCGACCCGGAGAGCGCCCGCATCGCCGGCGGCCAATGCGTCCAGGTCGGCCTTGGCAGCGCCCAGCCGAGCGGTGATGTGCGTTGCGTGACGGAGCAGGACTTCGCCAGCGCTGGTGAGCGAGACGGGGCGAGGGCCGCCCGGACGTTCGACCAACTTGTGGCCGACGGCGCGTTCGAGTGTTGCGATCTGTTGCGACACGGCACTCTGTGCGTATCCCAACATCGCTGCCGCCTGGGAGAAAGAGCTGGTCAGCGCAATCGCTTCGAGTGCAGCGAGATGCCGGACCTCGACACCGAGGGGTAGATCTTGATTTCCGATCGAATCAGCCATGAATATGCATTTGCCTTATCAATAGAGTTCGCAGATACTGAAGACGATCTTAATCACAGGAGGTGATGAAATGCTCGCAGTCTTGATCGGTCTCGCATCGTTCGTGACGTTGGCCGTGGCCGGACGTCGTTTCGGAGTTGACAGCCGCAGTTCGTTCGGCGACCGTCCGGGCCGCTGCCTCGATTGCTGATCGACGAACCGCACTACGGTGCAGCCCCATGCGCATCGGAATCTTCAGTGGCTCGACCAACGACGGAACCATCGACCAGTTGGTCGACGAGGCAAAGACAGCCGAGGCTCAGGGTTTCGCTGGCTTCTACGTCTCGCAGATTTTCGGTCACGACGCGTTGACCGCACTTGCAGTGATCGGCCGGGAGGTTCCGCGCATCGAACTCGGCACCGGGGTCGTTCCGACCTACCCGCGACACCCGATGATGCTCGCCCAGCAGGCACTCACCGTCAACGCGGCCAGCGCTGGTCGGCTCGCCCTCGGCATCGGGTTGAGCCACAAGCTGGTCGTCGAAAGCATGTGGGGCCTGTCGTACGACAAGCCCGTCCTTCATCTGCGCGAATACCTGAGTGTGTTGATGCCGCTGCTCGACGGGAGCAACGTTGCTTTCGATGGCGACGACTACCGCGTTCACGCGGGAGTGTCCTTACCCGTGGCCCAGCGTCCCGGCGTCTTCGTTGCTGCGCTCGGCGAGCAGATGTTGCGTGTCGCGGGTGCGCTCGCTGACGGCACAGTCACCTGGTGCACAGGCCCCGAGACGCTGCGGACGCACATCGTCCCGACGTTGAACGCCGCGGCCGAGGCCGCCGGCCGGCCGAAGCCCCGCGTGATCTCCGCCCTTCCGGTCTGCGTGAGCCAAGACAAGGCCGGCGCCGTCGCCCGAGCGGCTGAGTTGTTCCAGGTGTACGGGTTCCTGCCGAGCTACCGGGCGATGCTCGACAAGGAGGGCGCTGCGGGCCCGGAGGACGTTGCCATCGTCGGGAACGAAGCAGAGGTCGCCGACCGAATTCGCGCCTTGGCTGACATCGGCGTCACCGACTTCACGGCTTCCGAGTTCGGCGGAAATCCCGACGAAGTGGAGCGCACTCGCGAACTGCTCAAGACACTGCTCTGATCATCCGGAATCAAGCCGCCAACTGCATGCTGCTCATCCAGAGAAACCTTTAACCTTCACCTGATGAGCCGCCGGGGTGCAACGTTGGCGGCGTGCCTCGTATCGGGCCTGGTCATTGCCGGTTGCGCATCGGGCGGCGTGGCGATCACCCAGTCGGTACGACACGGCACCGGAACCAACTCGACGACGGGCAAGACGACGACGGGCAAGACGACGACTGGCAACACGACGACTGGCAACACGACGGCTGCCGATGCAGGTGGTGACGATGGTCTGCCGGCTGTCGAACCAGCTGCGTGGACGACGTGTCACGACTACCCGGCGCCGTGGGACTGCGCGACGATCAGTGTGCCGCTCGACTACAGCGACAGCGCTGGCGCGCACCTGTCCATCGCGATGATTCGACTCGCCGCTGCTCGCCCGTCGGCGCGGATCGGCTCGTTGCTGGTCAATCCGGGTGGTCCCGGCGGTTCGGGGATCGCTCTTGCCTACGGCGAGGCGCAGAGCTATCCGCAGCAGATGCTCGACAGCTTCGACATCATCGGGTTCGATCCGCGAGGGGTTGGCGACTCCAGTCCCGTGCTGTGCCCGGCCTCGTTCGATTCCGGGTCCGGGTCCCGGTCCGGATCGGGTGCCGGGTCCGGATCGGGTTCCGGCAACTATGACGTATGCATCCCGGCCAACAAGTCGGTGTTGCCGTTGCTCGGGACCACGAATGTGGCGAGAGACATGGACATGATCCGCCGGTCCGTCGGCGACACTCAACTGAATTTTCTCGGCTACAGCTACGGCACGGCCCTCGGCGCCGTCTTCGCCGACATGTTTCCGACGCGTGTTCGAGCAATGGTGCTGGATGGCGCGGTGAATCCCGATGCCGGCCGCTCGAACAACTTCGGCGGCGGCATCGACTTCTACGCCGAGCAGGATTTCGACGGCACGATCGCCGACTTCGAACAGCTCTGCGATGCGACGGCGAACTGCCCAGCCGGCCCGCATACAGCGTCACTCGTGGCCCGGGTCCGCAAGAAGATCGGCGAGCTGCTGGTCGACAAGTTCCCGGGCGGCGGACGACTGTCGAAGAGCAATCTGGACGACATTCTCACCGGGGCCATGTACAGCGCGTTCGATTGGCCGGCGTTGGCGTTTGCGCTGAAGGACGCTGACAACGGCGATGGATCGACGTTGGCTGCATTCAGCAGCTATCTGGTCTACGGCTATCCGGCCGATTCGACATCGGAGACCGAATTGGACTTCGCCAACATCGCCATTCGCTGCGCAGATTTCTCGGACCGCGGGAGCGAATCGCAGGAATGCAAGAACTTCCCGGCCTCGGACGAGGCGTTGCCGGTGATCACAAAGGTCACGACGTCATCGCCGATTCTGGTCGTCGGAACCAAAGGTGATCCAGCGACACCTGCTCGCTATTCACCCTTGATGGCCAGGGCGCTCGCCGATGCTGTCGCGATCGAGTGGGAGGGCGCTGGACACACCGCGACACTGACCAGCCGGTGCATCACCGCACTTGTGGCCGACTACCTCGTTGCGCTCGCCGTTCCGAAGGACGGAACGAAGTGCCCGTTCGTGACCGGCACGACCACCTTGGCCGGCAGCGCTGACGTGGTTTTTGGCTTACCCGACCGAGCGACCAGCACCAGAAACATCGTCGATGTTCTCGTCGCACTCGGGCAGACGAAGCGGGTGGCCGGATGCATTGCGCCGCAATTAGTGCAGCGTTCTGACCGGCGGATGATCCTCGACGAACTCCTCGGCATCGAGACCCCTCAACTGATCGCAGTGCGCAAGCTGATCGAGCGCGGCTGCACAGCGAACGCAACGCCGCCCGGCGGTTGAGGGACCCTCGCCAGTCGCGAACGCCGACTCAGATGATTGCGACGGGTGTGCCGACGTAGGGTCTGTCGACGAGGTCGAAGAAGTCGTTGCCCTTGTCGTCCACGATGATGAATGCCGGGAAATCGCGGACCTCGATCTTCCAGACTGCTTCCATCCCGAGTTCGGGGTATTCCAGCACGTCGACCTTGGTGATGCAGTCTTGGGCGAGACGCGCGGCCGGGCCGCCGATCGAGCCGAGGTAGAAACCGCCATGGGTCTTGCAGGCGTTGGTCACCTGGTTGCTGCGATTGCCCTTGGCCAACATGATCATCGAGCCACCGTTGGCCTGGAACTCATCGACATAGCTGTCCATCCGGCCGGCCGTCGTCGGGCCGAACGAACCGGATGCGTAGCCGTCGGGGGTCTTCGCCGGGCCGGCGTAGTAGACGCAGAAGTCCTTCATGTACTGCGGCATACCGAGCCCCGCGTCGAGGCGCTCTTTGAGCTTGGCGTGGGCGATGTCGCGGGCGACCACCATTGGTCCGGTCAGCATGACGCGCGTCTTCACCGGGTATTTGCTCAGTTGGGCACGGATCTCGTCCATCGGCCGGTTGAGATCGATGTGGATCACCGGCGTCGTCTCGGACTCGAGGTGGTCCTCGGTGACATCGGGCAGGAAACGGGCAGGATCGGTCTCCAGCCTTTCCAGGAAGATGCCGTCCTTGGTGATCTTGCCGAGTGCCTGCCGGTCGGCGCTGCAGCTGACGGCCATACCCACCGGGCAACTTGCACCGTGGCGAGGGAGACGGATGATGCGCACGTCGTGGCAGAAGTACTTGCCGCCGAACTGGGCACCGATGCCCGTCTCCTGCGACAACTTCAGGACGGCCTGCTCGAGTTCGATGTCGCGGAAGCCGTTGCCGAGCTTGCTGCCCTCTGTCGGCAGATGATCGAGGTACTTGGTGCTGGCCAGCTTGGCGGTCTCGACGGCGAACTCGGCCGACGTGCCCCCGATGACCACAGCGAGATGGTAGGGCGGGCAGGCGGCGGTGCCGAGTGTCTTCATCTTCTCGAAGATCCACGGCAGGAGAGTCTTTGGATTGAGAAGCGCCTTGGTCTCCTGGAACAGGTAGCTCTTGTTCGCGCTGCCGCCGCCCTTGGCCATGAACAGGAACGTAAAGGCATCGCCGTCGATCGCGTTGATCTTGATCTCCGCTGGGAGGTTGTTGCCAGTGTTGACCTCGTCGTACATGTTGAGCGGTGCCATCTGGCTGTATCGCAGGTTGCTCGTCTGATACGTGTCGAAGATGCCGCGCGCTATCGCGCGCTCGTCGCCGCCACCGGTGAACACGTACTGACCCTTCTTGGCTTTGACGATCGCCGTGCCTGTGTCCTGGCACATCGGCAGGACGCCACCGGCTGCGATGTTGGCGTTCTTCAACAGGTCGAGAGCCACGAAACGGTCGTTGTCACTGGCTTCGGGGTCGTCGAGGATGTTCGCCAACTGCTGGAGGTGCTTCGATCGCAACAGGTGGGCGATGTCGCGCATCGCTGTCCGTGTCAGCAGCGTGATTGCCTCAGGGGAGACCTTCAGGAACGTGCCCTCCGGCGTCTCGAACGTCGAAACCCCCTCGGTACCGATCAGCCGGTACTCGGTGTCGTCGTGACCGAGCGGAAGGATTTCACTGAACTCGAACTCGGGCATCGATCCGGGGGTTGCCATATGCCGAAAACGCTACCTGCACTGCGTCAGCGGTCCTTCATTCGCTTGGGCACGGCGGCGGCCGGGTCGATCGGCCACTGGTGCTTTGGATATCGCCCGGCCATGTCCTTGCGGACCTCGGCCCATGAACCGGACCAGAAACCGGGAAGGTCGGAGGTGATCTGGATCGGACGATCGGCGGGAGACAGCAGGTGCAGCAGCACAGGGAAGCCCGCGGCCAACGGATGTTCTCTGGTCCCGAAAAGATCCTGGACGCGCACCGTTGCCGACGGCTGTTCGCCGCTGTAATCGAGCATGACCGACCGACCCGAGGCCAATTCGAGTTGCATCGGTGCAAGGTCGTCGAGGCGTGAGCCGAGCGGCCACGCCAAACCAGCGCGCAGGACCATGCTCAGATCGAGCGAGGCGACCTCCGCCATGCTCGTCATGCCGTCCAGGTATGGGGCCAGCCAGACATCCAGCGTGCGCACGAGGTTCGCATCGGACCAGTCCGGCCACTCGTGACGCGTGTCGGTGGACGAGCGGTACAGGAACTCGACGCGTCTGCGTAGTTGGTCGGCGCGGCCCGACCACTTCAGCGGAGCCAGACGAGTGACTCTGATTCGTTCGATCAAAGCCTCGGTCGTCGGACGGCCTGGACCCGGCCGACGAGTACGTTCGTCCAGTTTCATGCTGCCGAGCCGCCGCTCGATCCGTTCGATGATGTCGCCGCGATTCTTGTCCCAGACCAGCGTGTGTCGCGTCTCCACAGCCGCGCCGAGCGTGGCTGCGACTTCCTCTGCGGCGATACCGGCCGCCAGCCGGAGGCGTGTGTTCTTGCGGTCACCGTCGACGTCGGCGGCCACGACGAATGCCTCATTGGCCAGCGGATCGTCCTTGGCCACCCAGGCACCACTACCGGTGCGCAATTGGAACTGGCCCGGTTGCGAACGTCGAACGGCAAGCCGATCGGGGTAGGCGAGGATGAGGACGGCTCCGGCGCGATCAGGATCGATCGAGTCGAGATCGAGCGAGGTGCCGATGCGGTTGGCGATGTCGTGAGCGCGCTGGATCAGGCGATGGACGGCACCGCGGTCAGCGTGCTCGTGGCGCTCGGTGCCCATCACGACTCGAAGCCGCAGCGACAGGTCGGCGGGGAGATCGTCGGCGCGTCCGCGCAGGATGTCGCGGTCGTCGAGCAGTGCGGCGATGACACACGCCAGCGACTGTTGACCCAACGTCTCGGCATCGATGACCATGCGCGCCAGGCGAGGGTGCGCCGGCACGCCGAGCATCGCCCTACCGACGGGTGTGATGGCATCGTTCTCGTCGAATGCACCGAGCATCCGTAGCAAATCCGCACCCTGCGCCAAGGTGCGCAGCGGAGGCGGGTCGGGGAAGTCGAGTTCGGCGGCCGGCGTGCCCCATGCGGCCAGTTCGAGCACCAGACCGGCGAGATCGACCTGGGTGATCTCGGCTTCGAGGTGAGCGCGGCGAGTCGCGTGCTCGAGCTTGCTCCACATCCGGTACGCCACTCCCGGCTCGGTTCGCCCAGAGCGGCCGGAGCGCTGGTCGGCGGATGCTCGACTCGTCGCAACCGTCGTCAACCGGGTCATTCCAGTACGTGTGTCATAGCGCGGGACGCGTGCCTGCCCGGCGTCGACCACGATCCGAACGCCGGCAACGGTGAGCGAGGTCTCGGCGATGTCGGTGCTCAACACGACGCGTCTGCGGCCGGGTGGTGACGGGGCGAGAGCCCGGTCCTGATCGGTCAACGACAAGGCGCCGGCCAACGGATACAGGTCGACGCTGCCGGGTACCAGTGGATCCAGTGCTTGCATCACTCTCGTGATCTCGCCGATGCCCGGAAGGAAGACGAGGATGTCGCCGATGTCGTTGCGCAACGCAAGCAGCACCGTTTCGACAACGGCCTGATCGAGGCGCTGACCCTTTCCGAGGGGCGACCATCGAACATCGATGGGATACGTGCGCCCCTCGCTGGTGATGATCGGGCACGGCCCAGCAGTTCCGAGGAGCGGCCGACCAAGTAGGGCGGCCAGTGTCTCGGCCTGTGGCGTGGCCGACATCGCCAGGATCCGCAGATCGGGGCGAAGCGTACGTCGTGCATCGAGCGCGAGGGCCAGACCGACGTCGGTCGGCAGGTTGCGTTCGTGTACTTCGTCGAAGATCACCAGTCCGGTGCCCGGCAGCTCGGGATCGTTCTGCAATCGCCGCGTCAGCACACCCTCGGTGACGACTTCGATCCGTGTGTTCCGACCGATCCGTCGTTCGTCTCGCGTCTGATAGCCGACCGTGTCGCCGACGCCCTCGCCCAACAGGTGTGCCATTCGGTGTCCGGCGGCGCGAGCGGCCAGTCGTCGTGGTTCGAGCATCACGATCTTGGACCCGTGCAGCCACGGTTGGTCCATCAGCCGCAGCGGCACCAGTGTTGTCTTGCCGGCGCCCGGCGGAGCGACGAGCACTGCGGCGCCCGTATCTCGCAGCGCTTCGATGACATCGACGATGACCGAATCGACAGGGAGGTCGGTCGAGAAGTCCTCGGGCAGTGACATCTGCGTGGGCCCGCCGGCCGAACTAGTTGGCGAGTGCTGCGGTGCCGGCGAACGGCATGGGATCGCCGGCGGCAGGGATCGACTGGCTGGACCACGCCGTTGCTTTGGCAATGGTGTCGGCGACGTTGCGCCACTCGGCGCCGTTCCAGCCCTCGGCAACGGCAGCGACGCGACCGTCCATCGAGACGAAGACGAAGGCGGGGAGTGTGTCCAAGCCGAGGGACTTGACGAACGTGCGCGCTGGGTCCGTGTAGACGAGGAACTCGGCGGCAAGCGGGCCGAGGAACGACTTCGCTTCGTCGCCACTGCAGGTGACCACGAAGTTGACGCGTACGTCGGCTCCACGGAAACCGGCGAGGATTCGTGCTGCGGTCTTGAGGATCCACGAGCTCTCGTTCGTGTACGGATCCAACACGACACAGGCCAGGTTGAAGGTGGTCAACCACTCCTCCAACGGGCGGCTTTCCCCGTCGAGGGCGGTGAGGACGACGTCTGGCGACGGATTGCTGGCCACGCCCGCCACGGTAGCGCGCGGGGTTGACGGCGGCACAGCTCATGATCTTTCGCTCATGGCCGATGGGCAGCTGCCGATGAACGATCGGGCGCCGTTCGATGCGCGTCCTGAGATCGGGCAGGTTCGAATGGCTGTGACTGGTGTGAACTCGATTCGTCGGCGTCGGATCGTGGCTGCCGTCGTCATTGCTCTCGTCGGCGGGCTCGCAGCCACGACGATGTCGAGTGCAGTTTCGACGCCGACTGGCTCTGCCCGGGCATACGTTTCGCTCGTTCCCGCGCGGCTGTTCGATTCACGGGCCGACGGCGTCACCGCGGACGGCTCGTTCGCCGCCGTGGGCGTACTGACGGCGGGTTCGACAACCGAGTTGCCGGTCGCCGGCCGGGGCGGAGTGGCCGACGACGCGGTTGCGGCAGTCCTGAACGTGACCGCGACCGAGGCCGGCGGTGCAGGTTTCGTGACGGTGTTCCCGTGCGGCACCATCCGCCCGCTGGCGTCGACGCTGAATGTGATCGCCAATTCGACGGTGGCCAACGCTGCCGTGTCGAAGATCGGAGTCGGCGGCAAGATCTGCCTCTATACCTCTGACGATACGCAACTCGTTGTCGATGTGAACGGTTACTTCCGACACGCCGCGAGGTTCACGTCGCTGGTGCCAGCTCGAGTTTTCGACTCTCGGCCTGACGGTTCGACGATCGATGGATCGGGTGCTGGATCCGGACGACGAGCCAGCGGCTCGACATCCGAGATCACAGTTGCCACTCGAGGTGCAGTCGCCGCGAACGCATCGGCGGTGATGCTCAACGTCACCGTGGTCGACGCCGTCGGTCCCGGCTTTGTCACGGTGTTCCCGTGCGGTGGTCCGCAACCGATGGCCTCGAATCTGAACTTCGTGGCCGGAACGGCGATCGCAAATGCTGTTGTCGCCAAGATCGGGGTCGGCGGGAAGGTATGCATCTTCGTGTCGAATGCGACGCAACTCGTGGTGGATGTGAACGGGTACTTCCCACCGACGGCCTCGTACACGTCGTTGCAGCCTGCGCGGCTCGCTGACTCGCGCCTGGACGATATGACCGTCGATGCCCGATCGATGGGCATGGGGATCAGATCGGGCGGCTCCACGACGGCGGTCCAGGTGGCCGGTCGCGGCGGAGTGGCAAGGGACGCGTCGGCAGCGGTTCTGAACGTGACCGTGACCGATGCCGCCGGGCCGGGATTCGTCACCGTCTACCCGTGCGGCAGCCAGCAACCGCTGGCATCCAACCTCAACTTCGTCGCCAAGACCGCAGTTGCCAACGCCGTGATCGCCAAGATCGGCGGTGCTGGCCAAGTGTGCATCTACGTCTCCGCAGCGACGCATGTGGTTGTCGACGTCAACGGGTTCTTCGAGTCGAACTTCGGCGGCACCGGCGGCCCTGACGATTCGGCGGACATTCCGACGATGGACCTGCCAGCAGGCTGATGGTTGCGAAGTTGCACGCGAGAGCTGCACGGAAGAGCGGACGCGCGAGAGCTGACAGACGGATCGACCCGTTAGGTTGCGAGATGTGCATCCGATCGAACGTCTGCGGTATGTGGCACGGTCATCCGGTGGTGACCAGCGCATGCTCGTGCGCGAGACAGCAACAGCGATTGCCGGCCTGAACCTCGACCCTGCCGGACTCGTTGTTGCATGTCGACGCATCGTCGAGCGTCACGGCACGTCCGGCCCGCTGTGGTGGTTGTGCGCCAACCTCGTCACATCGGCCGAACCATTTCGCGAGGCGTGGGGACTGGCCGACCACATCGAGGAAGATCCGACCGCCGATCAACTGGTCGACCTGTTGCCCGAAGCCGCCACCGTGTGCGTGGTCGGCTGGCCGGACTTCGCCGGTGAGGCGTTGATCCGTCGCGGTGATCTCAATGCTCTTGTCATCGATTCCAACGATCTCGGCAACTCGCTCGTTCGCCGCCTGCAGCGTGTCGATGTCGAGGCCGAGGAGATCTCGCCGGTCGGTACCGCGGCTGCAGTTCTGGGGAGCGATCTGGTCATTGTCGAGGCACTTGCGGCGGGTCCTGATGGCGCGCTCTGTTCGATTGGTTCTCATGCAGCGGCCGCTGTGGCCTACTGCGCCGAGATACCGGTGTGGATCGTCGCCGGTCGCGGTCGGCGGATGCCGGAACCGATGTGGAAGGCAATGCTGCAGCGGCTCGACGACGCGGCGGACGGGTGGGACCACGAAGTCGAGCGGGTGCCACTGGCAATGGCCACCGCCATCGTCGGCCACGAGGGTCTCAATGATCCAGTGGCGGCATCGTTGGCTGCCGAGTGCCCGATGGCGTTCGAGTTGCTGCGCACCAGCGCGATGTGAGTTTCATCGGCGGGTCGGGGCGATCAGCCGCCCGGGATGAACCTGCGGCGAGGCGAGTCCGGGTCCCTGGCTGTGAGTTCGGCGATGATCCGCTCGGCGACAGCGCGGTCGCGCTGAACCACGTAGATCCGTGCAGTCGGAATCCCGATCATCGTGTACTTCGGCGATGACATCTCGGCGAACGTGGCGACGATGCCTTTCTGCTCCAGCCCTTTGACGATCAACGGCGTCTGCCAGAACGGCAAGGTGGCGACATGAACGACGGTCGCCGGATCGACGGGCTTCTCGTCGCGCGTGCTGTCCATTCCGAACAGTCGCTGCAGCCAGTTCACCGCCGGACCATACCCGCTTATCGCCAGGTCGTACCCCCGTGTTCATCGACCGGAGTTTGTGCCAGAGTTTGCTCATGTCCGATATCGATGTCGTCGCCGTCCTGACCGCCAAAGAGGGTTCCGAGGAGATCGTCGGCGCAGCCCTCCACGAACTCGTCGCACCGACCCGCGCCGAGCCAGGTTGCGTCACGTACGAGCTGTTCAGTTCAGCCGCTTCTGCGCAGACCTTCATCACCGTCGAGCGCTGGAAGAGCCAGGCCGCCCTCGACAGCCACATGCAGACTCCACACATCCAGACCGCACTCGCCACGGCGGGCGAGCATCTCGCCGATTTCAGCATCCATCCGCTGATTC
Source organism: Actinomycetota bacterium (assembly GCA_043747765.1). Lineage (GTDB taxonomy): Bacteria > Actinomycetota > Acidimicrobiia > Acidimicrobiales > Ilumatobacteraceae > WLMZ01. The sequence continues at coordinate 13,560 of JAYTOM010000248.1, forward strand.
CCGACGCTCGTTGACCGGAGTCGTCAGCGGTGTCCGCTGCGAGACGGCGTGAAGCCGGCGGCGTCGGCGAGCTGGTGAGATGTGGCCCGGATCTCGGCATCGGAGCCATCGAGCAGACCGACGGTCAGACGGAGTGAGTCGGCGTCGGGACGGACCATGAACGGCTCACCCGGTGCTGCGCCGATGCCCTGTGCTGCGAGCGTGATCAGGGCTGAGCGTTCGTCCGCGACGGGCATCCACAAGTTGATCCCGTCGCCGGGCGTGCTCGGCACTGCGTGTTCGGCCAGCACCTCGGTGACGAGGTGTCGACGACGCGCATATTCGTCTCGGGCCCGACCCAATGTCACCGCCGTCGTGGGGTCGTTCAGCAGCCCCACCAGAACGGCTTGAAGGATCCGGCTGCTCCAGCCGGGCCCGAGCAGACGACGGTTGGCAACCGCGCTGACCACGTCTGCCGCACCGCCGATCGCAGCGAGTCGGAGGTCCGGTCCGTGGCTCTTGGAGAAACTGCGGATGTGCACCGTTCGTGATGGCATCGAGGTTCCGAAGCTCATCAACTTTCCTGCTGCGATGTCGCCGCTGTGGTCGTCCTCGACGATGATCGCTTCGGAGGCGGCCAGCAGAACAGCCAGCGCCTTGCGGCGACGGGTCGTCATGGTCGCGCCTGTCGGATTGTGGGCTCGGGGCTGCAGGAACACCGCTGACGGTTGCCGTGTCAGCGCCTCCCGGAGGCCGTCGACCGACATCCCTTCCTCGTCGACATCGACACCGATCACGTCTGCTCCGAGCTGTTCGAGGAGATCGAGCAGCGGCGGAAATGTGGGGTGTTCGACCACGACGCGGTCGCCCAGACGGACCACGATCTGGGCGACGCGATCGAGGGCGTCCATCGCTCCGTCCACCACGGTCAGGTCCTCGGCTGGAAACGGCCAACGGGCGCGCAGCAACTCGTCGAGCTCGGGCAGGACGGGTTGGTCGAGGTAGCTGCTGGTCAACGACTGGCGGCTGACGTTGGCCACCACCTTGCCGAGGTCCGGCAGGAGCGCAGGATCGGGCGTGCCGCTGGACAGGTCAAGCGCGAAGTGGCCAGGCCCCGCCGTCACTCGCCTGTATCGGCGCGGACCACCGGGACCGACGGGATGACGGACGAACGTTCCGAGCCGTCCGCGCGCCTCGATTGCTCCGACGGCGGCGAGTGTCTGCCAGGCTTCGCTGACCGTTGTGGGCGACACACCCAACGCCCGTGACAGCGCTCGCACGGTGGGCAGTCGTGAGTCCGTCGGCAGCGCACCGCTGGTGACCATCCGGCCGATCGCGGCTGCGATGCCTCGCGCGCTGCGGTCGTCGATGGATCCTACGATGTCTGTCAGCATCCCCGACCCCGCCCGTTCTGTGAACGTTCTGTAAAGCATTGTGCGGTAACAAACGTATCATTGTCAGCAACTGACTGTGACATATACGATCTGCCTCGTTACCAGCTATCTCAGAGGGGGAACCTGTGGCAGAGATCATTCGAGCGGCGTTGGTGCAGACCGATTGGCCGGGTTCCAAGGACGCGATGATCGACAAGCACGAGGTGGCGGCCCGTGAAGCGGCGGCGCAGGGCGCGAAGGTGATCTGCTTCCAGGAACTGTTCTACGGCCCGTACTTCTGCCAGGTCCAAGAGACCGAGTACTACGGCTACACGGAATACATACCGGACGGCCCGACCACCAAGCGGTTCCAGTCGCTGGCCAAGGAACTTGGCATGGTCATGGTGCTGCCGATGTACGAGATCGTGCAGCCCGGGCTCTACTACAACACTGCGGCGATCATCGACGCCGATGGCACGTATCTCGGTAAGTACCGCAAGCAGCACATTCCCCAGACGAAGGGGTTCTGGGAGAAGTTCTACTTCACTCCTGGTACCGGTGGTTACCCCGTGTTCGACACGGCGGTCGGAAAGGTCGGAATCTACATCTGCTACGACCGCCACTTCCCCGAGGGATGGCGGGCACTCGGCCTGAACGGCGCCCAGATCGTCTTCAATCCGTCGGCAACACATCGCGGACTCAGCGAGTACCTGTGGCGGCTCGAGCAACCGGCCGCCGCGGTCGCGAACATCTACTACGTGGGCGCGATCAACCGAGTGGGAATCGAAGAACTCGGCGAGAACGACTTCTACGGCCAGAGCTACTTCGTCGATCCGGAGGGCAAGTTCGTCGGCGATGTCGGCGATCCGTACAAACCGGACCTCATCGTGCGCGACCTCGACATGACGAAGCTGACCGAAATCCGCGACCGGTGGGCCTTCTACCGCGACCGACGTCCCGACGCCTACGACGAACTGGTGAGGCGCTAGTCGTGGCCCGCACACTGATCAGCAACGGAACGGTCGTCAGCTCCACCGGACGACAATTGCTGGACGTCCTCATCGACGGCGAGACCATCGTCGCGATGTATGCGCCGGGCCAGACCGCAGCGCAGGGCGTTACCGCCGACGTGACCCTGGACGCAACTGGGCAATACGTCATCCCCGGCGGCATCGATGCGCACACGCACATGGAGTTGCCCTTCGGTGGCACGAATGCCAGCGACACCTTCGAGACGGGCTCTCGGGCCGCTGCGTGGGGCGGTGTGACCACCATCATCGACTTCGCCGTGCAACGGAATGGCGAGAACGTGATCGACAGCCTTGGCGTCTGGCATGCCAAAGCGGCCGGCGAATGTGCGATCGACTATGCCTTCCACCAGATTGTCGGTGGTGTCGACGACGAGGCCTTGAAAGCGATGCGCTACCTCACCGACAACGAGGGCATCACCAGCTTCAAACTGTTCATGGCCTACCCCGG
>JAYTOM010000249.1:0-1926 GCA_043747765.1 Actinomycetota bacterium
CGCGCTCGGCCAATGGGGCGGTGTCCCGTACGCCGAGTTCGCCGGGCGGGATTGGGCGCGGCCCGAGTTCACCCGTCTCGACGAGTTGAGGCTGACATCGCTGGAGGAGTGGCTCGCGCTGCGGTTGGAGGGCGGTGAGGAGCACGTCGTCGTGGCCGAGTTGGAGGCGATGGTGTGCGAGCATCCGCTGCGCGAGCGTCCGTGGATCCTGCTCGCCACCGCCTTGCACCGCACGGGCCGGTCAGCCGATGGATTGCGCCGTGTCAACGCGTTTCGTTCGATCCTGCGCGACGAACTCGGGCTCGATCCGCCGGCCGCGATCCGTGCACTCGAGGTTCGCATCCTCGGCAGCGATCCCACGCTGCTGGGCTCGTCGGCGCCGATGCCGGTCCGCCAGCTCCGCCCGCCTCCCACCGAGATGACACCGTTGGTCGGGCGCGCCGCCGACGTGGCCCGCATCGTGGCAGGCCTGAGCGAGCATCGGCTGGTCACGCTGGTCGGGCCTGGCGGTGTGGGCAAGACACGGCTTGCCTTGCGCGTCGCCGGCGACGTGTGGGACGCGCGCGGCGGTCAAGTCCACATCGTCGAACTTGCGCCGGTGCACGACCAGAACTCGACCGTTGCCTCGGTCGCTACCGCCATCGATGTGCAGCAACGACAGCACCTGTCGATGGAGGACACGCTGATCGAGTTCTTCCGTGGCCGTCGAGCGTTGCTGGTGCTCGACAACTGCGAGCATCTGCGCACGTCGGTGTCGCGGCTCATTGACCGGTTGCTCGCGGCGTGCGCCGATCTCACGGTCCTCGCGACGAGCCGCGAGGTGCTCGGCCTGCCTGTCGAGCACGTCTGGCGCGTGCAGCCGCTCGCAGTCGCAGCGTCGTCAACGGGGTTCGGTGACATCGCAGCGGCGCCGGCGGTGCGTCTGTTCGTCGACCGAGCCGCAGCGTCAAGCCCGGGCTTCGTGCTCGGCCCAGACAACGCCGAGGCCGTCGCCGCGATCGTCCGTCGGGTCGATGGCCTGCCGCTCGCCATCGAGCTCGCGGCAGCGCGACTGCGCGCGATCAGCCCTGCCGCGCTCGCCGAGCGTCTGGAGCAGCGATTCGATCTGCTCGACCACGCCCAGTTCGCGACGGCCGCGCGCCACTCCACCTTGAGCGATCTCGTCGGCTGGTCGTTCAACTTGCTCACCGTCGACGAGCAGAACCTCTTCAGTCGCTTGGCCGTGTTTGCGGGCGGTTTCGGTCTCGATGCCGTCGAGTCGATCTGTGCCGACGAATGCACGGGGGACGGGTCGCTGGACACTGCTTCGATCGCTCGGGTGCTCGCCGCCCTCGTCGACAAGTCGATGGTGCAGGTGACCGATCCCGAAGTCGGCCGGTACCGCGTGCTCGAGCCCCTGCGCGAATACGGCCGAGCCCAAGTTAGCGACCGCGCCGACGTCAGCCGGCGCCACGTCCACTGGTACCTCGACTTCGCCGAACGCGCCGGAATCGCGCTCACCGGGCCCGACGAAGCGGCGGCGTCAGCGCGACTCGACCGCGACTTCGACAACTTGCGTGTCGCGTTCTCATGGATGCTCGACCACGGAGACGTCGACAGCGGGTGCCGCCTTCTCGCAGCATTACACGAGTACTCGATCCGTTCGATGCGCGCCGAGGTCATCAACTGGGCCGATGACGTCATCGCCATGCCTGGGTTCGAGTCCGCAGCTCTGTCGCCCATTGTCCTGGGAATCGCTGCCTACGGCCGTTTCGTCCGCGGAGACCTCGACGACTCGATCAAGTACGCCGATCTCGCGTTGGACGCCTCGGTTCGACTGGCCACCAGCTCCTCGGGACTGGCCGAAAGAGCTCATGGCAACTCATGGTTCTACAAAGGTGATGCCGACGTCGCGCAACGATGGATCGACCGAATGCTCGACGACGC
>JAYTOM010000250.1:0-1559 GCA_043747765.1 Actinomycetota bacterium
GCGATCACCTCTCCCGCCGGATCGACGACCTGCAGAAATGCCGGGCTGCTGGCGTCGAGCGCTGGCAGCACGGCCGGCAGCGGAGCCCTTCCGGCCAACGCCGCCAACTCAGCGGCTCGCGCCGGACCAGTGCCCGATTGGGCGTCGATCAGCCCGTTGCGCAGCGAGCCGTAGAGCACTGTCCCACCGACGACCAGCCCGACGATCAGTGCCAATGACGCGAGCAAGGTTATCCGAACCCGAACCGAGCCGAATCGAAATCGGAATCGGAATCGGAATGGCTCATCGACTCCGGATTTCACATCAATCGGCCTGAGCGACCAGGCGATAGCCGACACCGCGTACGGTCTCGATCGAGACGAGGTCGAACGGCGCATCGATCTTGCGTCGGAGATAGCCGATGTACACCTCGACGATGTTGGTGTCGAAACGATCGTCGTTCCACACATGGCGAAGCAGGTCGTCTTTGCTGACCACGGTCCCGTGGTGATGGGCCAAGAAGGCCAGAAGTTCGAACTCCTTCGAAGTCAGCTCGACCAGCACGTCGCCGCGCCGACACTGATGAGCGGCGACATCGATGCGCAGATCGCCCACGACGAGCACCGCTGAACGCGCACTGGATCCACGCCTGATCAACGCCCGCAAACGGGCGAGAAGAACCTGATACGAAAATGGCTTGGACAAGAAGTCATCGGCCCCGAGGTCGAGAGCCTCGGCCTGATCCAGGTCGCCACCCTTGGCCGTCAACATCATGATCGGCACCGGCCTGTCGCGTTCGCGGAGTTGCCGGACGATCTCGAACCCGTTCAGACCCGGCAACATGATGTCGACCAGCACGGCATCGAAGTCGAACTCGGTGGCTCGCCACAGCGCATCGACACCGTCGTGGGACAACTCGACAACGTATCCCTCGGCCTCGAGTCCCGTCTGCAGGGTGAGCGCCAAGGCAACCTCGTCCTCGACCACCAACACCCGCATCGGAGCAGTCTCGCAGCACAGACCTGAGACTGCGCTGAGAGAGCCGGCGACCAGGGTTCGCCCTGTCAGGGGCCGCTGTGGTGGACTTCCGGTCCTGGTCCTGATCGTGTTCGCCGAGAGCGGGTTGTTATCGATCATCGCCGGCGTCGGGAAGATGAAGTAACGGACATTTGTCGGTTTCAACATCATCGGCGGATTCGCGTGGGCCGTCGGCGTCACGACACTCGGCTACTTCCTCGGCAAGATCAACCTCATCAAACACGACCTCGAGTTCGCTGTCGTCATCATCGTTGGATTGTCCGTGGCACCGGTCTTCAACGAATTCCTGCGTCACCGACATCGCCCGGAGCCGGCTTGAGCGCAGATCGGATACGCCCGATCTGAGCACGAGTCGAGACAGCGACAGACTCGACACACGTCAGCGCACGTCAGTCCTCGACGGCGCGTCACCGAGCAGGTCGGTCTCGGCCATATCCGACGGTGAATGGTCGGCGACGACGCCGCCGCTGCCGACTCGGCCGGCGCTGGCGGCGAGGTCGGCAACTGGTCGCGTCAGACGACCGGCCAAGCGTCGGGCGAGG
>JAYTOM010000251.1:0-5723 GCA_043747765.1 Actinomycetota bacterium
CGCCCGCAACCCAGACGAGTTCCGTGGCGACAGACCCGAACCCGGCCAGGCGACCCTCTACCGTGTCGACACCGATGTCCAGGCGGTCAACGAATGAACACCACCACCAACAGCGGAACCCGAGCCGATATCAGCGTGCGTAACGATACCGCGACGATGACCTGCGGGCAGTGCGGGCACACGTTCCGTCCTGTCGGGCGTCGGCAATGGTGCTCCGATGCCTGCCGACAGGCAGCCTGGCGGCAACGCAACAGCACCCCCCGCCCAGCAGTGGTGCTGGCGGCCAGAACGCTCAAAGCGGACACCGTCTACGAATGCCCGAACTGCGAGACCCGCTACCTCGCTCAACAATACTGCCCGGACTGCCACACGTTCTGCCGCAACATCGGCCGAGGCGCGCCGTGCCCGAACTGCGACGAGCCCGTCACGATAAGGGATCTGAGCGGATCGGGGGGCAGGCGATGAACACGGCACCGATGACGGTCACCCCGGAACTGAAAGCGTTGCTCCGACGGGTCAAACTCGGCCGTTGCCTCGACACGCTGACGGAACGCCTGACACTCGCCCATCAACAACAGTTGACACACCACGAGTTCCTCGAACTGCTCCTCGCTGACGAAGTCACCCGCCGCGACACCAGCTCCGGCGAGCTACGGGCACGAACCGCCGGCCTCGACCCGGCCATGACCCTCGACCGTTGGGACGACACCGCCAACATCACCTACGACCACCACACCTGGAACGAACTCTGCAGCCTCCGCTTCGTCGACGCCGCCAACAACGCAGTGATCATCGGACCCGTCGGCGTCGGCAAAACATTCCTCGCCACCGCCCTCGGCCACATCGCCGTACGCCGGCGCCGCAGCGTCCATTTCGAACGAGCCGACACCCTCCTGAAACGGTTGAAAGCCTCCCGGTTAGACAACACCCACGACCACGAGGTCCGCAAACTGTTACGCGTCGACCTGCTGATCCTCGATGATTTCGCCCTCAAAGCCATGGACCCGACCGACACCGGTGAAATCTACGAGATCATCGTCGAACGACACCGGCGAGCCGCGACCGTCGTCACGTCCAATAGGGAACCCGCTGAAATGCTCGCCCAAATGGCCGACCCGCTCCTCGCCCAATCCGCGATCGACCGCCTCCATTCCGCAGCCCACGAACTCGTCATCGAAGGAGAGTCATACCGAAAACGCGAAAAACCCGCCAGCACACTTGACGACAACCCCGCACCCAAGCCACACTCAAAACGCCAACACTGAACCCCCCACCCGGTCCCATCCAACTGGCGAACACCCGGTCCCATCAAGCTGGCGAGCGACAGCGGGCAGAGGCTCCGTTGTTTTCTGCGATCCCGTCTATCAGCAGAGCGGTGCTAGAGAGGTGTTCTCCCGGTATGACTCCTCAGGTTTCTCATGGTGTGACCAGGAACGCCTCGTCTCTGCTGCAGGACGAGCTTCCACTGCGGGCGCGCTGGTCGTAGTGTCAAACCTCTCCGACCCGAAGCTGTCTCGCCTTTACCGAGGCGCCGTCGCGATTGATTTCAAGCGAACGAATCCGCTGCCGAATGCGCGAGGAACGTATCGGGTCGAAACCGTCTACTTCTTGGGGTCGAGGCAGGTACTAGCTCACGTGAGGTCGCGATTCACTGGCGTGTATCGTGTCAAGTGAACTCCCAGGGTGCTCAGGAAAGGTTGCTCGTCATCGGCTCCTGGAGTTGCTCGCGCGACTCGGTGAACGGTCATCCTTCAATAAGGGTGCGTTGGTTGACTCCATGACCAATCTCGGTGATGCAACCATCGTTCGCCTGTCCCGGCCAGAAGGTCAGTTGGCGACTACCACTGACTTGGTCCATCCGGTCTGTTCCGACATGCGTCGTTCGGGTCAGATCTCTGCGGCTCACGCCTTATCGGATCTCTACGCAGTTCTGTCGATACCTGCGTTTGCCACTGTGACGCTCGGTTGGGGTGGCGATCTCGATGTTTCCGCTGCAGCTGACCTACTCCACGGGGTCGCAGACGTCCTTGAGGGTGCCGGGTGTGCATACGCCGGCGGGCACACCGTTCGGGCAGAGCATGCCTATGTGTCGCTGACTGTTACCGGTGTAGTGGACGAGCTCTCACTGTCCGGCGCTGAGTCGCCCGCGCCCGGCGATGTTCTTTGCGTTTCGAGGCCTCTCGGCAGCGGGATCGCGCTTTCTGCTCTGCAGCTAGGCCTGGTCAGCGAACCGGAGCTCGAAGCCATCCTCTCTCAGCTGACGCTGACGAGCGCGTCTGTGGCCGACCATCTTCGACGAGCACGAGCTCAGGTTCCAAGCACGGTTACCTGGGTCACCGACGTCACCGGATTCGGTCTCGTGCACCAAGTTCATCGTCCAGGTTTCATCGTGGAGGTCGACATCGCGTCTGTTCCCTTCTATGCCGGGACGGTCGAACTGGCACGGCTCGGTGCGTCGACTTCGCTAGGCGATCAGAACTTGCTGGACAGCCTGGAGTTCTGCACGTACAAAGGTGCGCCGCACGAGGTGGCGGAGGCCCGGGTGCTGTTGAACGACCCCCAGACCTCCGGACCCTTGCTGTTCGCAGTCGACGCATCCGCGTTTGCCAGCCCGTGGGGAGCAGAACTCGTGGCGCTGGGCTGCACGGCGATTGGCTGCGTCGGCTCGGCGGACGAAGGCGAAGTGACTAACGTCTTGGTGGATTGCCGTCGCGCGTGAATGCCAGGCAAAGGGGGCGCCTCACAGATGAACATGCCGAGGATTCTCATCGGATCAAGTAGTGAGGGCTTGGTTTATGCCGAAGAACTGCAGAGGCTCCTCCGCCCTGAGGTCGATTCTCTGCTGTGGAATCAGGGCCTCTTCGTTCCCGGTGAGTTTGCTCTGGAGAGCCTCGAACAGAAAGCCAAACGCTTCCACGGATCGATTGTTGTTGCTACCGGGGACGATCGCGTGTTGTCGCGCGGAACTGACAGCTCAGCACCACGCGACAATCTCCTCTTTGAGTTCGGCATGTTTGTGGCGGTCTTCGGCCGGCGACGTGCGCTGCTGCTCGTCGAGGACGGCGGAATGAAACTGCCCACGGATCTCGGTGGCCTTACCTACCTGCCGTTCTCCAGGACAGATCCACTCGCAATGTCTCTCGGACCGGTCGCGACTCAGATTAAGGCGGTTGCGGATGGTTGGCAGGAGGCACCGGTCGATCCCCACACGAAGGATCGGTTCGAGCGTCTGCTCCGGCTGTCGCTGAGCGAGATCCAGGAACGTCTAGGAACTCGACCGGAGTTGGGGCTGCATCTCTTCATTGTCGACGAACGTCGCGTCCCGTCCCAGTTGGTTCGCCTCGCTAGGGCTCGGACTAGCCCTAAGTCGCCTCGGCCTTGGCCTCCATTCGACGACGGCGTGGGCGTGGTCGGCACTTGCTGGAGCACGGCGAGCTCAGTATTGGTTGACCTCACTGCTGAACCGTTCGCGTCGGCAACTCCGGAAACCTGGGCTTTGATCGATGACCTTGGTCGTTTCGGCATGTCCTACGAGATGCTGGATCAGAGTCGCGCCCGCTACAAGAGCGTGGGTGCCGTCCCCATCAATACAATCGACTCAGGTTTCCTGGGCTGTGTCTCGTTCAACATCGGAGTCGGCAGCAGTGCCTCGGCCGCCGACTTTCTGACCTTGGAGGTCGAGCGGGCGCTCGATCGGTGTTCCGAGATGGCGACGATTCTGCTCGATCACTAGTGTTTTTCGCGGATCCAATGACGTTGTCCTTCTTGGTGAGAGGTGGGGAGTTCAGAATCTGCTCGCTGCCCTGGGCAGGGTGTTCACGAGCGGGCCCAGAATCCCGGGTACGAGTGACCTGTCGGCGAAGTCAGGCATTGCTAGCGATCGAGTGCAAGCTGGCCACTGCGCGACCGACTGAGTGGGCGCGCCAGATTGAAATCGAGTGCGCGAGCGCCCCGGCTACGCGCCGCGTGGCTTAGGTCGGTGCTCGGGTCATCGTCGAAGTCGCCAGCGACGACGTACACGCGAGTCTCGAGACGGGCGCGGCTGAGGGCCGTGTAGCCAGCCTCTTGGTACAGGTCGTCGGTGACGAGGACGAGGGCCTCGTCGGCGGTGAGGCCCTGCGCCTTGTGGATCGTCATGGCGTAGCCGTGGTCGAGGTGACCAGCGTCGAGGTAGCTGGTTGGCACGACCCGGTCTGTTCCGTCGGTCAGGCGGACGGTCAGCGATCGAGTTTCGGGGTCAATCGTGGTGACCACGCCTCGGAGGCCATTCAGCAGACCGTTCGCTCGTTGGTTCCTCAGGCACACCACGCGATCGCCGGTTCGGAACTCGCGATCGCCGGCGATGAGCGCCTCGGGGCTGAGGCGCCGGCCTTCGAGCATCTTGTTGCGAGCGAGGCGGTTGAGGTCGGTGACGTCGTCGCGGCGGAGGGCGAGGATCACGACGTCGCGTTTGAATCGGAGCTGGGTCGACCAGTGAGAGATCAGTTGCTGCTTGGCGCTGTCAGCGGTGTCGCCGATGTGGATGCGACCGTGTGCTTGGTAGGCAGTGAGGAAGCGACCCACCTCGCCGGCGCGCAGGTCGGCGAGCGCATCACGTTCCCAGGCGTTTCGCTGCCGGCGGTTCTCGGTGAGGCCGATCGTCGGCATGCGCTTCTCGAGGCTGCGCAGTACGCCGCCGGCTTCGATCGACTGGAGCTGGTGGGGATCGCCGACCAGGATGAGTCGTGAGCCGCCGGCATCCGCTGCGTCGAATAGGCGAGCGAGGGCTCGGGTGCCGACCATCGCGGCTTCGTCGATGACGAGCACCGTGTGGTCGTCGAGTTGCTCGGTGCCACGGTCGAGGTCGATCAGCAGTTTGGCGATCGTGCGTGACGGGATGTGCGCCTGGTCCTCTAGCTCCTTGGCCGCCCGGGCGGCGAGCGAAGCGCCGATCACCCGGTAGCGAGCGCCCTCCCACATCTCACGGGCGAGGTTGAGGCTGTAGGTCTTGCCGCTTCCGGCCGCAGCGATGAGACAGTCGACGAGCCGCTCACCGGTGAGAAGGCGGTGCACTGCGGCGCGCTGCTCACCGGACAGGCCGGGCTTGGTGGCGAGCACGAGCTTCGTGGCCGAGGGCAACAGTTGCGGGCGAGGAGTCGTGTTGCGCCGAACAGCGAGGTCGATGATCCGTTGTTCCAACGCCAGCAGCTCGCGGGCCGAGTAGCGGCGAGTGACCGTGCCGATCCGCCGGCCGGAACGCAGCTCGACGTCCTCGCTGCCATTCGTGTCGACGCCGAGGTCGACAGCCTCCGGATCTTCGAGCAGCCGTGAGGTGACCCGCTCGACCTCGTCGATCGTCGCTCCGTCGGTGGCCCGCTCGGCGAGCTCGCGCAGCGCGTCGAGACGAGTGAACGTCGACTTCTTGTGCGTCAGTCCTTTCGGACTCAGCGCAGTCGGGATCTCGTCGTCGAGCACGAGCGCCCGCCGGGGCCGGTCGAGCAGCTGATCCAGTGACGCCGGGTCCAAGCCGATCGACTCGGCCTCGCGTTGCCACCGCTCGCGCAGGGTCTGGTCCGACTCCGGGTCCGCCTTGCGGTCGCGTGTGCTGAGCGCCGCGACCTGCGCGGCCCGACCGCTGGAGTAGCCCTTGATCGCGAGCCGGTCCTCGATCTGGCTCCGCCGCTTGGAGAAGTGCCGCAACACCGCGGCGGGAGCGCCGTCGATCTCGGAGATGCCGTTGCGCG
>JAYTOM010000252.1:0-13102 GCA_043747765.1 Actinomycetota bacterium
AGAACACCCTGGCCCGCGGGCTGGTCGACCGGTTGCAGCCGGGGATGTTGCTGCTCGCAGATCGCGGGTTCTGCGGGTTTGCTTTGTGGGCGCGGGCTGTAGCGACCGGGGCCGATTTGTTGTGGCGGGCCATGTCGAACATGAAACCCCGCCACATCGAGACCCTCACCGATGGGACCTGGCTGGCAGAGTTGCGGCCCGGCGGCAACGCCGGACGCAAGGTCGCGCCGTTGACGATCCGGGTGATCGATTATCAACTCGACGACGGCCGCCCGAACGACACCATCTACCGACTGTTCACCACACTCCTTGATCCGGTCGAAGCGCCAGCGGTCGATCTCGCTGTCGCCGACGCGCAACGGTGGGAGATCGAGTCGACCTTCGACGAGTTGAAAACCCATCAGCGTGGCGCGTGGACCGTGCTCCGCTCGAAGTCCCCGGAGCTGGTGCTGCAAGAGATCTGGGGTCATCTGTGCTGCCATTATGCGATCCGGACCCTGATGTGGGAAGCCGCCGACCACGCCAAAGTCGATCCTGACAGGGTCAGCTTCGTTGCCGCCCTACGCATCGCGCGTCGCTCCATCTCAGCGGCGCGCGATTTTTCCCCCTCAGCATGAACACGGCTGGCGACACGCCGTCCGGCTGCTCTGCCAACGACTCAACCCCGCCCGACGACGACGTGCCAACTCGCGGGTGATCAAACGCAAGTACGTCAAGTGGCACGTCAAACACGCCCGACATCGCGACTGGCCACGACCAACCGGGCCAACCACCATCGCCATCAAAACCTCTAACTAAACGGTATTGGGGCTAGCCCTGATCTTTCACGAGTCTGGGGTGTGCTGAGGCGCGTATCCGCTGAATGGCCCTCCTGGTCTGCCTTTCTTGGTGTTGTGACACATCAGGAAGATCGACCGGGAGGGCACTTGCGAAGTGAACCGTAACAGCACGTTGAAGGCCGATGTTGAATGCGGTGGGACACAGGTCGTCGCCCATGCCGGGTGCATCCCTCCCGGCCAAACCATCCCCAACGCGGTCATTGCCAAAGTCGGCACGAACGGAAACGTGTGCATCGTCAACAGCCAACCACTACAGCTCGTCGCCGACATCACCGGCTACTTCCCCTGATTCTCTGACAACCGATACGCGAACGAGGGCACCCCATGTCGCTCCACCGGGCGACATGCGGTGTCCGTCGTCGTTCCAGTGTGGGTTTCGCCTCGATCCACGTGCGTCCAGCTGCTCGCTGGGCCTTGACTACAAAGGGGTTGTCATGACGTAGCGAGCGCAAAGCTCTCGATGGCATCAGGTATGAGTCCGATTCGGGGAGACGCCACGGTCGCCGATGATGACGCTCATGTGAATCTCCTCGGAGTTGCTCGGAGGGCGATCAATGAGGGCATCTCCGACGAGGCGGCATCGTTGCCGGGCACGTCGGGCTTGCCGGGCGCTGTTGTCTATGACAACAACCACGTCAGAATGCCGTCGTGCTACGGCCATGTTTCGGGCGTCACAGCCGGCCCGCGGCACACCCCCGCTCGGCGTAGGCATTCGGCGAGGTATGGGCTCTGTCGGGTCAACTCCCAACCGAAGCCGGTGCGGTGATTTTCGATCATCAAGACGATCGGTCCTTGTTCAAGAAGCACATTTGCTCCGTCCTGTATCCAGCCGGTGACTGATGTGTCGGCCGGACCGCCAGAGGGCTGGTCGTATTTGAATCCGCCGTAGTCCGGTGGGTTGTGCGACGGTGATCACGATGCCGACGACGAGCCCCGTCGTGCGTCGACGTTTGTACGTGAGAATCGCGTGCGAGATCACGGGTGTGGGAGTGACGCTGTCGTGAACGCCGATCATGACCTCCACCCGATTGGCCGCGAGCACTTCGAGCACACTGACCCACCGGGCTCCGAGAGCGTGTGAGTATCCCAACCGAGATAGAGGAGACCATCGATCTCATTGAAGCGACGGTAACCACAGATCGCCTGGGTGATCGCCAGGACAGGGGCCGGCCCGGTCCCACGGCATCAACACCTCACCTCGCCGATCTCGGTCGACGCCGTCGTCAGACACCAGCCGTTGCGGGAGTTCCCGCTGCCCTATCCTCGACAGCGTGGCGTTCGTAGCCGAGATGCTCGGAGAGTTCGGCCTTGAGTCCTCTTTGGATTACGTGCCGCATCAGCTCGGTGCGGAGACCACCGTCATCGGTCAACGCGAAGCCCTCCGTTCGGGCACGGTCGACCAGCTCCGCCGTCTCGTCGCAGTCATCCTGGCGTTGATCGGCCTCGCACTCCTCTTCACAGCGACGAAAGGAACTCGCACATGAAGGCATTGCTCGCAACAGACGGAAGCCCCGGTGCAATCGAGGCGGCACACAAAGTGCTCAGCCTCCTCCACCCCGACGTGAAGATCGACGTGATGACGGTGATTCCCGAGACGGAGAACCCGATGGACACGGCCGGCGGCATGGAGGGCCCAGTGATCACCGTTGAGGAGGCCGACCAAGCGCACCTATTCGACGAGCGGCACGGACGCCTTGCGCTTCGGTCGACGCTCGACGCGGTCGGAGCGTCCGAGACATCGGAGATGATCGAGGGACCCGACGCCGGCCGGGTCCTCTGTCGCCTCGCCGCCGAACGCGGCATCGACTTGCTCATCGTTGGCGCAAGCGACAAGGGCTGGTTCCAGCGTCTCGTTCACGGATCGGTGATGGAGTATGTCGTTCATCACTCGCCGTGCCCGGTACTCGTCGTCCGACATGCCGGCAGCGACTGATCCGATCGGTTTGGTCTGTCCATCTGACGTTAGACCTATCGAAGCGCAACGTCGACCCCCTTCCCGAACAGCACAACCTGCTGTATGGTCAGACCATCAGTCCATTGACACCTACCACGATCGTCCCGACAACCGATCCGCACCGCCGCGCGCATCGTGCGAACGACCAGTTCACGGTGCATATCGTAGTTGACTCCGGTTTGCGAGTGGCGCTGCGTCCTGGGCGGCAGCGTGGCGCGCCACGGTGGCGAACGGACGCATCCACCAGGCCGCTCGTGCGATTCCCGGCCGAGTTCACACGATCGTTACAACCTCGCGACGATCGTCCGGGCAACGTGAACTGCCCATCGCCATGGCGATGTCGCCGGCCATCGCTGACGCTCGAGGAGGTGTCCTGAGCCCTCGACCGAGACCACCGACCCACGACGGACGAACCATTCGAGCAGTCCGACAATGACAATTGATCCGCATCCGAATCTGCACCGTAGAAAATGACCTCAAAGGGGACAACATGAAGAGATTTTCGACAAGCGTCGCAGCATTGACCGCACTGACCCTGCTCGCAGCAGCGTGTGGAAGCGACACGAAAAAGGCGGATACCGCGACGGTCACCACAGGAGCCGCCGCGACAACCATCGCCGCAACGACGGGCGGTGCCGGATCGACGACTTCGATGTCGACCGCTGGCACGACAGCGGGGACAACGACTGCATCGACCGTCGCATCGACGACGGCCGACACCGGCGCCACGGCGACGAGCGGTGGGTCGTCCACCACCGCAGCCGCAGGGAATGCCGTGAGCCTCGACACCAACGGTGACGGCAAGGTCGTCATCGGCGTGGCGACACCGGGTCCGCGTAATGACGGCGCGTACTACCAGGCCTTGGTCGATGGAGTGACCAAGTTCGCGAAAGACAACGGGTACGCGGCTCCGATCATCGTCGACAACATCAAGCCGGAAGAGTCAGCGACGCAGCTCGATGGATTGGCTCGTCAGAACGTGGACATGATCGCGGTCGGCGCCGGCGAGATCGCCGACCCACTCTCCGATCTCACGGCCAAGTACCCCAAGATCATCTGGTACTGCAACTGTGGCGGCGGTTTCAAGAAACTGCCCAACCTGATCCAGTCCGGTGACGACGGCTCCGAAATCGCGTATTCGGCCGGCGTCGCGACAGGTCTGCTGATGCAGGCCAAAAGTCAGACCAAGGCAGCGATGATCGGCAACAACAACTTCAACTTTGAGAAGGAGTCGTTCGGGGCGTTCCGTCTCGGCCTCGACGCCGTCGATCCGTCGTTCCAGTGGACCTACGTCGCGACCGGTTCGTTCAACGACAGTGCCGCCGCGACGGAGGCCTTCAACAACCTCAAGGATCAGGGCGTCGGCGCGATCTATCCGTACCTCGGTGGTGCTCATGAGACGGTCGTCAAACTCTCCAACCAGAACAACATCATCACGATGAGTGCGGGCGCTGCCGGTGCCTGTGACCGAACCGACCTCAAATTCGACATCGCAGTCAAGTTCGACTCCGGTGTCTATCTGAAGACGATCCTGGCCGAAATCCAGTCGGGCAAGTTGAAGCGCGGTGAGACTCGCAAGTTCCACGTCGGCGTCGACGACAACGTCGGCGCAGTGATCTGCCACCCGACGCCGGACCAGACAGCGAAGATGAAGGATGCATTCGCCAAGATCGCCTCCGGGGCCCTGAACGACGCGTTCGGCAAGGTGAAGGCCGCGGCGTACGCGTCTTGAGCGAAGCAGTCGAAGGGGGGGTGGCATCGGTCGCCCCCACCCCTTGTCTCCCCTCTCCCACCGGATCCGGCACCGCTGTGCGCCTCGATGGCATCTCCAAGCGATACGGAAAGGTCATCGCCTGTGACGGCGTCGACCTTGCGCTGTACGCCGGGCGGATCCACGGAGTCCTCGGCGAGAACGGTGCAGGAAAATCGACATTGATGAAGATCCTCATCGGGCTGATCCAGCCCGATGAGGGCTCCATCGCGATCAACGGCGAACGGAAGATCATCAACGATCCATTGTCGGCGGCCGATCTCGGGATCGCAATGGTTCATCAGCACTACAGCCTCGTCGAGCCGCTAACGGTGTGGGAAAATGTCGTTCTCGGTGAGCCGGTCTCGCTGAACCGGTCGAAAGCATGCGAACGAGTCGTCGCGCTCAGCGAGCGATACGGACTGGGCGTGGATCCGTTGGCCACAGTGTCCCGACTCACGGCAGGTCAACGACAGCGAGTCGAGATCATCAAGTGCCTCCGCCGAGAACCACAGATCATCGTGTTCGACGAACCAACCAGCGTGCTCACCCCAGCCGAAAGCGAACAACTCTTTTCCGTTCTGCGCACTGTGGTCGTTGACGAGGGGCGCGCCGTCGCGCTTGTCTCGCACAAGCTCGATGAAATCCTGCACGCGACGGACGAAGTCACGATCATGCGCGGTGGGCGGGTCGTCGACCGGATGCCGACATCTCAGGCGACAGCATCCAGCCTGGCCCAGGCAATGGTCGGCCGGCCCGTTTCCTTGCGTGCGGAGGCGGCCGCACTCGGACTGCGCGACGCTGCTGTGCACCTGGCCAGCAACGAGAGCGCAAAAAGCCCCGTCGACGCGATCGCGAACATTCTCGTCCGGCTCGCGCCAGTTGTCCTCGAGATCCGTGATGCCACGGTGAACGATCATGACGGACGGGTCCTGCTCGATGCCTTCTCGATCACGGTACGCGCCGGCGAGATCGTCGGTCTCGCCGGCGTCGAGGGCAATGGCCAGCGTGCCCTCGCCGATGTTCTTTCCAGCCTGCTCGATCTCGACTCCGGAAGCGTCCTCGTCGGCGGACAGCCGATTTCGACGAATCGGCCCGGCGCGCTCGCCGCGGCTGGTGTCGGCGTGATTCCCGAAGACCGCCACGACTCGGGTTGTGTTCTCGACTTGTCCGTCGCCGACAATCTGGTCTTTGCCGATCTCGGTGGTGTCAGTCGTCGAGGGGTACTCGATCGACGAGCCATCGACTCCCACGCAACCCAGTTGATGCGCGATTTCGAAATCCAGGCGCCGTCACCGCGCACTGCGATGCGATCGCTGTCGGGCGGCAATCAACAGCGGGTCGTCTTGGCCCGCGAGTTGTCCGCCGGACCGCGTGTCCTGATTGCTGCCCAACCAACCCGGGGCCTCGACGTCGGAGCCATCGAATACATGAGCGAGCGACTGCGCGCTGCTGCAGCCAACGGCGTCGGAATTCTGTTGATCTCCACCGAACTCGAGGAGGTGTTGACCCTGTCCGATCGAATCTGTGTGATCCACAAGGGCCGGATCGTCGGCGAGATGTCCCAGAGGGAAACCGACATCGAGCGTCTCGGCATGCTGATGGGCGGGATGGACGCATGACATCCGCCGCCGAAATCAACACTGCGATTACCACGGACAACACGACGTCCGGTCGCCGCCTCAGCCGACGAACAAAGGCAGTGCGGTGGAGCGCGCTCGGGCCGACCGTCCTGATCTACGTGATCTCGATCGTGGTCGCACTGGCGCTGTGTGCGCTCCTCGTCTCGTCGACGGGCGGCTCGGCGATGAAGGTGTTCACCGCTCTCGTTGACGGAAGTCTGCGCTCCCCCGGCGCGTGGGGCACCACCGTCAACACCGCTGCTCCCCTGCTGGCTGTTGCCGCTGGCACGATCGTTGCAGGCAAAGCCGGACTGTCGAACATCGGGCAGGAAGGTCAGGTCCTGCTCGGCGCCGCCGCGACGGCATTCATCGCGACTCGACTGGTCGCGCCGGGACCCGTCGTCATCGTGCTCTCGGTGGTGGCCGGCGTCGTCCTCGGTGGCGTGTGGGCATTGCTGGCGTCGGTAATGAAATACTCGCGCAAGGTACCCGAAGTGATCTCGACCCTGCTGCTGTACTTCATCGCCGTGCAGATGACGAACTTCGCGTTGACCAAGCAGTGGCTACTGCAATCCCTGTCGACCGACTCGCGGGTGAACAATGGACAGCCGTTGAAGCACAACGCCCGGCTGCCCGGGACCGAAATATTCGGCAACGTCATCTCGTGGGGCGCCCTCGTTGCAATTGTACTCACTGCTCTGATCGGCATCACCCTGGCGAGGACGACGACCGGTTTCCGGCTACGGATGCTCGGTCTCAATTCGCGCACAGCGCGCCGTGCCGGCGTGTCAGCCGCCAAGATCGGCGGCGCCGCGTTGGCCGTCTCCGGCGCGACAGCAGGACTCGCTGGCGCGTTGTGGTTGACCGGCGGCGTGCCGGGCGACCGTTTCACATCGGGCATGTCGTCGAATCTCGGATGGCAGGGGCTCCTGGTCGCGCTTCTCGCCCGGCAACGGGCTGCGCTCGCGATCCCGATGGCATTCGTCTTCGCCGCCCTGAGAACGGGATCGCAATTCCTTTCGGCAACCGGTGTGGACCGTCGCATCGCCGATGTGGTCCAGGCAATGTTGGTCCTCGCCTTGCTCGTTGCTCCGGCAATCGAAACCGCTCAGAAACGCCGAACACGGAAGACGACCGGTTCGACATCCTCGGCGGTGACGGCGTGATCGCATTCGGGGGCGCGATCTGGGACGTGCTCAAATCCAGTTCTACCTACGCCTCGACGATGCGGTTCAGCACCTTGCTGGCGTTCGCGGCAATCGGCGAATGGGTCGCCGAACGGGCAGGCACGATCAACATCTCCGTCGAGGGGATGATCCTCACCGGAGCATTCACAGCCGCGCTGGGCTCTGATCTGACCGGCAACGTCTGGATCGGTTTGCTGTTCGGCATCATCGGGGGATTCCTGGTCGCGTTCGTGCAAGGCAACATGAGCCACCGCTACGGGACCAACCAGTTCGTCGTCGGAATAGCGCTCAACGTCTTCGCGGTCGGCCTCACCGCATTCCTCAATGCTCAGATCCAGCCGAAGGTCCACGCGGCCGGCATCCTGCGAATTCCGCTGCTGGCCAGCATTCCCTTGATCGGGCCGGCGCTGTTCGCGAAAACATGGATTCAGTACCTGCTGTATCCGTTGGTGCCGCTCGCATGGTGGGCCGTGTATCGAACGAGGTGGGGACTCGAGTTGCGTTGTGTCGGTGAGAATCCTCAGGCCGGCGATGTCTCCGGCATCGACGTCGGTAAACGTCGGCGCCAAGGCGTGTACGTCTGCGGACTGTGCGGCGGCCTGGCCGGCGCATACCTCACACTCGGACAGACTGCCAGCTTCACTGCCGACGGTGTCTCCGGTCGCGGTTTCATCGCGCTCGCAGCCGTCATCTTCGGCGGATGGGCGCTGAAGGGCGCCTTGGCGGGCGCCTTGGTGTTCGGCTTCTTCCAAGCTCTCGGCTCGGTGTTCCAGGCCCTCGGTTTCAAAGCCAACGCGCAACTCCTGGTGGCTCTGCCGTTCGTGATGGCACTCTTGACGATGCTGATCTTCGCGCATCGCAGTCGTCAGCCGGCTGCTCTGGCACAGCCATTCGTGCGCGGCCTGACATGAACGTCTCGACTGAAGGCGCTCGCCGAGGTCGCACATCCGAAACCCGTCGATCCGAAGGAATCACCACATGAAGCAGGTCTACCGATTCGCCGGGCACGAGCCCGGCACCAACCAGGGCCTCCTTTCCCAACTCGTGGTACCCCGCCCCATCGCGATGGTTTCCACCAGGGACGCCGACGGTCGCGGCAACCTGTCCCCGTTCAGCTACTACCTGCCGATCACCGGAGAACCGCCACTCGTCGGTATTTCGTTCGGACTGCGGGAATCGGACAGTCGGACGAAGCACTCGTACGACAACCTGATGACGGCCGGCGACTTCGTGATCAACGTCTGCTCCGAGGTCTTCGCCGAGCACATCGAGAGCATCGCCAAGGAGTACCCGCCCGGAACAGACGAAGCCGAAATGCACGGATACACCCTCGTCGATGCTCACCAGGTCTCCTCACCGGCGGTTGCCGAGGCGTCCGCACATCTCGAATGCGTCGTCCATCGATGCATCCCGCTCGGCAGCGAGCGCGCAGCGGTCGTGCTCGTCGTCGCCGAAGTGGTCTGCGCGGTGATCGACGACTCCGTCCTGGCTTCCCCGGACCTTGACCACCCGCGCATCGACCTCGCAGCGCTCGCTCCGATCGGTCGCTCCGGCACCCGATCGTTCATCCGCGCGATCCCCGCAGCGGTCTACCATCAGGAGCGAATTCCCTACAAGGCGAGCCTGTGAAGGCCCTCGTCTACGACACCACCGGCGGTCCGGACGTGCTCCGCCACCGGGATGTCCCCGAGCCTGAACCGGGTCGCCGCGATGTGATCGTCACGGTTGCCGCAACAGCGCTGAATCATCTCGACATCGTCCAACGCAACGGCTGGTACGCGCTGCCGGGCTTCACGCTTCCCCACATCGCAGGCATGGACATCGCGGGAACCGTCACCGCAGTCGGTATCGACGTCGGCATGGTCACCATCGGTGACCGGGTGGTGATCGACCCCTCGCTGGCAGGTGCCCCCGAGGGATCAGCGCTGGCCGGAATGGGCGAGTACTACGGAACACTCGGTGTGCTCGGTGCAACCGTCTCGGGGGGATACGCCGAACGGTGCCTCGTGCCGGAGACACATGTCCATCACGTGCCGGACACGATGTCCTGGCACGATGCCGCAGCGTTTCCGACAGCGTGGTTGACCGCGCATCATGCGCTGTTCGAAATGGGGCGGCTCGCGTTCGGCGAGGTCGTGATGATCCACGCAGCTGGAAGTGGCGTGTCCACTGCCGCGATCCAACTTGCCCGGCATGCTGGTGCGACCGTGTTGGCGACAGCGGGGAGCGACGAGAAGTGTGCGCGAGCACTGGCGCTGGGTGCCAATCATGCAGTCAACAACCGCACGACCGCTGTCGCCGAATGGGCCAAGTCGGTGACCGATGGACACGGGGTCGACATGGTGTTCGATCACGTCGGACCGGCTCTGTGGGAGCAGTCGTTGATGGCACTGAAACCCCGAGGTCGCTTGGTGAGCTGCGGCAACACCACCGGTGACCGGGTGCAGATCCCGTCGCTCGGCCATCTCTTCCACATGGGCATCTCCATCATCGGCTCCGATGCATACCGTCACGAAGAGTTCGCCGTGGCGTGGCAGCGCTACCTGGATGGTGGCTTCCACGCCGAGATCGACAGTGTGTTCGCGCTCGCCGACGGTGCTGAAGCCCAGCACAAGCTGGAGCGGAACGACGTTTTCGGCAAGATCCTCCTGGAACCCTGATGGCTGATTCACCGTTTCCGGAGCTGAAAAGGACGCACACGATGGCGCACGGCGGTCGGCCGTGGCGCGACTACAAGCCGCCACCGTCTGCGCCCGTCTGGGCGATCATCCAGGGCTACGGTTCGTATTGGTCGCTGATGGCTGCAATCGAACTCGGAGTGTTCGACGCACTTCAAACCCGGGCGGCCACGAGCCGACAGGTCAGCGTCGAACTCGAGGTGGTCGATGGCCACCTTCGTCACCTGCTCGATGCGCTCGTCACGTTCGGATTCCTCGACCAGGTCGATGGTGTGTACTCGCTGACAGAGACAGCCGAGCGTTACCTGTGCACCGCCGGCGCAGCCTCGATGTCGTTCCTCGTCGGCGTTGCCCCAGGCCCCCACGACAACTGGATCCACCTTGCCGACACGATTCGCAACGGAAGGCCCCGGACGCCGATCGAAGATGATCCGGCCAGTTTCTACGGTCCGCTGGTGACAGCGACGTTCCCGACCCAGTTCCGTGCCGCCACTCGGCTGGGCGCGTCGCTCGGGTGGGCGCGTCGGCCGGGGCTGCGTGTGCTCGATCTCGGGGCTGGCCGCGCTCCGTGGGCCCTGGCCCTGTTAAGTCAATCGGTCGGTTCGACCGCAGTGGTCAACGACCTCGCCGGGGTCATTGATCTCGCTCGAACGACCATCGAGGAGCATGGGATGGCAGCCCGAGTGGACGTGCGACCCGGCAGCTTCCACGAGATCGAGATCGAACCCGACCGGTACGACATCGTCGTGCTCGGCCACATCTGTCGGACCGAGGGCGAGGAACTTGCGACTTCGTTGATCGGACGGGCCGTCCGTGGCCTCGTCCCCGGCGGTCAACTGGTGCTCGCCGACTACTTCGCCGACAACGAACGCAAGAACAATCCCTTTGCTGTGCAGATGGGCCTGACGATGCTTGCGTCGACCACCCGCGGCGGCATTCTGACCCATCGCCAGGTTCGTGGCTGGCTCGTCGATGCAGGTCTCGAATCGATCCGACTCTTGGAACCAATCGGCTTCAATCAGGTGTTCGTGGCGAGCGCGCCCCGCCTGTCCGACACGCAGACCACGGAGGATCCATGAGCGAAACACCCGACCACGTCGACTTCATCGTCAATGCCTGGTA
Organism: Actinomycetota bacterium; assembly: GCA_043747765.1. Taxonomy (GTDB): domain Bacteria; phylum Actinomycetota; class Acidimicrobiia; order Acidimicrobiales; family Ilumatobacteraceae; genus WLMZ01. Next base: position 11,153 of record JAYTOM010000252.1, read on the forward strand.
TGTCGTTACGATGAACGCAGCGCGCGACATCATCCGCAACGGTGCTATTGCCGTGCGCGACGGCTCGATCGTCGCAGTCGGTAAGGCCGACGAGATCGCGCGCCGTCACGTGGCCGGCCGCACCGTCGGTGGCGACCGTTTCGTGCTCACCCCCGGATTGATCAACACTCACATCCATATCACGGGTGAGCCGCTCACCCGGGGCTATGTGCCGGACGACGCGCCGTTCGAGGAGAATGTGTTCGAGTGGCTCTGCCCGCTCTATGCCGCACACGATGCGGCAGACGAACGGACATCTGCCGAACTCGCGGCTGTCGAGATGCTGCGGTCGGGCACGACAACGTTCCTGGAGGCGGGCACGATCCGCTTCCTCGACGATGTCGTCGACGCGCTCGACAGCATCGGTATTCGCGGCCGGGTCGGGAACTGGGTCTGGGACCTGCCGCCGGAGCCATCGGTCTACCGTTCCGACACCGACCGGGCGATTGCGATGCTGGTGCGACAGTTGGACGATCATCCCGCCGGAGCAAAATTGGTGTCGACCTGGAGCACTCTCGTTGGTCACACGACGTGCAGCGATCCTCTCTGGCAAGCAGCCAAGGCGCTCGCCGACGATCGCGGTGTGGGAATGAGCTTCCACATGTCGCCCGCTCGCCTCGATCCCGACGGATTCATCGCCGAGTTCGGACAGCGGCCGATGATCCACCTCGATCAGCTCGGTGTCCTCGACGACAACGTCGCAATGACCCATTGCGTCCACGTCGACGATCAGGAGATCGATGTGATGGCTGGCCGCCACGTGAGTGTCGCCCATTGTCCGACCACAGCCCTGAAAGTCAGTTATGGGGTGACCCGGATCGGCAGGTTCCCGGAGATGGTCCAGCGGGGCATCAATGTTTCGATCGGCACCGACGGTAACAACGCCAGCAATTATCACGACATGATGCGCGCGACGTACCTCGTCGCTGGCCTGTTCAAGGACGGCCGCATGGACCCGCAGATGTTCCCTGCCGAGAAGGCCTACGAGATGGCGACCCTTGGCGGCGCTCGGACGATGTTGCTCCAGGACCAGATCGGTTCGTTGGAAGTCGGCAAACGTGCCGACCTCGTTCTGCACGACACCGACCGGCCAGAATGGCGGCCGTTGTTGAACGTGATCAACCAACTGGTCTGGTCAGCCGATGGACGCGGCGTCCACACCGTTCTCATCGACGGTCGCATTGTCGTCGAGGACTACCGCTGCACGACGATCGACGAGGACCGTTTGTGGGCCGACGCCCAGCAGCGCGGCGAAGCGATCACGGTCCGCTCCGGATTGCCGGACAAGGCCAAGTTTCCCGTCTGGTGATATCCGTCTGGTGATATCCGTCTGGTGACGTCCGGCTCGTGACGTTCAGGTCATAACGACCAGTGGACGTGGTGGATCGGGGGAAACACCCGGGCGACAGATCGGGCGCAGGTGATTCGGTGCGTCAAGCACGACGAGCTCGGCGGATTGCCCACGCCGAGCCTGAGGACATCCATCCCGGCGAAGCGCGGCAGCGCCGCCGACAGTTGCCGCGAACAGCGCCTCATCTGGCGCCATGCCCATGTCGCTCACAGCGAGCGCGATGCAGAAGCTGACCGATTGCGGTATCCGGAACCGGCAGCAACGTCGACCGTGCTCCCGCGAGGTGTATCGGGTCCCGCGGAGCGGAAGATCACCCGGTCACCAGACGCCGGCGGCCGCATGGGCGCCGAGCTGTATGTCAAAGGAAGGCGTCGACGTACAGCTCGGCGCGCACGTAATCGCCGAGCGACCAGCCGAGCGTCCGTCCCGAGCACGCATCGTGACGGTCAGGCCGGAGTTCGACACAGTGAAGCCGGGAACTGCAGCGGCAACACCGCTCTCCATGTCGCACCATGCGGCGGCCTCGGTCCGGCGACATCGCTGTGTTCTTCGATGAACAC
>JAYTOM010000253.1:0-2963 GCA_043747765.1 Actinomycetota bacterium
TTCGCGACGCGTTCGAATTCCCTTGTAGATCGGCTGGAGAACGCCGACGGCCGGCCGCACCGTCATTGCGTGCGCCGGAAACCGTCCGTGCTGGAGCAGGATCTCGATGTTGTCGTCGAGGGCGATGTCAGCGGAAACAGTGACGATGTCGAAGCCGGTTTCGGTTTCACCGATGACGATGTCGAGTTCGTCGTCGACGAGGACGACGAGTTCGATGGCAACATTGATGAACGGTGCGTTCGGGTGTGGGCCGATGCTGCCTTCGGAGGCAATCCCGATGGCGCAGCGCGCCTCGTGCATGCCGATTCGGGCTTTGGCAACCGCCGTCTCCCACGCCGAACCGCTTCTCGCTTTGTCACCGGTGAACGTGCCCAACCGGTCGGTGTCGACCGGGACCGCATCGACGACCAACCCGACGTGTCGCTGCAAGTTGGGCCCGATCAGCGCAAGTTTGTGGTGCTTGGTGCTGAGCACGGCGCGACGGCCGTGATAGCGATGCATCACTGCGGCCTGACCACGATCAGGTCGGTCGATCAACTCCCGCTCGGTCGCGTCCGACATGAGGTCAGTCTTCGCCCTGGGCTTTGGTGAAGCCCGGTTGGCCATCGAAGTGTTGGAGGAGCTCGACGTGGTGCCAGACGAGCTCGGCCTCAATGCGCCCGATCAGGTCACGGACCTCGGCCAGGGCAAGGGGCTGGTCGGCGCGACGGATGAACCGGCAACGGTAGTCATCGATGACGTCGATGTTGCGGTTGCCGTCCGGGTAGACCTTGGTCCCGCGGTTGGAGACCATCTTCAGCTTCAACGCGCTGCCCTCTGCGAGACGTTCAAGCACCGGGCCGATCTGCTCGGGGTACAGACCGGTCTCGACGAAGATGTCGGTCCCGACGACCTCTCGAGCTGCCGGTCGAACGGTCACGGGGTCGCGCGGTGCGGGCGGGATCTGGATCGGCTGGGAACGCCGCACGGTGTAGCCGTCGACACGAGCACCAAGATTTCCGATGATGGCCTTCGTGTAGTCGCTGGTCGACACACCGTGGTCGTAGCCGACCACGTCACCGGTCAGGGTGCCCTGTTGCAGCGTCGAGAGCACAGCGTGTTCGACAGTCTCTGCTGCGTCGAACTCGCCGATGTACTTGAGCATCATCACCGCCGACAACACCACTGCAGAGGGATTGATCACGTTACGCCCGGCGTATTTCGGGGCTGAGCCGTGCACTGCTTCGAAGATTGCTACGTCACTGCCGAGGTTCGCCGACGGAGCGAACCCGAGACCGCCGACGAGAGCCGAGGTGAGGTCGGAGAGGATGTCGCCGTTCATGTTGGTCGTCACGATCACGTCGAACTGCTCGGGTTTCTTCACCAGTTGGTGTGCGCAGTTGTCGATGATGACGTGCCAAGCGTCGATCTCCGGATACTCGGGGGCGATCCGTTCGAACGACCGCTTCATCTCGCCCTCGGTGAGCTTCATGATGTTCGACTTGGTCGCACATGCGACCGAGTGGCGGCCCTCGCTGCGAGCGAACTCGAACGCCAGCCGCACGATCTTGTCGCAGCCCTTCCTCGAGATCAGCTTCAAGCACTGCGCGACACCAGGGGTCTGCATGTGCTCGATCCCTGCATACAAGTCCTCCACGTTCTCGCGGACCACGACGAGGTCGATCCCACTGCCGCTGTATCGGGTCGTGACACCGGGCAACTCGCGCACCGGGCGAATGTTGCCGTATGTCTCGAACAGCTTCCGCAGGGTGACGTTGGCCGACTTCTCGCCGTAACCGACCGGAGTGCCGAGCGGTCCCTTGAGCACAACGCGGGTCCGGTTGATCGACTCGATCGTGTCCTCCGGGACCCCAGACGCAACACCGGCTTCGAAGATCCGCTCACCGGCGTGATGCTCCTCCCAGTCGATGTCGACACCGACCGCGTTGACGATGTCGATCGCCGCGTTGACACATTCCGGACCGATCCCGTCACCGGGGATCACCGTCACGGTCCGACGGGTCGAGGCGGTCATGAGAGCACCAGATCCTTGTTCGAGAAGTGGGTCGACAGGTGGTCGACGCTGACAATGTCGAACTCACGGTCGACCCGATGTTGCAGCTCGATCAGGCTCCGATAGCCAACCGCGAGATCCGGGCGGACCAGACCGAACCGGCAGCAGTGCCGTCCGGCCCCGACCGTTTGGACCGACGACACCACGAACGGCCCCCCCGACGTGAGCAACCGGAGCAACGCAGCAACATCGTCGCTAGCGGCCTCCGAATCGATCTCGATGCACGCTTCCTGAACCAACACAATTTCTCCTGTTCGACGATTCATGTTAAGTAGAACATGTTTTGTTGATCATGTCAAGAAGGCCGTGCCTCATATTGCAGGTCCTGTACATTGGGGGCATGGTCAGTCGATTCGCCGAACAGCCGGCCAAGGTGCCCCCGTGGACGTTTCTGACCAACCACGCCCACGTTCTGATCTGCATCGCCCAAGATCCCGAAGTTCGCCTGGCCGAGATCGCCCGAAAGGTCGGCATCGGCGAACGCGCCGCTCACAGCATCGTCCACGACCTCGTCCAAGCCGGCTACGTCGAGCTCTCCAAAAGCGGCCGCCACAACGTCTACGAAGTCCGCCTCGACCAGCCTCTCCGCCACCCACTCGACGCCGGCCACCAAATCATCGACGTTTTCGGACCCCTCACACTCGCCACCTGACGACTGCTGGTTCTCACCGTTTCCACGAGCACACGACCCGGCCCCGCCCAACCGAGCAATCTTTCGAACCAAGGTCACCCGAAGTGCGAGTCTGATCATGCGGTGCGTAGCCATCGTCCTTGACGATCGTGTTGGCGATCGAACTCGTTCATCACTCCGAGGACCTGACGGCTCGCCGTCTTTGCCAGCACGACCGAGCGCATCTCGTCGGTCTCGAGGTCCCACGAATCGAGGATCGACTCCGAGCCTCCAGTTGGG
>JAYTOM010000254.1:0-1687 GCA_043747765.1 Actinomycetota bacterium
CAGTGAACGAATCAGCGACGAGCAACTACGCGCCGGCGTCGACCAGATGATGCGGGTCGCATGTCACGTCGCTGTCAGCTGAGACAAGGACCCCGCCGCCGTGCACGACCGTCACCTGATCACCGAGAAGCGTCTCGAGCGGTACCTCCGCGAACGCATCCGGCCCGCCCGCTATGGCGCCATCGCGCCGTTCACCGTGCGCGCCTACAGCGCACCAGGAGAGCCGATCTCGTTCGACGACGCGTTACTGGCGATGGCCGACAACGCATTCGAACCGTTCATCATCGGCAGCCCGTACGGCACAGCGTGGAGCACGACATGGTTCCACTTCGTCGGGAAAGTTCCCCAGGCCTGGCGAGGTGAAACCGTCGAGGCGCGGATCGACCTCGGCTTCGGTCTGGCTCCCGGATTCCAGTCAGAGGGGCTGGTCTGGGGTCCCGACGGACCACTTCGCGCACTCAACCCGTTGAACCATGCCATTCCGCTGTTGGCGAGTGCCACAGGCGGCGAGGAGTTCGAGTTCCTGGTCGAGGCGGCAGCGAACCCGATGATCGGGGGGCCGACCTACGCGCCAACGCCACTCGGCGATCCGTCGACCTTGCCGGACACATTGCTGTATGCACTCAAGCGCGCCGAGCTGACCGTCTATCGGCCCGATGTGGTCGCACTCGTCCACGACCTCGACGTGCTCGGTGATCTGATCGAGCAGCTTCCGCTCGACCAGCCGCGTCGGCCGCAGATCACCGTGGCCATCGGCCGTGCACTCGACGCGCTCGACTTCGACGACATCGCGTCGACTTCGGCTGCCGCACGAGCCGAACTCGTCGACGTCCTGTCTCGGCCCGCCGTCGCGAGCGCTCATCACATCAGCGCAATCGGGCATGCCCACATCGACACGGCCTGGATGTGGCCACTGCGCGAGACCGTCCGCAAGTGTGCGCGCACATTCAGCAATGTGCTCGACCTGATGACGCGCGAGCCCGAGCTCAAATTCGTCTGCAGCCAAGCTCAACAGCACGAGTGGATGCGTGATCGTTATCCGTCGATCTTCGCGGCGATGCAGGAGCAGGCAGCCGCCGGGCGCTTCATCCCCGTCGGCGGGATGTGGGTGGAAGCGGACACCAACCTGCCGTCCGGCGAGTCGTTGGCTCGCCAGTTCCTGCATGGTCAGCGGTTCTTCGAAGAGCACTATGGGGCAACCTGCACGGAGGTCTGGATCCCCGACGTGTTCGGATATCCCGCCAGCCTTCCGCAGATCTTCCGACTCGGCGGAGCGCAGACCTTCCTGACCCAGAAGCTGAGTTGGAACAAGCAGAACCGGATGCCGCATCACACGTTCTGGTGGCAGGGCATCGACGGAACGAAGATGTTCACCCATTTCCCACCCATCGACACCTACAACGTTTCCATGCAGCCCGCACAACTCGCGTACGCCGAACGAAACTACGCCGACCACGGCGGTGGCTCGATGTCGATGGCACCGTTCGGGTACGGCAACGGTGGCGGCGGTCCGACGCGAGAGATGATGGAGCGTTACAAACGGATGCGCGACCTCGAGGGCCTGCCGACGATCAGCATCGATTCCCCCGCAGACTTCTTCGCTGCGGCACAGGCCGACTATCCCGATGCGTCGACATGGGTCGGCGAGTTGTACTTCGAGATGCACCGGGGCACGTACACCTCGCAG
>JAYTOM010000255.1:0-6946 GCA_043747765.1 Actinomycetota bacterium
GCCGGGGCCGGCTTGACGGCCGTTGGCGCGCTGCAGCGAGGCGGGGCCGATGCCGCCTTCTGTGCGGTCCGACCACCCGGGCACCACGCGACACGCACCGAGTCGATGGGTTTCTGTCTGATATCCAACGTCGCCGTCTCGGCAATGGCATTGGCTGACGAGGGTGAGCGGGTGATGATCCTCGACTACGACGCTCATCACGGCAACGGCACGCAGGCGGTGTTCGTGGACGACCCGCGTGTGCTGTTCGTGTCACTGCATCAGTGGCCGCTGTATCCGGGAACCGGCGCAGCGAACGAGGTCGGAATCGGCGCGGGACGCGGTTTCACGATGAACCTGCCGATGCCGCCCGAAGCGACCGGCGAGCATTACCTCCGCGCGTTCGACGAGATCATCGCCCGCCGTGCCGCCGACTTCGACCCGACTTGGCTGATCATCTCGGCCGGATTCGATGGCCATCGCGACGACCCGATCACCGAACTCGGCCTCTCTGCCGGCGATTTCTCGTTGCTCACCGCGCGAGCGATCCTGCTCGTGCCGAAGGGTCGTTGCCTGGTGATGCTCGAGGGTGGATACGACCTCGACGCGCTGCGGACATGCACTGCTGCTGCGTTGGGTGCGCTCGAGGACCGGACGGTCCTGCTGGAGATGCCGACGAGCGGTGGGCCGGGCGCTGATCACGTCGATGCCTGCCGTGACTTCTGGGACCAGCTCGAACTCTGAGCCGTAGCCTGTGACGGCCATGATTCCCGAACGATTCGCTCCGGTGCTGGACGAGCTGCAGCCGTTGACCGACCGGTTCAGCGCGGCCGGCAAGCGCCTCTACCTCGTCGGGGGAACCGTACGAGATCTGTTGATCAACAAGGTCAATGCCGATGGTGAGCAGGACTTCGACGCCACGACCGACGCCCGACCGGCCGAGATCAAAGCTTGCCTGCTGGGTTGGGCCGATGCGATCTGGACCCAGGGCGAGCGGTTCGGCACGATCGGCGCCAAGAAAGGTGACCGGATCTACGAGATCACGACGCACCGTGCCGAGGTCTACCAAGACGACTCGCGGAAGCCCGACGTGACGTTCTCCGACGAGATCGAGATGGATCTCTCGCGACGCGATTTCACGGTCAATGCAATGGCACTGGAGCTCACCAGCGACATGCCGACGTTGGTCGATCCGTTCGGCGGTGCCGCCGATCTGGTGACGCATGTCCTGCGCACGCCGCTCGCCCCGGAAATCAGTTTCAGCGACGATCCGTTGCGGATGCTGCGCGCTGCCCGGTTCCTCGCCGGCTACCAGTTGGAGCCCGTGGCCGAACTTGTCGAGGCCGTCACATTGATGCACGCCCGCCTGCAGATCGTCTCGGCCGAGCGGATCCGAGCCGAGCTCGACAAGTTGATCACGGTCGAGCATCCGGCCGCCGGTCTGTTCTTCCTCGTCGACACCGGGCTCGCCGATGAGTTCTTGCCGGAACTGTCGAACATGCGCCTCGAGCAGGATCCGATTCATCGACACAAAGACGTCTTGACCCATACGATCGCCGTCGTCGAGAACGTCACGCGCGACATCCCGGGTGATTGGGATTTTCGCCGCACCCGACTCGCCGCGCTCATGCACGACGTCGGTAAGCCCAAGACCCGCGGATTTCTGAAGGGCAAGGGTGTCACCTTCTATCACCACGAAGTCGTCGGCGCGCGAATGACACGCGCCCGTCTGCAGGCGCTGCGATACAGCAACGACGACGTCGACGCGATCACCGAACTCGTGCACCTGCACCTGCGTTTCCACGGGTATGAATCCGGCTGGACCGATTCAGCGGTACGTCGCTACGTCAACGACGCCGGTCCACTGCTCCGTGAGCTGAACGTGTTGACCCGTTGCGACTGCACGACGCGCAACGAAAAGAAGGCGGCGATGCTCAGTCGTCGCATGGACGACCTGGAAGAGCGGATCATCGTGCTGACGGAACAGGAAGAGCTGAAGGCGATCCGTCCGGAGCTGGACGGCGGTGAGGTCATGCAGCACCTCGGGCTTGCTCCCGGTCCAGCGGTCGGCAAAGCGATGAAGTTCCTGCTCGAGGTCCGTCTGGAAGAAGGCCTGATCGGCGAGGAGGCCGTACGCAGGCGCCTCGACGAGTGGTGGCAGAACCAGTAGCGGCCCGCCCACAGCGCGGTCGATTGGCCGAGTCCGGCGATTCGGACGAGCGATCAGACTCCGAGCTTGCGAGCCCTGATCACGAGGACGAGGGGAGCCAGTGCGCTGCGGTTGTTGATCGGCATCAACTCGTGCATCACGTCGATCCGGAAGTTGGTGCGCTGCATCGCCATGAACACGTCGCTGATCGAGCGTGCCGGTGACCCGTACGGCCGCTGCACCACCTGGCCGGGCTGGCCGGCCTGCGCGCCAGTCTGCGGACCGGGCTGTTGCGCGTTCGAGGCAGTCAGCATCGCTGCGATAGGATGCTGCTCGGCCATGATGAATGCGGCGTCGGGTTTGAGGACACGATGGATCTGGCGCAACAGACGGGACAGGTCATCGACGTCGGCCAACGTGTGCGACGCAACGACGAGATCCACCGAACCACTGGTTGCGAAGCCAAGATCGGCGACATCGCTCTGATGACACTGCACCGTCACCTCGGCGGCCTCGGCCTGGCGCCGGAGCAGTGTGATCCGGTCGGCCGACGGATCGACTGCGAGGGCTCGAGCACCGGCCGATGCCAGCGCAACGGCATTGCTCGGAGCACTGATGCCGAGCTCGATGATCCGTTTACCGGTGACGTCGCCGCAGAGTCGCAGTTCGCTCTCGTCGGCGACCGATGATCCATAACGTACGACTGATGCCACAGCCTCCCAGTGTGCCGCGTACACCACCGGTTCGTGTGGATGCAACGAACTGCGTGACACAGCGGCGCGCAGGCGGGGAGCGCAGGCTGTGACGGCTGTACGGCCTGGCGCGGCCGACTCCGGTCGTCGACGGTCGATAACCTGAGCGAGTCATGTTGTTCTCCGTCGAAACGTTTCGAAGCGGCAGCGGTGCCAATGGTCGTGCCGTCGTCGATCACCGTCTCGAACGCCGCGCGCTCATCAACGAGTACCGCAGAGGACGTCTGCGTCGTGAGCAGTTGTGCGATGCCCACCCGGAGTTGATCCGCGCCGCACGCAATGTGGGAACCCCGAGCAGCGTGGTCTGCCCGATCTGCGCCGAGGTCAACCTGACGCTCGTCACCTACGTTTTCGGCCCCCGACTTCCCTCACACGGTCGATGCGTGACCACCAAAAAAGATCTCGCCCAGTTCGACGGGCGTGACGATGATCTCGATGCCTACGTGGTAGAGGCCTGCGTGAACTGCCGTTGGCACCATCTCCTGCGCGTGCTTCCCCTCGGCGGAAATCGGCCGGCCAAGTCGAAGGCAATCGTGCCGACCGGCGGCCGACAATCAGTTCCTGGCATCGATGCTGACCCGGATTCTGGCAAGCGGACGGCGACTGCTTCGTCCACTGGTCCGAAGGTCCGGTCGAGGGCCCGGGGGAAGGCCGAGCCGATCGTCGAGGCCTGACGGGCACGGGTCATCAGTGAGGGCTGTACCCGAGGCGATTGCGGATGCCGGTCATCTCACCCACGTGTGTGTGTCCGTGGCCAACGCACTCCCATTGCACGAACCAGGCGGTTGGCTTGTCGTTCCACATCGCATGGAGCCACTGCAGTTCACCTGCTGCGGGAATCCCGGCGAGGTGTTCCAGTCGCCAACTGGCTGAGGGAATCGAGTCGAGCGCCATACTGCTCATCGAGTCGATCCATCCGGCCGTTGCCGTGTGCACGGCGTCGGCGTAGGCGCGTAACGCATCGAGACCGAGAGCCTCTGTGACCGTGCGATCTTCGGCCTCGGTCAGCCCAGCGGTTGCCGGCAGGTGTGCGATGCCGAGCGCCGATCGGTGGTCGACCAGCATTGATTGCCGGTCGCGAACGGCCGTGTTCAGGGCCAGGTCCTGGTGATACGTCGCGTGGAACAACAGCCACGCAATCGACGGCGACGGCGCAGCGCTGTCGCCGCTGGTCGTCCACTGATCGAGTGGAACGTGAGCGACGATCGCGTTCTCGAACCGGGTTTTGACACTTGCGTGATCATTGGCAATCCACTGGCGGAGATCCACGTTCCGAACTCTTGCACACGCACGACCGGGCGCCGCGAACAACCGCTACGGTCGTCGGAATGTGGATGGTCGAACGATGATCGGAACGATCGGCGACCTGGTCGAGGACATCGTGGTCCGGCTCGGGGCGCCGATCAACGAGGCGAGTGACACGGCCGCCCACGTGGTGCGCCGTCGTGGCGGCAGCGCCGCGAACATGGCGGTCAGTGTTGCCCGCGCCGGACACCCGGCTCGGTTCATCGGCCAGGTGGGCGACGACGCGGTCGGTACCTCGCTGCTGGGCGAATTGCGCAGCGATGGTGTCGACGTCGTGGTGCGGCGCAGCGGGACGACTGGCACGATCGTGGTTCTGCTCGATCATCTCGGCGAACGAACGATGCTGACCGACCGCGGGGCCTGCACATTCCTCGATCATCCGGATCGGTCGTGGTTGGACGGTCTGAGCACCCTGCACGTTCCGGTCTACTCCCTGATGGGCGAGCCGCTGGCGCGGACGACAGCGACGTTGATCGCGTGGGCCCACGAGCGGGGTATCACCGTTTCGATCGATGCCTCGTCGGCCTCGATGATCAACGACTTCGGCGCGGACCATCTGCTCGAGTTGTTTGCGACACTACGACCAACGGTGTTGTTGTGCAACGCAATGGAGGCTGAGGCGCTCGGTGACGAGATTGATCCGTCGAACTTCGGCGCTCGGCTGACTGTGGTCAAGCGCGGCGGCGATCCGGCGATCGTGATCCAGGCCGGGCACGAACCAACGGAGGTTCCTGCGCTGCGACTCGACAACGTACGTGACACCACGGGGGCCGGCGACGCATTCGCAGCCGGGTTACTGGTCGCGCTGGCAGCCGACTCGACCCCGGTCGCGGCGACGATGCTCGGTCATCACAGTGCGGCCAGAGCGATCACCGCCGCATCCGGTGCGTGATCCGGTCCGTCGCTGCTGGTGCCTGATCCGCTCAGCCGCCTGAGTTCGCAGCCGAGCAGACTGATGGTTCGGCGACCTTGACGACGCCGAGTTGCGGTGGCCCGGTGAGCGGGCTGCCCACGTCCGGTACCTGGCTGACCACGATCCATTGCGCTGGCACGTCCTGAGTTCGCCGTGAACCGCTCGTGTCGAACGTGCTCGGCGGCTTGCTGATCAACGACTGCACGAGGCCCTCGGCATCGGCCAGATTGGTGCACAGCAGATTCGGCATGGCCGCCGCCGCCGCCGCGACCGTGGTGGGCGCTGCCACGGTGGCGCCCGTCCCGGCATTCGCAATGGTCGCTGCGGGATCACCAGGGACCGTCGTCTGGCTCTGTGCATACGCAACCAGCTTCAACGACAGCGACGCAATGGTTCCCGGTGACGTCGAAAGGAACTTGGTGCACAGGTCATCGAGCTTGGTCACATCGCGACCGACGATGTCCCAGAGGTTCGTTGCCTCCTTGTCGGCCAGCACAGCCCCGATCGGAATGTACGTGACACAGTCGGCGATCGAGTTCGCGTTGGTATCGGTGAGCGTCGTCGTTGCGACGAGCGTGGACGTCGTCAATGGCACGGTCGACGTGGCACCGGAAGGATCGAGCAACGTCGTGGTGGTCGCCCCGTCGGCAGTGGTCATCGCCGTCGAGGCCTTGTCAGACGAGCAAGCGGCCAGCGCGCCCAGAAGTGCCGCCGCGCTGAGGCACACGGCCGCCAGGCACGATCGTCGTTGGAGGGTGGTCATCGTGGGTCAAACCTGCTTCCGGCAACTGCGCCGCCGACGGATGACACTGTACAAAACGCGCCGCCGAAGTGGGATCAACCCGCCCCGGTGATCGAGGTTCTTCGTACCGGTGCGCAATCGCCCCGTTCGCCGGATGGTCACGCCGTGCGGCGACGAAGTCGCGAGCGCTCGGCCGCGTTCGAACTGCGCTGATCGAAAGTGTGGTGCGCGTACTGCTCATCAGGTGAACTCCCATGTGTTCGTGTGGTCGTGTGGTCGTGTGGCCGTGTGGTCGTGTGGCCTGTCGTTCGGTACCTGGACATTCGGTAGCTGGGCGGTCGCTCACGCGGCGGCCGGGCTTGCGAACAGATCGGGTTGGCCGCCCGGTCCGCCCGGTCGTCCCGGTCCGCCCGGTCGTCCAGGTCCGTCCTCGGTGGCTGGTCGACCGGCGGGCGTCGGAGTCGGACCGTTCGATGTTGGTTTCGGTTTGGTTCTGTGGCGGTGGGTTGGCCCTCGTGGTGGGAGGGCGATGATCGTGCCGCCGGGCAATTGCATCGAGAGGTCGTTTGCATCGCCGATCAGGGCGACGTCTTTGCGGTGTCGGAAGCTGTGATGGAACGTGCACCACAACACCAAGAGGTCCACGTCGGTGGGTCCGTGTTCGGCATCCCATTCCTGAATGTGGTCGACCTGACACCATTCGGCCGGGATATGACAATCGGCCATCCTGCAGCCGCCGTCGCGTACGGCGAGGGCGCGCCATTGGTCGTTGCTGGCCAGGCGTTGTGCCCGGCCGAGATCGAGTGGAACGGAGTCGTTCATCAGGATTCGGGCGATGTCCGCGTTCCACACCAGACGTCGAACGGCTTCGGCCGAGATGACGTCACCGCGTGACGTGTACCCCGGACCGTTCGTCGCGCCGTTCAAGTCGTCGACACCGATCACCACCAACAGGGTTGGCAGATTCGAACGACCACCTCTGACCTCACCACGCGTATACGCGTCACATAATTGCACCAACGCATCGGCGAGGCGTTGGCCGTACGTGCGGTGATCGTCGGGCCCGGGCTTGCCTGCGATCGATGCCAACGCCGTCTCCACTGTTC
>JAYTOM010000256.1:0-1849 GCA_043747765.1 Actinomycetota bacterium
CATCAGACCATCACTCAAGTCCGAAAAGACCATCCGAACCGGACAACAATTCCTGAAACCGTTCCGACAAATCATCGAGTCCGTCAACCAGACCTTCAAAGCACAACTCGACCTCGAACGCCACGGCGAACGCAAACCCCAAGGGGTCTGCACACGCGTCCTCCAACGAATCCTCGCCCTCACCGCCACCATCTGGCACAACGAAACCAGCAACCGATCCGGCCCAGCACGCTCACTCATCGCCTACGACCACTGAATGCCTTGGAGCCAATCATCTAGGCGAGGCCTGTCGCAGGTTGCACAGGCTCGCCGGCTGGATCGCTGTGTGCGAACCTTCGAGCATGGATGATCTACGCAGCGTGTTGACAGACGTCGTCGATCGGGTGGTTGCCTACCGCGAGAGCACTACAGAGCGCTCGGTGTTTCCTATCGGTCTGCCGAAGGCGTCCCGAGCGCTGCTCGGCTCGCTGCCCGACGAACCAACGCCGACGTCTGATGTGATCGCCCGCCTCGCGATGGCAGTCGAGCCGTTACTCGTCGCCACGGCGGGGCCGCGCTTCTTCGGGTTCGTCGTCGGTGGCGCGCTGCCGGCGGCAACGGCTGCCGACATGCTCACGAGTGGATGGGACCAGGTCGGCTTCAACGCTGTCTCGTCCCCCGCCGCAGCGGTGGTGGAGGATGTCGCCGGGCAGTGGTTGCGTGAGCTGTTCGGCATCCCGTCGACCGCGACGTTCGGCTTCGTCACCGGAGGCCAAGCTGCAAACACCACCGCTCTTGCCTCGGCCCGTCACCACGTGCTCGCCGAGCACGGGTGGAACGTCGAGCGCGAGGGTCTCTCCGGTGCGCCTCGCCTTCGCATCGTGGTCAACGGTGAACGGCATGCGACGATCGACCGCTCGCTGCGACTGCTCGGCATCGGTGAGGCGGCGATCGAGCCCGTCGCCACCGACGCGCAAGGCGCGATCGATGTTGCCGATCTGCGGCGCGTGCTCGCCACTGCTCCCGCCGGTCCGACGATCGTGTGCTTGCAGGCGGGCAACGTCAACAGCGGCGCGTTCGACGATGTGCGCGGTGCGATCGCGGTCTCGCGCACCCACGGCGCGTGGGTGCACATTGATGGCGCGTTTGGACTGTGGGCAGCAGCGAGTCCGACGCGTCGCCATCTCGTCGACGGACTTGAGGACGCCGATTCATGGGCGACCGACGGGCACAAGTGGCTGAACGTGCCGTACGACTGCGGCTACGTGTTCTGCAACCACCCCGACGCCCATTCTGCGGCGATGGCCTACACCGCTGCCTACCTCACCGGTCAGGGCGACGTCGGCCTGCGGTCCCCCGGCGAGTTCGTGCCCGAGTCGTCACGCCGGGCCCGCGGCTTCGCGACGTGGGCCGCGCTATGTGAACTCGGTCGCCGTGGCATCCGCGAGCTGATCGATCGCAATTGCGACCTCGCCGTGCGCTTCGCATCGCTGCTATCTGCCGTCGATGGAATCGAGGTCGTCAACGATGTCGTGCTGAACCAGGTGCTGGTCCGTTTTGGCGACGACGACGCCACGACCGATCGCGTCGTTGACGCGGTTCAACGCAGCGGCGAGTGCTGGATGGGCGCCACGACGTGGCACGGCCTGCGCCTGATGAGACTCTCCGTGAGCAACTGGAGCACCACAGAGGCAGACATCACTCGCGCCGCAACAGCGATTCGCGCAGCTGCGGCACAGGTACTGGCCGACCACTAACCCCGGGCTAAATGCAATACCCTTAAGTTAAGGTGGTGTTGGTGTAGTTTGGTGGTGTGCCGCGTGCTGGACAGTTGAAGCCTGTGTCGGATCGTCGTTTGTCGGATTTGGTG
>JAYTOM010000257.1:0-8100 GCA_043747765.1 Actinomycetota bacterium
GCCCGACCGGCGAGCCGAGCACGCACCCTTGAACGCTGCACCGCAGACTGAATGTGCCTCAGCGAGCAGAGCAGGCACGAGTCGTCCGAATAGAGCCGATGTGTACACGGACGCATCGCCTGAGGATCGCAGAGGGGTGCGCGGGAGCAACTCGAGACCGTCCCGTGATCGAGCGGTAATTCCGGTAACCGGCCCACGGACATTCCCGGCAACCGACCGACGCCGACCATCGAACCACGTTCACCGTGGTGGGGTATCTGCGACGCCCGGCCAGCGATGGCCCTGTACTTACCTCGTTCACCAGATCGAGGAGATCGCGCGTCTCGCCGGCCACGCTGACATCATCCGTGAGCAGATCGACGGCGTTTCTGTTGGGACGATCGTGCTCAGCCAAGCCGGGGCACCCGCCAACGACTACTTCCAGCCCTACATACCAGGACCCGGGACGATCAGCGCGAAATCGCGCCGGGCAGACTCGCGCGTCGGTGGATCCGCCCGACGGCCGACCTCTCGATCCTGAAGGCGTGATCCAGCCGGCACACAGTCGACACACGCTGCGACGACGAGAACCCGATAAGAGACGCCCCATAGGACGCGCTGCGCTGTCGGCCCCCTACCGCCAGCTACGAGATAGCGCCGACGCACCGTCATACGCGTCGGGCATCCTTCGTGATGCCGTCGATCTGGTTGCGCGTTCTGTATCCGTGGTGAACTCCCGAGTTCCGACAAGCAGCCACTCAGTAGGTTGAAGCCGATGCTTGACCATGTGATGGATGCCGACTCCGCTGTCGAGCTGCTGACTGTATTCGGTGACGGTGGAGTCGATGTGCGCCTGTCCGGCGGCTGGGCAGTAGACGCGTTGCTCGGCGCGCAAACCCGAGTCCATTCGGATCTGGATCTTTGGCTGGAGGCAACACAATTCGAGGACGTGATCGTCGTTCTCGCTCAGGTCGGTATGGGTCGACCATATCCATGGCGCAACGATCGGCCGTGGAACTTCGTCGTGCACGACGGCGCGCATCGACGCGTCGATCTCCGCGCGTACGAGCGCCTCCGCGACGAGTCGTCCGATATGGCGGCTTCCAGGTTGGCGAGACGTTTCCGGCGGATGCTCTCGATGGCGGGGAGCCATCAACGGCGTCGACGTTCGTTGCGAAGCTGCGGCGTGGACGCTTCGGTGGCACACCGGCCATCCGGCACGTCCGATCGACGTCCACGACGTAGGCCGGCTGTGCGAGAGGTTCGAGCTCGAACTTCCCGAGGGTTTCGGCTCGCTTCAAGCAGCGCCGCCGAAGCCATAGGCGTATATATGCCGGTGATCTGTGTTTGTGGCGATGCGGCCGACCGGTGATAATCGGGGCGCGCGTTCTGTGCTGCATCGATCGTTGCCTGCGTATCTCGGTGACGCCGATGAGTTGGGCCTGTCGCTGGCGTCGGACGTTTATCTCAGACGAATGGAGACGACGACGTGGCCAACCTCGACAAGCAGTTCACTACGCAGCTCCAGAAGAGCCCGAACAAGGGTGGTTGGACGTATGTGGTGATGTCGGACTCAGCTGAGTTCTTCGGAACCCGTGGTCTCGTCAAGGTGATCGGCACCGTCGATGGTCACCCGTTCCGGAGCTCGTTCATGGCGCTCGGAGACGGGACGCACAAACTCCCGATCGCCGCACCTCTCCGCAGGACCATCGCCAAGAACGCCGGCGACACGGTGACTGTCGTGCTGCTGCAGCGCATCGACGGCTAACTCCCGAGCAAGGGCACCGTCGTTTTGCCCAGGTCCACCGGCCGAGCCGAAGCGAGGATCGGTGCGGCTCGCCGACCAAGCGCGGGGCCGAGTTCTGCGTCGTTGTTCTGCGTCCCATACCGGCACGTATCTCTAGGCCGATTTGGGGTGGGGGTTCTGCAGGCAACTGGTGCTCAAAGCGACGCTTTGTCGTTGAGCCTTCAGTACAATGCAGGCATGTCCGGTACCTCAACGGCCAAGGTGTCCCACCGTGGCCAGACCAATCTGCCTGCCGAGCTTCGCCGCCGGTGGGGCATCGAACACGGCGGCGAAGTAGGGATCATCGATCTCGGCGATGCCGCCCTGATCATCCCTGGCGGCATACAGACCGCACGCCGCGAACTCCGCCACGTGCTCCGAGACCGCTACGAGGCTGGCCTCGCCAGCATCGATGACCCAGACCTGGCCGATCAGTAGGTGGCCCCCGTCCCCACGATCATCCTCGATGACCGGCTCCTCATCGAAGACCTTCTCGTCGGCCTCGACGAGGAGGGCGAGCGCCACACCACGACGTATTGGTACTACCGGGCCTGCTGTGCCGCCGTCGGCGGAGCCGGGGGACACCTCTCGGGCCCGTTTCTTGGTCTTGATGCCCCTCATCAGGCGACGGCGATACGGAGCCTGCTGTCGCTGCCCGAGACCATCGGTCTCCCCGACCCGCGGTCGATGGTTCCGGTGATGGCCGAGCTGTCCGAGCGCCACCCGCGCCTCAACCTCTTGAACCTCGAAGCCGCGGCAACCGGACTCGTGCTCGACGCCACGATGCTGCTGTCGATTGAAGCGGCCCGAGGTGTCCTGCCAGAGATCCTCGACGCCGAGAACATCAGCTGGCGCACCGTCGAGATCGACTGACCCCATGTCCCCTACTGCCGATGAACGAGCGCGGATGCGAGGATCTGTGTGGGTGGGAGAGAGCGGCGAGACCGTCGTTCGGCGTGGACATTCTGTGCGGTTCGCGCAGCCTCATGCCGCCTGCCGCTCAGATTGGTCGGCCGGCGACCCCTACGTGTCAGGAACTTGTGAGTCTCCCGCTCGAACTGTCGTCACCAGCAGGCAGACGAATCGACAGGACCGCCATAGGGATACAGAGGCGAAAATCCGCACCCCGCAGCACAACGGGTTCCCAAGGACCGGGACCGGGAACTCGTCAACGCACGCGTTGCGAACCGATCGGATCCTCAAAGCTCGGTCAGCTCAGAGAAATTTCTGAGTCGCGCGGACCTGACGCGGACCTGGGAACGACAAAGGCCCCCTTGCGGGGGCCTTTCGGGACTCTGACCAGGTGCTTTACAGTGGGGCTACACAGAATCGAACTGTGGACCTCATCCTTATCAGGGATGCGCTCTAACCGACTGAGCTATAGCCCCAGACTTCTGGGCACCGCAGGTTATCGGGCCGGACGGGCGAACCTCAACCGTGACGACGACTGGAATCGGCTGAATCTCGATCGAACCGGTCCAACTCATGGAACCCACCGGGGTCGTCCTGACCGGGGCGTGGGGGAACGCTGCTGCTGGTGTGCCGACTGCGACGACGCAGGAACGAACTGCGCAGTGCTGGATCCCGCTCGATGACTTCTTCCTCGAGAACCGTCACCCGGATCCCTCCGACGAGGTCGGTGATCAGGTTGAACAGCGTGGCGGCGAGAACGATCAGTCCGGTCATGCCGATTGCACAGAAGACTCCAGCAATCCAGGCGTTGTGGAACAGTTCGCCGCCCTTGAATCGAAAGGTGTTCCAGCCGAACGATTCGAAGAATCGCTGGATGTTGTCGATCGTTCCCGTCGTGTATGCCACGTTCCACAGCAACACACCGGCCGTCAAGCACACGCCATACAGCACGAAACTGAAGCACAGCGCCACCTTGAACACACTCCACGGGTCGACATGCCGGACGATTCGCGTGACGCGGCGAAGTCGCGGACGGCCGCGCCGACGGGCGGACGGCAGATGCACCGACTTCAGCCGTGTCGGGCGCTGCGGAAGGTCGGGATCGAGCGCTGGATCGAGGGGAACCGGTCCGGCGCGAAAGAGGCGCGCGTCGAAGTTGGACGGACGGGGAGTTGCGTACGGCGGGTGCTCCGGAATCAATAATCGCGGCTGGAGAACGGTCGATTCCTGGGCGAGGAGGACTCCGTCGACAAACGGTGGACCCGGGATGGGACCGGTGGCCGAGGCGCCTGGCTGAACCAGAATCGGACCGGTGATCGGCGACCTGCTCGCCTCGAACATGTCGACCAGATCGGGACCAGGCGATCCCGCCAACTCGATCTCTGACACCGAACGGTCGACCTTTGACAGTGATTCGACGCTCGCCGAATCTGTGCCCGGTGGTTCGGTCAGAACCTCGGCAGAGGGGAATGTCCCGCTTGCCTCGTTCGTCGCACTGACTTCCGAGTTGCCATTCCTCGATCGACTGCTTCCGCCTTCGTTCGAGCGATTGCCGTTCGAGCGATTGCCGTTCGACGATGAACCCTCTGACGATGCGCTCTGAGCGGCGCCGGCCACGACCGGCAAGGTGATCGGCACGGTTTCGTCGAGCACCGGATCAATTGGTTCGGCGACGGTCGTGGACGCAGCACCGCTCACCGGGCGATTCGAAGCGCGGCTCGTACCTCCACTACCGTTCTTGGTGCGTTGAGATGATGACGCAGGACGACCCGGGCGTTGCCGAGGCGGCGACTTGGCGACCTGGGGCTCGTCACCACGATCGTCAGAGCTCACGGCCCAAAGTGTAGAGACAATCCGGCCCGAGGTGGGGACGCCCTGTTCACGGCGCGCTGGATGCTCGGGCAATGGCATGTTCGCCGCCGACAGCCACCTCGACCGTGACGATTACACCACTGCTCCCCCGATGGCTCTCGAACGAGATCAGTGCCGCCCCGTTTCGTCCAGCGACCATCGACGCGGATCCCCGTCCACCATCGACACCGGCCAACGCCGCTGCGTCTGCTGCATTCTGGGCTCGACTTCGCTGCGTCAGTCTCGTTGCGACCGCAGAGATCGCCAGGGCGATGGTCGCGATCAGCATGATCGACATCAGGATCAGCGCGATCGCCTGTCCGCGATCACGAGACGACGGAGGCCGGGGGGATGGGCGGGCTCGGGCGTCCACATCGTTTGTGCTGGGCGTGCTGGGCGTCTCGTGCACGGAATGACCTCCACCTGTTCCTCGGCTGAAGGTGGAACGACGCTGTGTCGTCGCTGGCCCGGCAATGAGCCAGCGACGGGTGAGCAATGCGCTGGAACAGGATCGACACCGGGTTCCACAACCCCTGTCGCCCAATTGGCGATCGTTCGAACTACTCGGCTTCGGCAGCCAGGATCAAGGCGACCGACGCAACGGTCTGACCGTCGTCGAGGCTCATCACCCGGACGCCGGTCGCGTCGCGTCCCTGCGAACTGATGTCGCGGACGTTCATCCGGATCATCACGCCGCCGCTGGAGACGGCGACGATGTCGTCGTCGAGGCCGACCATGAACGCTGCGACGACCTTGCCTTTGCGGCCCGTCAGCTTGATGCCGATGACGCCTTGGCCACCACGGCCCTGACGATTGAACCGCTCGAGCTGGGTCCGCTTGCCGTAGCCGGACTCGGTGATCATCAGGATCGCCGTCTCATCACGGGCGACATCGACACTGACCAGTTCGTCGCCGGCCTTCATCTTCATCCCACGCACCCCGCCGGCGGAGCGGCCCATCGGGCGCACCTCGTCCTCGCTGAAGCGGATGGTCGTGCCGCCACGACCGACCATGAAGATGTCGTCACTGCCGCTGGTCTCGATGACCCGCACCAGTTCGTCGCCGTCCCGGAGGTTGATCGCGATCAGACCGTCACGACGACTGCTGTCGTACTCGTTGAACGCGGTCTTTTTGACCGTGCCCTTCTTGGTCGCGAAGAACAGGTAGCGCTCGCTGGCGAAGTCACGCGTGTCGATGATGGCCTGGATGGTTTCACCGGCCTGCAGCGGCAGCAGGTTGACGATGGGCATGCCCTTTGCTGTGCGCTCGCGCTCGGGGATTTCCAGCGCACGCAACCGGTAGACCTTGCCGCGGTTACTGAAGAACAGCAGAAAGGCGTGCGAGGAGGTGAAGATGACATGGCGGACCAGGTCGTCGGTCTTCAACTTGGCGCCGCTGACACCGCGACCACCTCGGCCCTGGGTCTTGAAGTTGGCGGCAGGCACGGCCTTGACGTATTGGGCCTCGGTCATCACGATCACCAACTCGGTGTCGTCGACCAAGTCCTCGATGCTCATCTCGCCCGTGTCGAGCGTGATTGCGCACTTGCGCGGTGTGGCGAACTCTTCGCGGATCGCCAGCATCTCGCTCTTGATCACACCACGCAGCTTCTCCGGATCGTCGAGGATCGACTGCAGTTCGATGATGCGCTCCTGCAGCTCGGCCAGCTCTGTCTCGAGGTCGATCCGGCTGAGTCGGGTCAACTGACGGAGCTGCATCTCGAGGATGTCGACGGCCTGGATCTCGGAGAACTCGAACGGTGCAGCCATCAGCCCGTCACGTGCAGCGGCTGTGTCATCGCTGGCCCGGATCAGGGCGATGATCTGATCGATGACGTTGAGCGCCTTGATCCGGCCTTGGACCTTGTGGGCCCGCTCGTTGGCCTTGCGCAGCCGGAACTCACTCCGTCGGGTGATGACGTCGACCTGGTGGCGGACGTAGCCCTCGAGCGCAGTCAGCAGGTTGACTGTGCGCGGAATACCGTCGACGAGCGCCACCATGTTGACGCCGAAGCTGGTCTGCAGTGTGGTCAGCTTGAACAGGTTGTTGAGCACGACGTTGGCGTTGGCGTCACGCTTCAGCGAGACGACCAACTTCGTCTTCCCGCCGGCCGAGGCATCGTTGACATCGGAGATGCCATCGAGATCGCCGGCGTCGACGAGCTCCTGGATCCGGCCGGCGATGGACGAGCAGCTCGTCTGATACGGCAACTCCGTGACGACGATCTCGTACCCGCCACGTTTGGTCTCTTCGATGCTGGCTGTGGCCCGCATCTTCACGCTGCCGCGTCCGGTGCGGTATGCATCGATGATGCCGGCCCGACCGAGGATGGATCCGCCGGTCGGGAAGTCAGGGCCTTTGACGAACTGCATCAGGTCGTCTGGCGTGGACTCCGGATGATCGATCAGGTGGATGGTCGCGTCGATGACCTCGCCGAGGTTGTGCGGCGGGATGTTGGTGGCCATGCCGACAGCGATGCCGGAGCTGCCGTTGACCAGCAGGTTCGGGATCCGGCTGGGCAGGACGAGTGGCTCCTGGGAGCGCCCGTCGTAGTTCGCGGTGAAGTCGACCGTCTCCTGGTCGATCTCGCGCAGCAGCTCCATCGCGAGTGGCGCCAGTCGACACTCGGTGTAGCGCATGGCAGCCGCTGGGTCGTTTCCTGGCGACCCGAAGTTGCCGTTGCCATCGATCATCGGATAGCGCAGCGACCACGGTTGGGCCAGCCGCACGAGGGCGTCGTAGATCGACGAGTCACCGTGCGGGTGGTAGTTCGCCATCACATCGCCGACCACCCGGGCGCACTTGAAATAGCCGCGGTCGGGGCGGTAGCCCCCGTCGTACATCGCGTAGAGCACCCGACGGTGGACCGGTTTGAGGCCGTCCCGAACGTCCGGCAGGGCGCGCCCGACGATGACCGACATGGCGTAGTCGAGGTAGGAACGTTGCATCTCGACCTCGATGCCCACCATCTCCACGCGGTCGTGCGGAGGTGGCGGCGGCAGGGTGTCGACCACGAAGGTTTCCTCTCGGTCAGGTCAAGTGTGGTGTTCCACGTGGAACAACCGGCGGTCAGACGTCGAGGAAACGGACGTCCTTGGCGTTGCGCTGGATGAAGTTGCGGCGGGCCTCGACGTCTTCTCCCATGAGCACAGAGAACAGCTCGTCTGCGGTGGCGGCGTCGTCCAAGGTGACCTGGAGCAGCACCCGGGTGGCCGGGTCCATGGTTGTGGACCACAGCTCTTCGGCGTTCATCTCCCCTAGTCCCTTGAAGCGCTGAATCGCCTCACCCGTCTTCGGGAGCTTCTTCCCCGCTTCCTGGCCGGCCTTCACCAGACCGTCGCGCTCCCGGTCGGAGTAGGCGTACATCACTTCTCCGCCATTCCACTTGATCTTGTACAGCGGCGGTTGGCCGAGGTACACGTGACCGGCCTCGATGAGGGGGCGCATGAAACGGAACAGCAAGGTCAGCAGCAGGGTGCGGATGTGCTGGCCATCGACATCGGCGTCGGCCATCAGCACCACCTTGTGGTATCGCAGCTTGCTGATGTCGAACTCGTCGTGGATGCCGGTGC
>JAYTOM010000258.1:0-1651 GCA_043747765.1 Actinomycetota bacterium
CGCGGCCCGACGAACGAATCGATCATCATCAGCAGCGTCGTCTTCGGAAGATGAAAGTTGGTGATCATCAGGTCGACCAGTTTCCAGTCGTAGCCACGATGGATGAACAGTCGCGTCCGACCCTCCAGTATTCCCGATGTCGCTGCCGACTCGAGCGCCCGTGTCGCTGTGGTGCCCACAGCGACGACCCGCTTTGCGCGTCCGCACGCATCGAGCGTCGCCGCGCTGACCTGATATCGCTCGCTGTGGATCTTGTGTTCCAGCGGGTCATCGACGCTCATCGGCTGGAACGTGTCCAACCCCACCACGAGTTCGACCCGGGCGATCTCCACGCCACGTCCTTCGATCTCGGCGAGCAGCTCCGGCGTGAAGTGCAGTCCCGCTGTCGGCGCTGCCGCGGAACCGGGCTGATCCGCATACACCGTCTGGTAATCACCCGGTGCTGTGATCGGCGCATCGATGTACGGGGGCAGGGGCATATCGCCGTACCGAGCGAGAATCTCGAGGGGTTCGAGGTCACCGAGAATCGAGATGTGGAACGTGTCGCCCGATTTTGTCCGTCGACCGACCTCGACGAGAGCGACGTCGTCACCGGTGAGGAGCTGCTCACCGACCCGCAGCTTCTTTCCCGGACGCACCAGCGCTTCCCAGACCCGGCGGTCTGCACCGACCGGTTCGAGCAACAACACTTCGGCTGCTCCCCCGGTGGCTCGGTGCAGTCGTAACCGCGCTGGAATCACTTTCGAATCGTTGACGACGAGCAGGTCGCCAGGTGCGAGAAAATTGGTCAGCTCACTGAACCGCCGATGGAGTGGCGCTGCTGGCCCCTGGTCGATCAGCAGCAGGGCTGCGTCGCGTGGTGACGCAGGTGTCTGGGCGATCCGCCCCGGATCGAGCTCATAGTCGAAATCGGCCAGCAACACAGCGGCGAAGGCTAACGGCGAGACCGGCTGGGAACGTGTGGCACGATGAGTACCGTGACGACGCAGCGAACCGATTCGATTGCATGTGGCGAGGCCGCAAACATGGATCTCCACGTCTGGACCCCCGACGGACCGGGGACCGCTTCGATTCTGCTGATCCAAGAGATCTTCGGCGTCAGCACCTATATTCGTGCCGTCGCCGAACGGCTGGCGGCCGCCGGTTACGTCGTTGGTGCGCCGGATGTGTTCTGGAGGTTTCACCCGCATTGGGCGGCCGATCACGACGAGGCGGGGCTGAACGCCTCGTTCGGGATGGTGCAACAGCTCGACGTTCCACTGGCCATCGCCGATTGCGCAGCTGCCCTCGCTCATCTGGGGTCGAGCGCGTTTGGTGACCCGGGGGTTGTCCGACGCGCACCTGGCGTGCTCGGCTTCTGTCTCGGCGGCACCCTCGCCTGGGGCGTCGCCGCCGCTGCGGAACCGTCCGTCTGCGTCAGCTACTACGGATCCGGTGTCCCCGACATGCTCGGCATGATCGACGATGTCCACTGCCCGACGCTGCTGCACTTCGGGAACACCGACGCATTCATCGCTACGGAGGGAGTGGACCGGATCGGCGCCGCAATTGCCGGTCGGCAGGGCTTCGTGCTCAACATCGAGAATGCCGGGCACGCCTTCGACAACCACGAGTCCGAGATGTTCCACGACGAGTCGGCGGCGAAGGCCGC
>JAYTOM010000259.1:0-1937 GCA_043747765.1 Actinomycetota bacterium
GCAATGTGCCCCTCCACGTCGAGCGTCAACGCGCCGACCACGATGCTCGGCGCCGCATCGGCAGGACTGCGTAGGTTGCGATGACGTAACGCCACCCGAACTCGCGCGAGCAACTCCTCCATCGAGAACGGCTTGACGATATGGTCGTCGGTGCACTCGTCGAGCGCCTGGACCATCCGTTCCTGGCTGCCGTCGGCGGTGACCACGACGATCGGGCTCTTCGACCAGAGCCGGAGGTGGCGGCAGAGATCGAGGCCGTCGAAGTCCGGCAATCCCAGATCGACGATCATGACATCTGGTTCGTCGGCGGCGACGCGTTCTAAGGCAGCGGCCCCAGTCGTCGCAGCGACGACGTGGTAGTGCCGGGCAGTGAGGCTCGTTTCCATCATCTTCATCGGTGCGGGTTCGTCCTCTACGACGAGAATGACGGGCAGTTCACGGACGTTCGTCGAAGGCGACGAAGGCGGGGAGGGTGAAGGAGAATCGAGCGCCACCACGGGGAGTGTCATCGACGGAGATTTTACCGCCATGCGCCTCGACGAAAGATCGGCAGATTGCCAGGCCGACGCCGGATGACGAGGTGCGCCCGACGCTATTCCACGGTTCGAACAGCCGATGTCGATCGACTGCCCCGACGCCGTGACCGTCGTCGTCGACGGTCACGGTGACCCAGGCGGCGCCAGCGGCGTTGCGTTCGCGAATGTCGGCGGCGAGACGCACTCGGCCGCCTCCGTGACGCACGGCGTTCTCGAGCAGGTTGGTCAGGACCTGCTCCACCAAGCCGGGATCGACGAGCAGCAGGGGCAGATCCGGATCGAGCGCCACCTCGAGTGCGACGTCGAGCGCGGCTTGGTCGAACAGTCGACGCAACCGAAGGGTGCAACTGTCGACGATCTGATCGAATTCGACGACCTCGACCTGTGGGACGAGTGTGCCGGATTCGATTCGACTGAAGCTGAGCAGGTTGCTGACGAGGCGATCGAGGCGCTCGGCCTCGGAAATGACGAGATCGAGCAGATCGTTCCGAGTCGCCGAATCGAACACCACGCCCGACCGAAGATCCGACGACACCCCTCGGATCGTGACAAGTGGGGTCCGAAGGTCGTGGGACACGGATCGCAGCAGTGCAGACCGTTGTCGACCAACCGCCTCGAGCACGGCGACCCTCTGGGCTTCGGTCGCCAACCGTTCTCGTTCGCGCGTGACCTCGATCAGCTCACGATTGATCCGCGCCATCTCGATCTCGCTCATTTCCGCTGCACGTCGGCGATCCGATTCGCGCGACACGAGCGTGCCGACAACGGCGGCGACGACGATGAAAATCACGTATGCGAGGACATCTTCGGGGTGTCGGATCTGCAGCGTGAAAGCCGGCGGTATGAAGATCACGTTGAAGGCCAGTGCGGCAGAGAATGCGACGACGATCGACGGCCAGCGTCCACCGACTACGGCCGCCAGCACAATCGGCACGAGGAGGAGCAGCGCCGGTGTCGCCAGCGAAAGGCTGTCGTGGACGAACCCGAGGGGGACGACGATGGCGAGAACGGTCCCGCTCCCGGTGGACAGGGCGCGCAGCCGTCGCGGCTGTCGAACAGGGGTCACATTCACATCTTCGTTCACCGACGGACACCACCGACGCATCGCCCGAACGGCCCGCGTCGTCTGCCAGCATCACGTGATATCAGTTCGCAGTTCGTCCTTGTCGTCCACGAGGACCTGAACCTCCTCGACAACATCCGGGCCGCGTTGTCGGAGGACGCGATCGAGTGCCGGACCGTGTCCACCGTCGCTGCCGCGTTCGAAGCAATTCAGCTCCGCATGCCCGACACGGTGATTCTCGGCCTCGACCAGTTCGGTGACTGCAGCATCGAACTCTGCCGAAGGATTCGAACGCAGACACGGACACCGGTCGTGGCAGTGAGCACGGTACACAGCCC
>JAYTOM010000260.1:0-10868 GCA_043747765.1 Actinomycetota bacterium
TCGGCGCCCGCTGCAAGGGCCTCGCGCAACAGCTCGCGCGATCTCGCACCCGCTGAGCCGACGACCGGCCAACTGATCAACGAGACGATCTGCAGCTCACAGATGTCAGCCGTACGCCTTCTGACTTCCGCCAGGGCGTGCACCGACATCAGCCCGTTCTCGTGTGTCGTGTCGGCGTGACTGCGAATCGTCGTCGTGCCATTGGCCACCAACAGTCGTACGGCGCGTTCGGCGCGCTCGATCGTGTCGTCCAGGGTGATCAGGTGACGGTGGGCGCGCATCGCCATGATCGCGCCCATCAGATCGCCCGTCGGATTCGGGATCCGCTCGGACAGGAATGCCTTGTCCAGATGGGCGTGCGGTTCGGCGAAGGCAGTCAACAACAGGCGCTGGCCGAGGTCCACCACCTCTTCGTCGTCGTTCGGGTCGAGTCGGGCTCCGATCGCGCCGATCGTTCCGTCCGTCAAGCGCAGGTCGACGATGCTCCCGTCGGCAAGTCGAGCCGACCTCAGCAGCATCAGACGAGCGGTGTGCCGGAGATCGGGCGACGATCGAGGGTCTCACCGAGACGCGGGAAGACCTCCTCGGCGACCAGGTGCATCTGCTCGTTCATGTCCTCGCGCGTCAGGCCCGGATAGTCGAAGAAGAAGCAGATGTGCTTCAGGTCGAGCAGGTCGCGCCAATATCCGATGGCGTCGACGGCATCGTCGATCGAACCGACGATCTGGATCTTCTGGGCGTTGCTCTCCTCGACGGTCGGGCAGTGATCGAAGGCGACCTTCGACCCGTCGGGATTGCGGTAGCTGCTGAAGCGGCCGTACGGGGCCAGGAACTTGTTGAACTCGTCCTGACCAGGCTGACCCTTGACGAGCGCCTTCTCGTACGTTTCGGCGACGTGCAGGTTGAGCACCAGACAGCGATCTTGGCCGGGACCGACCGGCTGCCCCATCTCGTCGCGGATTGCCGCGAAACGGTCCCACTTCTGCTTCTGACTGTCGGCATTCTGCAACCAGTACACGGCCTTGTGCCCGGCTCGTGGCACGTATTCGATCGTCTCCGGTGACGTCACCGGCTGATAGATGTCGACGATGCGGCGCGGCCTGGGGATCAGCGTGAGGTGATCGACATAGTTGCCCCGGTCGGGCACATCGTCGGGCGGAAGGATGAACTGCTTACCGCGGTACGAGAACGTCTCGTTGTACCACGCTGCTTTGATGATCTCGATCGACTCCTCGAAGATCTGGCGATTGACACGGTCGTGCTCGGCACTCATCGCGTTGTCGCCACTGGCGACGACCGTGCCGAGCGCCCAGGCTTCGCGCGGGACCGTGCCGCGACCGACCCCGAACTCCATCCGGCCGCCCGTGAGGATGTCGGCGAGCGCGAAGTCCTCGGCCAGGCGAAGTGGATGCCACTGAGGCACGACGTTGAACATCTGCCCGAAGCGCAGGTTGCTCGTCAGGTGAGACAGGTGCAACCCGAACTGGATCAGATTCGGGAGGACTTCGTAGCCCTCGTGCTGGAAATGGTGTTCGGTCAGCCACATCGTGTCGAAGTTCAGGGCGTCGGCGGTCCGCGCCCAGTCGATCAGGTTCTCGTAGCAGGCAATGACGGCATCGTTGCCGTATCGGCGCTCGGTGGGGCCGACGTGCGGGTCGCCGGCGTCTGGCATGGGAACCGTGCAGAAGAAGTTGGAGTCGACGCGCATTGGCTGATCCTACTTCTACAGTCCGGCGACTGACCCGATTCGCGCCCGAGGATCGGCCGCTCCGGCGAGCGTGCCACCGGGCTCGACGATGATTGCGTGCGCGTGTCCGAACCCGCTGTCCCAGGGTGCGACGACTCGAACCTCGTGCCCGCGTCGTTCGAGTCCATCGACCCATTCCGCAGCGATGTGACCCTCGACGATGACGTGCGGGCCTTCCGCTGCGGTCCAGGTGTCGAACCCGGTCGTCGGACCGTGAAGCAGCCAGCGTCCGGCGCTGATGGCAGACGCTGGACCCTCACCGTGCAAGAACAGCCGTGCTGCGATCTGCAACAGGATCTGTGGCTGTCCATCTCCGCCCATTGTTCCGAACGCGGCGGCGAGCGAGCCATCTGCGTTCGTGGCCATCGCCGGCGAGAGCGTGTGAGGCGGACGTCGGCCAGGTAGCAGTTCGGCGGGGTGGCCCCGCTCGATCGAGAAACCCAGGCCACGGTTGTGGAGGTTGATCTGCGTGTTCGGCTCGACGAGACCGGAACCGAATCCGGCGGCATTGGACTGGATCAACGAGACGCCCATCCTGGCTCTGTCGACCGTGCACAGGTATGTGGTGTCACCGTCCGAGGTCGGTGCCATCCGACGCGATGCCCGGGTGGGGTTCACCAATGCCATGTCGGCGACGATCCTGTCCACCAGAGCGTTGCCATCGGCCGAGTCGTGAAGGACCTGCGGCCGGTCGTGTGCGGCGACCGTGGCCGCTTCGATCAGCAGATGTGCCCACTGCGGGTCGTTCGGATCCGCTGGCAGGCCGAGCCGATCGGCAAGTGCTGCTGCGGCGATGGTCAGGTAGCCCTGCGAGTTCGGCGGCATCGTGTGCAGGATCTTGCCGAAAGCGGCTCGTGAAAGTGGCTGGACCCATTCGGGCAGGGCACGCAGATCCTCGTGGTCGTACAGTCCATTGCCGAGCTCGAGCAATCCCCGTCCGAACTCTCCGAGGTAGAAACCATCCCTGCCGTGCTCGGCGATCGAGCGCAGGGCGCGAGCTGCGCCGGGCCGGCGGACGAGGTCGCCGGGGCGGTGGGCCTGTTCGACGAGTTCGTGCATCGCCGCTCGTCCCCGATCGTCCAACATGTTCACGGACCCGACGAGCAAGGGAGATGCTGGAAAGCCGCCTTCGGCGAGCTCGATCGCCGGTGCCAGCACGTCGCTCATCGACAGTGTGCCGAAGGTATCGTGGAGGGCCTGCCAGCCGCCGACGCAACCAGGCATCGTCACAGTTCGGATGTCGTGGCGGAACGGCATTTCCGTCATCCCCTCTGCGCGCAGAGCTGCTGAGTCGCTTCCGGAACCGGCTCGGCCGCTGGAGTTCAGAGCATGGACCTTGCCGTCGACGTGGACGAGGGCGAACAGGTCCCCGCCCATTCCGCACAGGTGTGGCGCCGTCACGGCGATCGCAGCGTTGGTCGCGATCGCCGCGTCGACAGCGTTGCCGCCGTTGGCCAGCGCCCACATTCCAGCCTGTGTGGCCAGTTGATCGGCCGAGGCGACCATTGCGCCGGGGGCACGGGTGGATGCGAACGGTGGTGCGGTGCCGGACATGAGCGCAACCTACGCTGCCGATGTGCGTACGCGCTTCGTCGGCCCAGCGGTGATGACGGTCGGTGCGGGGCTCGCGATCGTGGCGTCGTTCGTTCCGTGGTTGCGTTCGGGCACCATCGAGCGGTCGAGCTATGACCTGATCGGATTGGTGCACCTGTTGCGTATCGCCGACAACGCACACATCCGGTTGCTGATCAGGTTGTGGCCCGTGATGCCGTTGCTCGTCGTATCGGGGGTTGTCGCAGCGTGGTGGGGTTGGAGATTCGTGGGCGCCGGAGTCGGCGTCGTGGCTGCGGCGTTCTCGGGTATCCCCAGCGCGGCAGTCGCCCATGCCGTCCCTGACCGGAACCAGATCTCCATCACCGAGGCACCGCTGTGGACGGCGGCCGGTGCAGGTGTGCTCCTGCTCGGCTCGCTCATCGTGCTCCTGGTTCGGGTACCGTCCGCTGATGCCAACGCGCGCTGAAGCCATCGCCACCCTCACCGGTCCTGGCGGCCCGTTCGAGATCGGGCCGGCGCTCGTCCTCGGCCGTGAGCTGCGGGTTTTCACGAAGGCGCCGCAGAGTTTGCGTGACGTCTGGTTGGGCTCGGCGGGCCAAGGCGATGCGACGTACCTCGTCTATCAGGACGAGCGGATCAGCTACGGCGATGCCCATGCCCAGGTCCGCCAAATCGTCGCTCGGCTTGTCGCCGGTGGCATCGGCAAGGGCGATCGTGTGGCGATTGCGATGCGCAACTATCCCGAGTGGGTGATCGCCTTCTGGGCGGTGCAGTCGCTCGGTGCGATCGTCGTCAGCATGAATGCGTGGTGGACCGGCGTCGAGAGTGAGTACGCGCTGACCGACTCGGAAGCCACCGCGTACATCGCCGACGGCGAGCGGTACGAGCGCGTCCGCGGCGAGATCCTCGAGCGGTGCGGGATCACGAACGTGATCGTTTCTCGGTCCACAACCGCTGTCGAGGACGGTCACTCGACATGGACCGACGTGATTCGCTCCGTCGATCCCGGAACGCTGCCCGAGGTAACCATCGCGGCGGATGATGACGCAACGATCCTCTACACCTCTGGCACCACCGGCTTCCCCAAGGGTGCGATCGGCTCCAACCGCAACCACGTCACGAACATCTTCAACACCTTGGTCGGTGGCGTGGCCCTGGCGATGATGGCGCCGCCTCCACCCGAGGCGACGTCGGCAGCACCGTCGACTCGCGCCGTGGCACTGTGGCTGTTCCCGTTCTTCCACATTGCCGGTGTCACAGGTATCTGTGTGTTGACCGCCACTGGCGGGTGCATCGTGACCCAGTTCAAGTTCGACGCAGCCGACGCGCTGGCAATCGTGGAGCGAGAAGGCGTCAGCACGATCGCGGGTGTTCCGACCGTCGTGCGGGCGATGCTCGAACACCCCGATTCCGCCTCGCGAGACTTGTCGACGCTGTCGGGCATCTCGCAGGGTGGTTCGCCGGTTCCTCCGGACAGCATCGCCAAGATCGAGGACGATTTCGCCGGCAAGGTCTCGCCGGCCAACGGCTACGGCCTGACCGAAACGACGTCGGCGGTGATCGCCAACGCCGGACCCGACTACTTCTCGCACAAGGACAGCGTGGGATTGCCGATGCCCGGAACCGACGTACGCATCGTCGACGAGGATGGCAACGATCTCGAGGTCGGGCAGGTCGGCGAACTGTGGGTCAGCGGCCCGAACAATGTACGTGGCTACTGGAACAAGCCGAACGAGACTGCTGAAGCCTTCACCGACGGCTGGTTCCACACCGGCGATGCCGCGCGTCTGGCTGAGGACGGGTACGTCTACGTCGTCGACCGGCTCAAGGACATGGTCCTGCGCGGCGGAGAGAACGTCTATTGCGCCGAGATCGAAGCAGCGATCTTCGAACACCCGGCCGTGTCCGACGTCGCTGTGTTCGGCCTTCCGGACGCGCGGCTCGGCGAGTCGGTCGCCGCTGTCGTCAACGTCAAGACTGGTTTCACCACGACGCAGGACGAGTTGCAGGCTTTTTTGGCCGGCAAGCTGGCGATGTTCAAGATTCCGGCGACGATCGACGTCCGAACCGAGGAACTGCCCCGCAACGCCACCGGCAAGGTGCTCAAGAAGGACCTGCGCGCGCAGTATGCGCTTCCCGCCTGACGGGACGAGCTGTGTTCAGACCCACTGCCCGCGTTGTTCGAGGACGTCGCGCAACACCGTTGGACGATCGGTCATGATGCCGTCGACGCCCATGTCCAGCAGTCGAGTGATCTCTGCTGCATCGTCGATCGTCCAGACGTGGACCTTCACGCCGATCCGGTGAGCGTGCTCGACGAAACCCCGCGTTGTCACGTGCAGCCGGCCGGCACTGGCGGGAACCTGCGCTGTTCGGGCACGTGTCCGGCTCATTCTTCCGTACCGCAGTTGGGACACGCCGCCCGGTCCGAGCGCCGAACAGAGCTCGGGTCCGAGGATCTTTCGTAAGCGGCGGATGCGGAGGTCGCTGAACGCACCGACGCAGACTCGGTCGAGCGCATTGGTGCGACGCAATGCCGAGACCAGTGCGTCGACCGCAGCATCGGCTTTGCAATCGATGTTGACGCGCAGATCCGGCCATGTCCCGAGTAGTTCTTCGAGGGTCGGAATCGGCGCAACGCCGTCGACGCGTGCCGTGCTGACCTCGGCCCAGGTCATCTCGCCGACTCGTCGGTCGACACCGCACGTGCGCTTCAGGTTGAAATCGTGGAACGCGGCCAGCACGCCGTCGGACGTGACCTGGACATCGGTTTCGACATATCTGTAACCGAGGTTCACGGCGTACTCGAACGCAGCCATGGTGTTCTCGGGTGCATCACTGGCGCCGCCCCTGTGGGCGAAGGCGATGGGGTGCGGCCAGTCGAGGAACGGATGGACCGGCATCAACGAACACTAGCGTTCTGCTCATGGCAGATACATCTGAGGTCAGGACGATCCGACTTGCCGGTGAGCAGTTCACAACGGCCGACTCCACCGAAGTCCGCGCGCCGTATGACAACGCACTGATCGGCCGAGTACCGATCTGCACCGCTGAGGACGTGGATCGCGCGGTGGTCATGTCGACGGCAGCTCTTCGCGCCGGACCCATGCCGCAGTGGCAGCGGGCGAAGATCCTCGATCTCGCTGCGGTGCGCCTCACGGCGCGTCGTGACGAGTTCGCCGAGATCATCTGCCGTGAAGCGGCCAAGCCGATCCGGACCGCACGTGTGGAAGCCGAGCGGGCTGTGGGCACGTTTCAGTTCGCGGCTGCCGAGGCTCGTACGTTGAGCGGTGAGATGGTCGCGCTGGATGCGATTCCCTCCGGTGAGGGCAAGCTCGGGTTCACCCTGCGCCTGCCGATCGGCGTCGTCGGCGCCATCAGTCCGTTCAACTTCCCGCTCAACCTGGTCGTCCACAAGCTGGCTCCGGCGATCGCTGCTGGGTGTCCCGTCGTGTTGAAGCCGGCCTCGCAGACACCGTTCAGCTCGATCGTTCTGGCGGAGATGCTGATCGACGAATGCGGCCTGCCGCCGGAATACCTGCACATTGTCACCGGTGGGGGATCGACCGTCGGCAACGCGATCGTCGACCATCCCGGAATTGCGCTGATCACGTTCACTGGTTCGCCGCCGGTCGGCTGGGGAATTCGTGCCCGGGCGCCGCGCAAGCGCGTCGGACTCGAACTCGGCAACAACGCCCCGGTGATCATCGAGCCGGACGGCGACTGGCAGGTTGCCGCCGAGAAGATCAAGACCGCCGGGTTCAGCCATGCCGGTCAGAGCTGCATCAGCACGCAGCGGATCTTCGTGCACCGTTCGATTGCCGATGGCTTCACCGATCTGCTTGCCGAGAAGGTGGCGACGATCGTCGTCGGCGATCCGTTGCACGAGGCGACCGATGTCTCGGCGCTGATCAGCCGTAGTGAGCGAGACCGCGTCAAAGGATGGATCGACGAGGCAGTCGATGCCGGAGCGCGTGTCGTCAGCGGTGGCACCATCGGCGACGACGGCGTGCTCCGACCGACGATCCTCGCTGGCGTCAGTCACGACATGAAGGTCTGCGCCGGCGAGGTTTTCGGACCTGTGGTGACCATCGCGGCCTACGACGATCTCGACGATGCGATCCGAATGGCCAACGACTCCGACTACGGATTGCAGGCCGCCATCTTCACTCGCGACATCGCCAAAGGTCTCAAGGCGGTTCGGGCGCTGGACTATGGCGGTGTGCTGGTCAACGAAGTGCCGACCTGGCGGGCTGATCAACAGCCCTACGGCGGTGTCCGTGACAGCGGGAACACTCGCGAGGGCCCGGCCTACAGCGTCAAAGAGATGACCGAGGTCCGGATGGTCGTGATCAGCGGCTGACGCACAGTCGGCGGTGGTTCCCCGTCGGCCCGGTGATGGCCGACGAACGGGTCCGGTCGTCGCGCGATGTTCGCCGCGTCGAACCTCTTGCGAGTGCCCTGCCTGGTCATGCCGAGGAGGCGACCGATCGTCGCTTCGTTCCAACCTGAATGCCGAGCAATTGCGACGGCCCGCCAGCCGAGGAGCAGTCCGGACCAGCCCACGGAGATGTTGACCTAGATGGACCTAGATGCTGCGCCCAGCATCTTTCCAGTACTCGTCTTTGAGGAGGCGTTTGTACAGCTTGCCTGTCGGGTGTCGGGGCAGTTCGGTGCGGAAGTCGATCGTGCGCGGACACTTGACGTCTGCCAACTGTGATTTGCAATAGGCGATCAACTCGGCGGACAACGTCCGCTCCTCGTCGTCAGAACTCGGCATGGTCACGGGTTGGACGACGGCCTTGACCTCCTCGCCGAAATCGTCGTTTGGCACGCCGAAGACCGCCACGTCGACCACTTTCGGATGTGTGATCAACGCGTTCTCCGCCTCCTGCGGATAGATGTTCACCCCGCCGGAGATGATCATGTAGGCCTTGCGGTCGGTCAGGAAGAGGAAGTTGTCGTCGTCCTGATATCCGACATCGCCGAGCGTGCTCCACCCCTTCGGGTGCCGCGAACTGGCCGTCTTCTGTGCGTCGTTGTGATACTCGAATTGCGCGCCGCCCTCGAAATAGATCGTGCCGCTCTCGAATCGGGGCAGGTCCTCCAAGTCGTCACCGCAGATGTGGACCGTGCAGCCGATCGGCACACCGACCGTGCCCGGATGAGCGAGCCACATCTCACTGTTGCAGTAGACGAAGCCGTTTCCTTCGGTGCCGGCGTAGTACTCGTGCACGATCGGACCGAACCATTCGATGATGCTGCGTTTGACCGGAATCGGACACGGCGCAGCAGCATGGATGATCGTCTGCATCGAGCTGATGTCGTACGCCGACCGGACCTCTTCGGGCAGCTTCATCAACCGCACGAACATCGTCGGCACGACCTGGCTGATCGTGGTGCGGTACTGCTGAATCAGCTGGAGGTATACCTCGGCATCGAAGTGCTCCATCACGATGACGGTGCCGCCGAGAGCCTGCACCGACATGCAGAATCGCAATGGCGCTGCGTGATACAGCGGTGCCGGTGACAGGTACACGGAGTCGGCCGTGGCGCCGAACAGCATGCTCAGCACACCGGTGACACTGACCGGTGTGTCGAGAAGGCTCTGCTCTTCGAACGTGCCGGTCACCCCTTTCGGCAGTCCGGTCGTGCCAGATGAGTACAGCATGTCCTTGCCTGCGATTCGTGTCTCCAGGGGCCGATCGGGCTGCGCCGACACTGCCGCTTCGTAACCCTGGTAACCGTCGATCACGCCGTCGACCATCAACCGCAGTTCGACGGCAGGCGTCGTGTCGATGATCTCCGCGGCCTGATCCGACTTGTATTTGCTGGTGATCAACACACGCGCCGCGCAATCGTTCACGATGTAGGACAGCTCCGGGCTTGTCAGCCGACTGGAGCAGGCGGTGTACACGAGCCCCGCGTAGTGACAACCCCACAACACTTCGAGGTAACGCGGGTGGTTCTCCATGCAGATCGCGATGTGGTCGCCGGGTCGGAGTCCGGTTGCGTACAACAGTTGACTCAAGCGGTTCGCAGCAGCGTCGAGCTCGGCGTAGGTCTGGGTCTCGCCGGTCGAAGCCATGATGAGCGCTGGCTTGTCTGGCGTCGCTGCGAGGAATGCACCGGGGAACATGATTCGACGGTAGCCGAGGTACCGTTTGGCCGTGGATCCGAAGCAGGCCCGATCCGATGCACGGGCCCAATTGCAGGCGATGATCGAAGGAGGCGAGTCCGAGATCGTGCTCGATGTGGCGTGTCTGCTGCTGTGCCAGCTGGCCGGGCTACCGATCGATGTCGACGCCGAACTGGCCGAGCTCGACCGTCTCGCCGACGGCATCGAGACGACGAGTTTCGAAGGCATCATCGCCGGGCTGTTCGCCGGACAGAAGCCGCTCGGCGGGAACGCAGATCAGTACTACAACATCAACAACTCGATGCTGTCCGAGGTTCGTCGTACGGGACTCGGCATCCCGATCACCCTGTCGGTCCTGGCGATGGAAGTCGGTCGACGAAAGGGCGTGGCGATCGCTGGCGTCGGCATGCCCGGTCACTTCCTCGTCGGTGACGGCACGGGTGCCGACCGGTTCGCCGATCCGTTCAACGGTGTTCGGGTCTTCGATTCACTCGGCGCGCGGGACCTGTTCGGCAAGATCGCTGGCCGGGGCGCTTCGTGGAACGAGGCCTATCTCCGCCCGAGCAGCAATGTCGACATCGTCTTTCGAATCGTCAACAACATCAACGTCTCCAGCACCAAGAACTTCGCCGAACGCCACCACCTGCCATGGGTGCTCGAGGTCCTGAGCTGGTTTCCGCAGGGCGCACCGTTCGACCCCAGAGTTGCGGGCCGCACAGTTGCTCCTTTCAACTGATACCAGGTCGCCGACCGAATAAGGTGGCGAGATGACCCTCACCGAGACAGCACCCGAGGTCGAAGCGCTCGTCGGCGACGAGAAGCGCGTCGCCGATCTCACCAACGAACTGTTGGCGACGTACCCGCCGGCGACGACAGCGGCGGCCGACTTCCTCGGTGCACAATTCGATGCGGGCTTGGCGTGGATCCATTTCCCGGTCGGTCACGGAGGCCTCGGGCTGAACCCGAAGCTGCAGAAGATCGTCAATGAGCGTGTCTTTGCGGCCGGCGCGCCCGCATGTGGGGCGCGAAATCCGATCGGATACGGGATGTGCGGCCCAACAGTCGCGGTATGGGGCAGCGAGGATCAGAAGACGCGTTACCTGCGACCTCTGTTCACGTGTGAGGAGATCTGGTGTCAGCTGTTCAGCGAGCCGGGTGCCGGGTCGGACTTCGCTGGATTGTCGGCCAGGGGACTCAAGGACGGCGACGAGTGGATCTGCAACGGCCAGAAGGTGTGGACCACCCTGGCCCACGTCGCGAGGCGCGGCTTGCTCGTCGTGCGGACGGCACCGGACGCAGTCAAGCACGCCGGGCTCACCGCATTCGTGGTCGACATGCACGACCCGACCGTGGAGGTCAAGCCGTTACGTCAGATGACGGGCGAGGCCGAGTTCAACGAGGTCTTTTTCACCGACACGAGAGTGCCGA
>JAYTOM010000261.1:0-4271 GCA_043747765.1 Actinomycetota bacterium
CCGCAAACGCAGATGTGGTTCGTCCTTCCTGGTGGCCGACGCATTCGACTCGACTTCGCCTGGCCGGACAAGCAGGTCGCACTCGAGGTCGACCATCCGTTCTGGCACGCCGGTGCCGCAGAGTCAGATCGCGACAAGCGTCGGGATCTGAAGATGACGACCGTGGGTTGGCTCACGCTTCGCATCCCCGATCTCGATGTCAACGGCGGCCTGGCCGTCTCGATCAACGACGTGGCCCTCACGCTCGCGCTCCGCTGACTTCTGCTCAGAAGTGCCCCACGGGGCGCACTCGAGCGACCAGTCCGCTCAGCTGGGCCCCGTGGGGCAGTTCTGAGCGTCCAACCCACCGGATTGAGGTCAGGCCAGCTTTTCGACGAAGGCTTCGAGCTGGCGCAGGTTGCGGCACTCGTACACGCCGTCGGTGTGGGTGCCGTAGTCGCCGACGATCGAGTCGCCGGTGTTCCAGTAGCTCTTCGGTTCGGGGTTGAGCCAATAGACGTGGCGGGCCTTGGCACGAATGTTCTTGACGACCCAGGCCTGGCTGGCGTGGTAGTTGTTGCGTGCATCGCCGAGCAGGAGAACGGTGGTCTTGGGGCCGATCTCCTTGCCCCACTTTTCCCAGAACACCTCGAACGCATGGCCGTAGTCGCTGTGGCCATCGACCCAGACGACGTCGGCCTCGGTGTTCACCCGGTGGATTGCTTCCTGGATGTCCTCGGTGTTCTTGAAGTAGTCGGTCACCTCGTCGATGCCGTCGATGAAGACGAACGAACGGACCTTGCTGAACTGGCCCTGCAGGGCGTACACGAGCATCAGTGTGAAGCGGGCGAAGGCTGCCACCGAGCCGCTGATGTCGGCCACCACGACGAGTTCGGGCTTCGACGGTCGTGGGTACTTGAACTTCGGGTCGATCGGCACCCCGCCTGTGGACAGTGAGTGACGGACCGTGTTGCGGAAGTCGAGCGGACCCTTGCGACCGTGGCGGCGCTTGCGGGTCAGGCGGGCGGCGAGCTTGCGTGTCAGTGGGTAGAGCGACTTCTTCAGCGCCTGCATCTCGTCACGCGAGGCATGCATGAACTCGACGTCTTCTGGCAGCGGCTTACGCAGGGTCTTGGCCATTGCCTCGGCGCCGCGGTCGGCAACCAACCGTCGGCGGATCTCGGCCTCGATCTCTTTTTTGAACTGCTCGATCCGGCTGTCGTACTCGTCTTTCTCGAGACGCTCCTCGAGCGCGGTCAGCTCACCGCCGACCTCCTGCTGGCTCGCTTCCATCAGCTTGTCATGCATGCCCTCGAGGTCGAGATTTCGCAGGGTGCGATACAGGTAATAGGTACCGCCGACCGGCCGACCTGGCTCCATGCCGGCGAAGCGCTGCACGGCCTGCTTGGCCAGCGCGCGCATCATCCCCTGATCGCCGTTCATCAAGGCCTTCATGAGGAGGTTCATCATCTCCTCGGGCGTCAGCGAATCCATCCCGCCGCCACCTGAACCCTTGCCGCCCTCTTGCTGTTGGGCTTCTTGCATCTCGCGCCACATCTCGTCGATGTCGCCGTCGCCCTCGACCAGTCGGTACTCGGGGCCGCGCAGACTGAAGTACACCTCGAACACGGTCTCGAAGGCGCGCCAATGAGCGTTGTTCTTGACCATCGTCGCCGCGAGCGCATATTTGAACGCATCGCGATCTTCGATGGGGATGTGCTGCACCGCCTCCATCGCGTCGAGGTTCTCCGTCAACGACACCGGCAGCCCGGCGTTACGGAGTTCGGTGACGAAACCCGCCATCAGGTCGAGCATCATCGGCATGAGCGACTGACCTCGTCTACTTCGCCGCTTCGATCGACAGCTCTTTGGCTGCCTTGGCGATGTCGGTCTGGTACTTGAGCAGAACGTGCAGGGTGTCCTTGGCCTGCTGGGCATCGATGTGGTCGATACCGAGCAGGATCAGCGTGCGTGCCCAGTCGATGGTCTCGCTGACGCTCGGGGCCTTCTTCAGATCGAGCTGACGGATGCTGCGGACGATGCGCGCGATCTGATCGGCCAAGTTGGCCGAGACCTCGGGAACGCGAGTGGTGACAATCAGCTTCTCGCGCTCCATGTCCGGGTAATCAACGTGCAGGAACAGGCAGCGACGCTTCAGCGCCTCGGACAGCTCGCGAGTGTTGTTCGACGTGAGGAACACCATCGGGATCTGCTTGGCCTTGATCGTGCCGAGCTCGGGGATGGACACCTGGTATTCGGACAGGATCTCGAGCAGCAGCGCCTCGGTCTCGACTTCGACGCGGTCAACTTCGTCGATCAGGAGCACGACCGGCTCATCGGCAGTGATGGCCTCGAGCAACGGCCGGGTCAGCAAGAATTCGTCGGAGAAGATGTCGTCGTGGACGTCGCCCCACGAGTCGCTGTTCTTGTCGGCCTGGATGCGCAGCAACTGCTTCTTGTAGTTCCACTCGTACAGGGCCTTCGACTCGTCGAGGCCCTCGTAACACTGCAGCCGGATCAGGCGAGCGCCCGACATCTCGGCCACGCTCTTGGCAAGCTGGGTCTTGCCGGTACCAGCGGGACCCTCGACCAGGACAGGCTTACCGAGACGCTCGGCGAGGAACACCACGCCGGCAATGCCTTCGTCGGCGAGGTAATTGACTTCGCGAAGGCCATCGCGCACTGACTGAACGGACTCGAAACGGGGTGCCATACGGTGGGGACCTTACTGGCCCAACGCCTGGTGGCATCAATTGAGTTACTGGCATGAAATGAGTCGTCCGTCACCTCTCGCCTACGATGCGTTGGTGGATCGTGGGCCTCTCGGTGATGACGTCGACCGTTTCATCGGTTCGGTCTGCGGGGACCTGTCCGATCTCTCGCACAAGCCGAGCACATCGCATCAGGTCGATGTCGTCGTCGAAGCGGGTTGCATCGTCGCCGCAGCCTTGTCCGCCGACGGCCGACTCTCCGACGACGAGTCGTGGGCCTACGTCACGGGCATCGGCATGATCAGCGAGCCACCGGTCGTCGGCACCCCCGCCGAACTGCGGGCCGGGGACTTCTTCACGGGTAAGGCGGACTGGGTCGAGGAGCCGTCGGTTCTGTTCGACCTTCTCGTGCGCGCCGATGCCCGAGACGGCACGACTCGAAGTCACCGCTATCACGACCGGGCGCTGCGGCTGTTCCGCGCGGCGGTTGCGGTCGACCTCGTCACATCGCCATCCGAGCTGAACTGCATCGAGGAGTTCCGGCACACGATGTTGGACCACCTCGATGCAGCAGGGGTTCCCCGTCCAGGACAGGTCATCGCACCGCACTCGCGGCATCCGGTTGCGGGAATGACGCCCCCTGCGACGAGTGCCGAGTCGGCCAAGGCGACCGACAAGGCGGTGACCCCCACAGTTCCGGAAACGAAGCTGCCGCCGGCGCGGACCATCACCGATCTGCTGGCGGAACTCGATGCCCTGACCGGTCTCGAGCGCGTCAAGGACGAAGTGGCCCGGCTGACCAGCCTGCTCCAGATCCAAGCCCTGCGCGCCGATCGTGGGTTACCGACGATCGAGACCAGTCATCACCTCGTGTTCACCGGCAACCCGGGAACGGGAAAGACAACGGTCGCTCGACTGATCAGCCAGATCTATCGGGCCGTCGGCGTTGTCTCGAAGGGTCAGTTGATCGAGAGCGACCGCTCGATGCTGGTCGCCGGCTTCGTTGGCCAGACTGCCACCAAGACACTGGCCGTTCTGCAGAGCGCCCTCGGCGGAATGCTCCTGATCGACGAGGCCTACAGTTTGGCCCGTGGT
Source organism: Actinomycetota bacterium (assembly GCA_043747765.1). GTDB lineage: Bacteria > Actinomycetota > Acidimicrobiia > Acidimicrobiales > Ilumatobacteraceae > WLMZ01. The sequence goes on from JAYTOM010000261.1 coordinate 3,786, forward strand.
GGTGCTGACGATTTCGGCCGTGAAGCAATCGACACGCTCGTCAAGTTCATGGAGGACAACCGCAGCGACGTCGGAATCGTCGCCGCCGGTTACCCGACCGAGATGAAGGAGTTCATCGACACCAATCCGGGGCTGAGAAGTCGGTTCACGCGCACGATCGCTTTCGCCGATTACACCGACGACGAACTCGTCACCATCTTCGTGTCGCTCGGCGAGAAGAACCACTACTCGCCGACCGACGAAGCGATCGCCAAGCTGCTTTCACTCCTCGCAGCGCTGCAGCGCAACGACGGCTTCGGCAACGCCCGCTTGATCCGAAATGTGTTCGAGGAAGCGGTCGGCCGGCAAGCGCAACGGCTCACGGCGTTGGAAGATCCGACCGATGAACAACTCACCACACTGGTCGCCGACGACCTGCCGCCCGTCGGAACGCCGTTGTGACCTCCGCCGCCACGGTCACTGCCAGAACCAGCATCGAATTCCAGA
>JAYTOM010000262.1:0-8616 GCA_043747765.1 Actinomycetota bacterium
GCCCTCGATGGCTCGCGCGTACGGGTCGAGCAGCAGCTTCGAGGGATTGCAGCGGTGCCCGTTGGCCGGATCCCATGGCCCATGCACCCGAAAGCCGTACGGGGTGTTGGCTTCCACATCTGGGAAGTAGCCGTGCCAGATCGACCCGGAACGCTCCGGCAGGACGTGTCGTTCTTCGACGCCGTTCTCGTCGAACACACAGAACTCGACTGATTCAGCGACCTCGGAGAACAACGCGACGTTTGTTCCGACCCCGTCGAACGTGGCGCCGAGCGGAAGTGGGGATCCGGGCCAGACTCTCATCGACTCAGCGTAGAGCCGGATGTGTCATCGATGACCACCGCGATCGGTGTGGTCCCGCCGTCCAGAGCGCTCTCTGTGTGCATCGTCATCCAGTCTTGGTACCCGGGCCAGGACTCGATCAGACTGTCCCGCGCGCCATGACCCGAGCGACGGCTCGCCATCCGAGCAGGAACACGCCGAGGGTGATCGTGGCGACGATGATGAACGCGATGGCGGTGCCGCGCTGGAACACAATTCGGCGCAACGCGAGTCCCAACACGACCGTGCACGCCCACACCACGAGGCCGACGCGATTCGTGAGCGGAGCCCGGTCGGCATCGGCGACCGACCGACCCACGACCCAACCCACGACCAGCGCGATCAGGAACGGTGCGGCGATCTTCGATGCACCGAACAGCACGTTGCCGGCCTCGTGATGATTGCGGCGGCCGATGACGACGAACAGCGCAACGGCCACCACATCGATCGTGAAGCACAGCGCCGCTCGACGTCTGGAGTTCGTCATTCGTGCAACTGATATCCGCCGAGCTTGCCCCGGTAGAACAGCAGCGGTTGCGGATCGTCCGCAGAATGGCTCATCGACACGACGCGTCCGACGACGAAGTAGTGATCGCCCACCTCGTGCACGACTTCGACCTCGCAGTCGATCCACGCAATGGCCTCGTCGAGGATCGGTGACCCGGTGACTCCCGTGTGCCAGTTGACATCGGCGAAACGGTCGTCGACACCTTTCTTGGCGAACCGCCAGCACGCTGTGCCCTGGGTCGCGCCGAGCACGTTGACGCAGAACTTGTTCGACGGTGCCATCGCTGCCCATGTATCGCTGCTGATCATCGGCAGGAAGCCGACCAGCGGTGGCTCGAGCGAGACCGAGGTGAACGAGCCGATCGTGAAACCCGCAGGCTGTTCCGCCCCGTCCTCGCCCGTCGCGATGCCGGTGATGATCGTCACGCCGGTCGGGAAGTGGCCGAGCACCTGCCGGAAATGGGCCGAATCGAATTCTTCTGATTGCACGGAATCTGACATTACCGGCGACCTTAACGCGAGGAGTGCGACAGGATCGGGGGCGATGAACGTGATGAAGACCGAACTGCGCGCTGAGATGCGGCGGATCCGGCGGTCGATCGTCGACGGGGCCGGTCGGGTCGACGCACTGTGGACGTCCGTCCTCGCAGCGTGCCGACAGCTCGGCGCGCGGACCGTGATGGCATTCGTCGGTGTCGGCAGTGAACCGGACACGACCGGCTTGATCGAACTGCTTCGCTCGAATGGAATCACCGTCGTGCTTCCGCGCATCGAAGGCGATCACATCGTCGGGGTCGTCCATGCGCATGGAATGAATCTGGCAATCGGCCCGTTCGGCATCCCCGCCCCGACCGGCTCGGCGATCGAACCGACGACGATCGACGTCGTCCTGCTGCCAGGACTGGCCTTCACCCGCGATGGCCGGCGGCTCGGTCAGGGTGGTGGTTTCTACGACCGGTTCCTTCCGCTGCTCGGTCCCGACGCCACGACGATCGGGGTGTGTTTCCGCGAGCAGTTGGTCGAACAGCTCGTCACCGAACCCCATGACCGAATTGTCGATCTGGTGATCAGCGACGATGTGCGAGAGTGAACGCATGGCTGTTGTGACGACCCCATTCACGTCGGCGGAACTCGACGTCGCTGCTCGCCTGGTCGGTCGGTTCGTCCCGCCGACACCTCAGATCGCCTGGCCGATGTTGGCCGATGCGGTCGGAGCCGAGGTCTGGGTGAAACACGAGAACCACACGCCGACGGGAGCCTTCAAGGTCCGTGGGGGGCTGGTGTACGTGGACCGCCACGTCACCGAGGCACGAGGTGCTGGCATCATGCCGCGCCGGTTGGTCAGCGCGACTCGGGGCAATCACGGACAGAGCCTGGCGTTCGCCGGACGGGCATTCGGGGTCGACGTGACGATCGTCGCGCCCCACGGCAACAGCCCCGACAAGAACGCTGCCATGCGTGCCTTCGGGGCCGATCTGATCGAAGAGGGTCACGACTTCCAGGCCGCTCGGGAACATGCTGCACTGCTTGCAGAACAGCATGGTTTGGTGATGGTTCCGTCGTTCCATTCCGACCTCGTCCTCGGTGTGGCAACGTATGCCCGCGAGTTCCTCCTCGGCGCGCCGGAACTGGACGTGGTCTATGTCCCCGTCGGCATGGGTTCCGGCATCTGTGCACACATCGCTGTGCGCGACCTCCTCGGGCTGTCCACCGAGATCGTCGGTGTCGTCGCCGAGAACGCCCCCGCGACGGCCCTGTCGTTCGCAGCGGGACACGTCGTCGACACCGAGCGGGCCGATACGTTCATCGACGGCGTGGCCTGCAGAGCACCCGACGCCACAGCGATCGCAACGATCATCGCCGGGGCTTCGCGCATCGTTCAGGTCAGCGAAGATCTCTGCGCTGAAGCAGTGCGGATGCTGTATTCGACCACGCACAACATGCCAGAACCGGCCGGTGCGATCGCGCTCGCGGCACTACTCGCCGAGCGCGATGTGCAGCGTGGCAGGCGGGTCGGCGTGACGATGTCCGGTGGCAACATGGATGTTCCGCTGATGACCAGGATCCTCGACGGCGAGACCCCCGCTGCCTGACCACTGCGCGCTGACCCCCGTGACCTGAACCCGCGGCCTGACCGCCGGTTTCAGCTTTCGACGGGGATCTCGTCGTAGTACTCGCGGCCGAGATGGGTGATGGCTTCTTCGCCCATGATCCAGCGCAATGTGTTCTTCAGCTTCATCAACTGGATGAACACGTCGTGTTCGGCGTACAGGCCAGGAGCGGTTTGGGGGCTCTTGTAGTAGAAGCTCAGCCATTCCTGGATGCCTCCGAGCCCGGCGCGCTGAGCCAGGTCGCTGAACAGGATCAGGTCGAGCGCGAGTGGGGCGGCGAGGATGCTGTCACGGCAGAGGAAGTTGACCTTGATCTGCATCGGGTAGTTGAGCCACCCGAAGATGTCGATGTTGTCCCAGCCCTCTTTGTTGTCACCGCGCGGCGGGTAGTAGTTGATGCTCACCTTGTGGAACACGTTGCCGTACAGCTCGGGGTTCTTGGCCGGCTCGAGGATGTCCTCGAGCACGCCGAGCTTGGACTCCTCTTTGGTCTTGAAGTTCTCCGGGGCATCCAGCACTTCGCCGTCGCGGTTGCCGAGGATGTTCGTGCTGTACCAACCGGCGAGACCGAGGTTGCGGGCCTTCAGCATCGGGGCGAGCACGGTCTTGATCAGGGTCTGGCCGGTCTTGAAGTCCTTGCCGCTGATCGGCACGTTGCGCTCGGTGGCCAACTTGCGCAACACCGGCGTGTCGACGGCCAGGTTCGGGGCGCCGTTGGCGAAGGGCACACCCTCCAGGATGGCCGCATACGCGTACAACATCGCCGGTGAGATCTGATCGTCCTCGGCGTCGATCGCCGCTTCGAAACTGGCGATGTCCTGGTGTGCCGGTCCCGGCTCGATGAAGATCTCGGTGCTCGCACACCAGATCATCACCAGGCGGTCGCATTGCTTCTCGTCACGGAAGGTGTTGATGTCGACCCGAATCGCTTCCAACATCTTGCGCTTGCTGACGTCCATGGTGTGCTCGCCATGGAGGTTGCGTGCGTATTTGCGCTCGAATGCAGCCTTCATCGGGCGGATGTCACGCAAGGTGTCGGAGATCGCTTCGATGTGCTTGCCAGCTTCCAGCACCCCTGCGCGGGAGGCAGCGACGTAGGCATCGTCAGGGAAAACATCCCATGCGCCCCAGACGATGTCTTCCAACGTGGCCAGCGGCACGAAGTCCTTGATCAGGGGGCTGCGGTCCTCGGTGCGCTTGCCGAGCCGGATGGTCCCCATCTGAGTCAGCGACCCGATCGGTAGCGCCTGACCGCGTTTGGCCAGCTCCACTCCGGCGATGAGGGTGGTGGCGACGGCACCGAGGCCGACCGTGAGAACGCCCAGGCGCCCGGTGGCGGGCTGCACTGTTGCTGGTGACGGAGATGTGGGCATGGGCGGAATGATATGTCTCGGAATCGCCAGCACCCACTCACGGACGATGGCCGCACCCGTGTCACACTGGCTCGATGGGTCCATCGACGCCTCGTCTGATCAGTGTCGAATCGCCGCTGCAGGGCACTGCGGTCGAGTTGAATGTGGCGGCCGGCGACACGGTTCGCGCCGGCCAGACCGTCGTTGTCATCGAGAGTATGAAGATGCTGCACGACGTGAAGATCGACGAACCGGGCGTCGTCCGCGACGTCCTGGTCATCGCCGGAGCCACGGTCCAGCCGGGCCAGACGTTGTGCATCGTCGAATTCGTCGAATTCGTCGACTCTGCCGCTGAGATGGTCGTCGCAGCGGTTGCACCGGACCTCGGATTGATCCGTGCGGATCTCGCCGAGGTCGTCGCCCGCCACGAGATCGGACTCGACGCTGCTCGTCCGGATGCTGTGGCCCGTCGACGGAAGGTGTCGCGACGGACCGCTCGGGAAAACGTCGGTGACCTCGTCGACGAAGGAACGTTCGTCGAATACGGTCCGCTGGCAATCGCCGCGCAACGTCGTCGACGTTCACTCGACGACCTGATTGCACGCACGCCGGCCGACGGCATGATCGGCGGCATCGGCACGGTCAACGGCGACCGGTTCGATGGCCACGCGGCACAGGTCGTCGCTGTCTCGTACGACTACACCGTGCTGGCGGGTACGCAGGGGCTGCAGAACCACCGTAAGAAGGACCGCCTGTTCGAGGTCGCCGAGCAACTTCGTCTCCCCGTCGTGTTCTTCACAGAGGGCGGCGGCGGCCGTCCCGGCGACACCGACGGTCTTGGCGTCAGTGGCTTGGATTGCCTGGCGTTCATGTTGTTCGCGCAGCTCAGCGGATCCGTGCCGATCATCGGCATCAACGCCGGATACTGCTTCGCCGGGAACGCCGCGATCCTCGGGTGCTGTGATGTGGTGATCGCGACCGAGGATTCCAACATCGGCATGGGCGGGCCGGCGATGATCGAGGGTGGCGGCCTCGGGGTTTTCGCGCCGACCGAGATCGGTCCGATCAGTGTGCAGCGGGCCAACGGGGTCATCGACATTGTCGTTGCCGACGAGGTCGAAGCCGTGCGTGTCGCCAAGCAGTACCTGTCGTACTTCCAGGGCCCGGTCAACGACTGGAGGTGCGCCGATCAACGAGAGTTGCGGCACGTCATCCCCGAAGATCGTCAGCGCAGCTATGACGCTCGTGCCGTTCTGGAGGCGATGTTCGACATCGATTCGGTGCTCGAAATCCGACGCGAGTTCGGCCTCGGAATGATCACCGCCTTCGCCCGTCTGGAAGGAATCCCCGTCGGGGTCATCGGCAACAACCCGACCCATCTCGCCGGGGCGATCGACAGCGATGGTGCCGACAAGGTCGCCCGGTTCATGCAGTTGTGCGACGGGTTCGACATCCCCATCATCTCGCTGTGCGATACGCCGGGGATGATGGTCGGGCCCGACGTGGAGGCCAGTGCGTTGGTGCGTCACTGCAGCCGTCTGTTCGTCACCGGAGCGAACATCACTGTGCCGTTCATCGCCGTCGTGACGCGCAAGTGCTACGGACTCGGGGCGCAGGCGATGCTGGGCGGCAGCCTGAAGGCGCCCCTCGCAACCGTCGCCTGGCCGACCGGCGAATTCGGTGGGATGGGTCTGGAGGGCGCCGTTCGTCTCGGCTACAGCAAGGAACTCGCCGCAGTGACCGACCCCGTCGAGCAATCAGCGCTGTTCCAGTCGATGGTCGACCGGATGTACGAGTACGGTCGGGCGTTGAACACAGCGTCGCATTTCGAGATCGACGACGTCATCGACCCGGCCGATACGAGGCGGTGGGTGGGGACCTTGCTGCGTTCTGTTCCGCCTGGCCCGGGCTGGGCATCCCGACCGAAGAAGCGCCCGAACATCGACACCTGGTAGGCGGTCACAACCGCCGGAGCCTGACCGGAGATCAGCCAGCACGAATCCGGTGGGCTCGCCGTCTGACAAGATCGGTTGATACCCGTCCCGAGCCTCGCAGCTGCAGGCGGTCGGCCTGACCGCGACCGTCGCCACGGCGCTGGCCGATCGGGGCATCGCCAGCAACGTCGTTGCCGGCTCCTACCACGATCATCCTTTCGTGCCATACCAGCGTCGCCACGATGCAATGACCAGGCTGATCGAGTTGGCGTGAGGCTGTATGTGTGCTCATGAACCGCTAATGTGTACACATGGATGTCGGTTTGCGTGACCTCAAGCAGAACCTGTCGGAATTCCTGCATCGTGCGGAACGGGGTGAAACAATCCGCGTCACCGACAGGGGTACTGCGATTGCCCAACTCGGGCCACTGCCGGGTCTGGGTCGGCTTGCGCAAGGAATCGAACAAGGATGGGTTCGAGCCCCGACGAGGCCGGGACCGTTGCTGCCATTTGCGCGTGTGCGTGCGGAGCGAACCATCGGCTCCGTGATCGACGAGGACCGCGGCGAGTGACGACGTATGTCGACTCCAGCGCTCTCCTGAAGCGGTATGTCGACGAGCCGGACTCCGATCAGGCAATTTCGTTGCTCTCCGGAGATCCGGTGCTGATCACGAGTTGGCTGACGATGATCGAGGTCCGACGAAACCTTGCTCGTCTCCTGCGTGGCGGTTTGTTGGACGCAGCTCGCCGGCAATTGGTTGCCGACCTCGACGCGATGGCACTTGTCAGCCTCGACGAACAGACCTGCTTCGCAGCGGCGCAGATCGCCGAGCAATTGGCCGTACGTTCGCTCGACGCGATCCATCTGGCTTCTGCACAGCGGTTGCTGATTCCATCCCTGACCTTCATCACGTTCGACCACCGCCAGGCATCGGCGGCACGGGCGCTTGGATTCATCGTGCTCGGATCATGAGGTGGAGCACGCGCTGGTGAAACGGCGGTTGCTTTCGTTCGATGTGCGTGGCACACTCGTGGCCGTGACTACCGCGCTCATCGCTTCCAGCATTCTCGTAGTACTCACGTAGGCACCTCGGCTTGACGCCGTCCCGTGCCGTACGACCTCCCAGACGGGAGGTTGTTTTGTTTTTCGGGCAGATTCCAGTCCGCTCCATCCAGCAGCAAGCCAGCCAGCAGCAAGCCAGCCAGCCAGCAGCAATCAGTACGCCATCGAGATCGACAGCAGTTCCGAAAGTGAGTAACCGTGAAGATGACAGGGGCACAAGCCCTCATCAAAGCCTTGGAGATGGAGAACACCGAGGTGATCTTCGGCCTCCCCGGTGGCTGCATCCTCCCTGCCTACGATCCGCTGCTGGACAGCAGCATCCGGCACATCCTCGTCCGCCACGAGCAGGGCGCCGGTCACATGGCCGAGGGCTACGCCCACGTCACCGGACGTCCCGGCGTTGCTTTGGTCACCAGCGGCCCGGCGGCCACGAACATGGTCACCCCGCTGTGCGACGCCTACATGGACAGCATCCCGATGGTCTGCATCACCGGTCAGGTCGCCACGACGGCCATCGGCACCGACGCGTTCCAGGAGTGCGACACCGTGGGCATCACCCGCAGCGTCACCAAGCACAACGATCTGGTGATGTCCGCCCAGGACCTGCCGATGGCGGTCCGCCAGGCGTTCCACATCGCCACCACCGGCCGTCCGGGCCCGACCCTGATCGACGTCCCCAAGGACGTGTTGACCACCACGATGGATTGGTATTGGCCGACCGACGCCGAGGTCGCCGACAGCCTGCCTGGCTATCGCCCGAACATGAAGGGCCACCCGCGGATGATCAAGGAGGCCGCACGGCTGATCCTCGAGTCCGAGCGGCCGATCCTGTACGTCGGAGGCGGTGTGCTCAAAGCGCACGCCGCTGAGGCGCTCAAAGAACTGGCCGAGCTCACCGACATCCACGTCGTCACCACGTTGATGGCTCGCGGGGCGTTCCCCGACAGCCACCCGCTGTGCCTCGGCATGCCTGGCATGCACGGCAATGCCTCAGCGATCATGTCGATGCAGAAGAGCGATCTGCTGATCGCCCTCGGCGCCCGCTTCGACGACCGGATCACCGGCAAGGTCAGCGAGTTCGCCAAGCAAGCCAAGATCATCCACGTCGACATCGATCCGGCCGAGCAGGGCAAGGTCCGGCGTCCCGACGTGCCGATCGTCGGCGACTGCCGCCTCGTCATCGAGGAACTGATCAAAGCGATCAAGGACCTCACCAACGGTGGCTCCGTGCAAGCCGACACCGGCGCCTGGAAGAGCCGGATCAGCGGCTGGCGCGAGCAGTTCCCGCTCAGCTACGAGATGAGCGAGCCGGGCGAGGCACTGAAGCC
>JAYTOM010000263.1:0-1837 GCA_043747765.1 Actinomycetota bacterium
GAGCGCTACATCGCCTGGTCGACGGACACGCGCACATACGAGGAGGTCTGCGCGACGATCGACCGGGTCCTGCCCGAACTGCGCCACGCCTCGGGCCCGATCGTCGACGCGACTCCTCAGCGGTTGAAGGACCGAGAAGCTGAGTTCCGGTCGATCTGGTCCGGGTGCATCCTGCGTAACGACCGTATCCGTGGTGTCCTGCCGATCACGTTCAGGCCGCTCGACGACTCCATTCGGGACTGCGTCGAATCGCTGCTCGCTGTCGCAGGTGTGGAACCGAGCCGCCGACCCGAGTGACGTCGTGTCGCGAGCGACTACGGTCGGTCGGATCGATCGTCGACATCAGGCCGAGACTCACATCGCGATCTGGATCGGTCCGACGTCGTAATCTATGATTGCCGGTCTGCGAGAACTTCTCGCAGAGCGGGTTTTGCCCGTGATTTTTGCCGCCCACTTCGACCGTGGAGGCAACCCCTCGAGAGGATCCGCCAGTGAGTGACGCCCGAACAGACAACACAGGGTTCCCGACGACTGCCACGGTCGTCGTGATCGGGGCCGGCATCGTCGGCAACGGCGTGGTCGGACACCTCGCCGAACTCGGTTGGCGGAACATCGTCCAGATCGACAAGGGCCCGTTGCCCAACCCCGGCGGATCGACCGGGCACGCCTCGAACTTCATCTTCCCGGTCGACCACAACCGCGAGATGGCGGCGCTCAACCTCGACAGTCAGCGTCAGTACATCGAGATGGGGGTCAACACCGAGTGCGGCGGCATCGAGATCGCGCGGACCGAGGAGCGGATGGAAGAGCTCCGTCGGCGGATGGTCTCGGCCAAGAACTGGGGCATTCCGGCTCGTCTGGTCACCCCGGCCGAGATCAAGGAAATGGTCCCGTTCATCAACGAGGAGATCCTGCTCGGCGGGTTCTATTCACCGACGGTTTCGGTCGTCGACTCACTGCGCGCCGGCACGATCTTTCGTGAGCGGGCTCAGGCATTGGGCGCCGCGCAGACCTTCGCCAACGTCGAAGTCGAGGACATCGAAGTCGTCGATGGCCCCAATGGAGTGAAGCAGGTCGCGGCCGTCGTCACTGATCGCGGCCGGATCGAAACCGACTACGTGGTGATCTGCGTCGGCGTATGGGCCCCCAAGTTGGCAGCGATGGCCGGCACGTTCATCCCGCTCACCCCAGCCGTGCATCAGATGATCGATGTCGGCCCGATTCCGATCCTCGAGGAGTCCGGCCAGGAGCTCGGCTTCCCGATCATCCGCGACATGGACACCTTCTGCTACGAGCGCCAGAGTTCGGGCAGCATGGAGGTCGGTTCCTACGCCCACCGACCGATTTTCATGAAGGCCGAGGAGATCCCGTCGATCAAGGACTCGCGGCTCTCGCCGACCGAACTGCCGATCACGATGGACGACTTCGATCCGCAGTTGGAACAAGCACTGGAGTTGATGCCAGAGATCCTCGGCACGGCCGAGATCAAGTACGCAATCAACGGTCTGCTCTCGTTGACGCCCGACGCGTTTCCGCTGATCGGCGAAGTCCCCGAGGTGAAGAACCTGTGGTCGTGCTGCGCGGTGTGGATCAAAGAAGCGCCCGGTGCAGCCCGGATGTTGGCCGAATGGATGACACACGGCCAGCCCGAGGTCGACCCGCATCACAGCGACATCGCCCGCTTCTACCAGTTCGCCAAGAACGACAGCCATGTTCGCGCCCGTTGCGCCGAGCACTTCCAGAAGACGTACGGCATCGTCCACCCACGTGAGCAGTGGGCCAGCGAGCGTGGCGTGCGCACCGCCCCGTACCACGACCGAACCGAAGCACTCGGCGC
>JAYTOM010000264.1:0-15593 GCA_043747765.1 Actinomycetota bacterium
GTGTCGTCGAGGAACGGCTGCATCAGCTTCTGGTCACCGTGCTGCAGAACGTTGACCAACGGCAGGCCGTTCGACCCGACACCATCGACGATGTCGAGCGAGCCGGTCATCAACTGGATCAGGTACGTCGTCATCGGATCCGGTTGATCCCAGATCCACAGCTCGCCGGACGATCTGCTCGGATCGGTCGTATGGCTGACCATCACGCCGTTGGCGACTGCCGTGACTCCCTTCGGAACGTGGATGCTGAAGCGATACGTGGCCTTGTCACTGGGATGGTCGTTGCTCGGAAGCCAGAACCTGGCTCCGTCCGGCTCGTCGAGGACGAACGAACCGGTCTTCGTCTCGAACCATCCGGCACTCGTGCCGGCAGAGATCGACGAGTCGTTACCATGCGCGCTGTATGTCACCGCGACCGTGAACGAGTCGCCAAGAGCGATTGGCGACGACGGTGTGATCCGGAGCTCTGGATCTGCGATGTCGAACGCAGCGGAGCTGCCATTGACAATGACCTTGGTCACTGCCAGATGGACGGCATCCAGCGTGAAATCGGCAAGCGCAGCTGTCGCCTTGATCGTCAGGGTCGCCGTCGCGACGATCTCGCCCGACGAGTGGTCGAAGCGCAGATCGATGTCGTAGTGCTGCACATCGAGCCCAGGATTGCCGAGGTCCGGATATAACACGTCGCCGACACCGCTCACACCGCTCCTCGGCCGCTGGCCCGTCGTTGCGGTCGACGCAGAAGTGTCCGTCGTCGCTGTCGCGCCCGTCGTCGCGATTGTGCCCGTCGTCGCTGTCGACGCAGGCACACTCGGAGCGCTCCCGGTGTTCGTGGTATTCGGGTCCGCTGAGACTTCGGGCGCCGAGGAGGTCGTCGTCAGGTCGCTGGGCGCCGTTGCCCGGCCAACCGTCACATTCGATCCGGCCGAGGTGCACGCTGGGAGGAGCCCCATGCCGGCAACCATGCCGACAACCGTGACGACGCACGAGTGCCGAGCCGATCGAGCCGCCAGCGCTCGGATCGACCGACCAGCCGCTGACCTCATCGATGGAGGTCGCTGTCGGTGACAGTGGCGGTGAGCCGGATCGTGAACACGGAGTCACCCGACAGCACGGCGCTGCGCCCAAAAAGCCGGCCCTGCTCCCAGTTCGACAGCCCGAGTTCGGGGCGGTCGAGCGCGAATTGGCCGTCGACCCAGCGCGTGAAGCCGTCGCCGATGAATGGCGCGTCGCAGGCCTCGTAGAACGAGCGTTGTTCGTCGGCATCGGTACTGATCAGCGACGCAACGAGGTGCGGACTGTGCCGGTCGAACAGCGAGATCGCTGCAGCGACGTCATCGACGACCACCAGACTCACCTCCGGTGAGTTCTCCCACTCCCACTCGGTCGACAGTTCGTCGATCGCGATCGCCGTTGCGAAATTCTCGTTGGTCAGGCCCGACGCGCGCCCGATCTCAACCGTTTCGCTGAACAGCTCTGGCTGGACGAAGCGACCGCTCTCGGCAACAACATGCAGCCGAGCGCTGGCGCCACGCGCGTCTGCGGCAGCCCGCAACGACCGGATGAACACCGGAACCAGGTCGGCGGCCCGAGACGCCACGATGCAACAGACATTGAGCGTGTTGCAAACCTTGCGGTCGAGTGAATGCCGGACCGAAGCGGCGAAGTGATCGGTGTCGGCGTCGGCCGCAGCCACCAACCACGCTCCCCCGGTGCCGTGCAGGCTGACGGGCACGCCCGCCTGTCGAGCGACCGCGCCCAGTTGAGCAACGGCGCCACCCGACCCGCGCGCGACAGCGAGGGCCAGCCGGGCGTCGTCGAACAACGCCCATCCGGCAGCACGCGACGACGAATCGACCAATGCGACCGACTCGGCCGGCAACCCTGCCGCCAACAGCGCCGGCCGTAGGGCCTCGGTGACGATCGCTCGGGCCGTACCCAACGCATCGCTCCCGATCCGGAGCACGGCGGTGTTGCCGCTGCGCAGTACGCCGGTTGCATCCGCGAACACGTTCGGCCGGCCCTCGAACACGAATCCGACGACACCGAGGGGTTCTCGCCGGGCCGTGACTGTCCAACCCTCGTGGACCACCGATTCGGTGACGGCGCTGCGGCCCCCCGGCATGGCCCGCCACACGTCGAGGCCGGCGATCATGTCGGCGCGCATTTTCGCCGTCAGCATCAATCGCGTTGTAGATCGGCCTCGCCGGGCGGCCTCTGCGACGTCTGCCGCGTTCACATCAGCGATGCGTGCAAAGATCTTGTCGTCACCGAGGTTGGCGGCGAACAGCTCGAAGAACTTCGTGATCCGCTCGTCGCTCACCTTCGCCAACGCGTTGAATGCGCTCCGGGCTCCGGTCACCGCAGCCGACACACGAGCGTGCTCTGCCGATGGAATATGCAGCAGCGCGCCGTCGGTCTGGACAACGACCAAATGGTCGCCGTCGCGAAAGGCGTCGGCGAGGTCGGAATCGACCACAGCGACGAGGTTCCCGCCGAACGGGATCAGCTGCCCGACTTCGAGCGATCGAAGGCGAGCAGGGGGTGTCATCGGCGCACATCGTAGGTGGTGGGCGAGTCCGCAACCTCGCGTATCGTGAGGACGTGTCAGAACCAGAGCTGTACTTCCGTCAACTGCTGTCCGGACGTGACTTCGCCGTGGAAGATCCGATTGCGAGACAGATGGTCAACTTCGTCTACGCCATCGGTGACCGCTCGACGGGCGAGACGCTGCTGGTCGACCCGGCCTACGCAGTCGACGACCTGATCGACACTGTCGAGGCCGACGACATGCACGTGACCGGCGTGTTGGCAACTCACTACCACGCAGATCACATCGGTGGGTCAATGATGGGCTACTCGATCGAGGGCGTGGCCACCCTGCTCGACCGCTGCCAGTGCCCGGTCCACGTTCAGACCGACGAGGCGCCGTGGGTGCAACGCACGACCGGTCTGTCGGCGGTCGATCTGGTCCAGCACGTTGGCGGCGACACGTTGACGGTCGGTGGGATCGAGATCACCATGTTGCACACACCGGGCCACACCCCGGGCAGCCAGTGCTTCCTGGTCGAGGGAAAACTCGTCTCCGGCGACACGCTGTTCCTCGAGGGCTGCGGCCGCACAGATCTGCCTGGCAGCAACCCCGAGCTGATGTACGACAGCCTCCAGCTGTTGTCGTCACTGCCCGACGACACGGTTGTTTATCCCGGTCACATGTACTCGATGCCGGTCAGCGGCGTGATGTCAGCGTTGCGCAACGACAACTACGTGTTCAAGCCGACCTCGAAGGAGGCCTGGATGCAATGGTTCGGGGGCGGGGGCTGACCATCAGCGCGAGACAGCGCAGCTCTCAGCGAAATCTCAGCGCAGACTCAGCGCCAGGCCGACCAGCGCCCCGTGATACGTGACCATCACCACCAACGCCATCCACTTCTTCTCACGCACGAATGCGCGCCAGCCGAGGATGGTGTCGCTGACGACGAACAGGATCGCACCGGCGATCGCCCACCATCGACCGGTCGTCACGGCGACGACTGCCATCGCGGTGATCACGAGCAGATAGGCCGTCACCGGAACCTGCAGAGATCGATCCTTGAGGGTCGCACTGATCACGATGCGCCGACCGACCACCGCGACGTGCACGGCGAGCACGACGACTGCCGGAATACCCCACAGCGGGTGACGGAGATGGAGTGCAACCGCCATCGCGATGAAGACGAGGTGGCCGACGAGGAAGAACGCAAGTCCGGCAACGAAGTTGTCGACGACATCCATCAAGGCGATGTCGCCGGCGAGGCAGAAGAGCAATCCGATGATGGCCAGCACGGTTGCGGAGTGCGGACCGTCGGCTGCGATCGCGACCCAGATCACGAGGATCGTCGTCAGCGGCTTGGAGATGGTCTCCAGCGTCTGGTTCGGCGTGAGGCGCGTCGACCAGTTGGCCGCCGCTGTGACGAGTGTGCAGATCAGCGCAACGGACAGTTGCGTCATGCGAACGCCTTGGCGACCGCTGCAGCAGCGCCGACCAGCAACAGCACGAGGACGAGGGTCCGGTAGCGCTCGGGGGAGAAACGACGTCGCAACGGGAGGCCGATCCACATCCCGAGTGCCAGCGCCGGGGCTGCGATCAACCCGGCCTGCAGCTCGTGGACGTGCACATTGTCGCCGATCGTGAAGATCGCAAGGCCGATCAATCCGCTGAACAGGAAGATGTAGTTGATCGTCGCCCGAAACGGCTCAGGGGCCAGCTTTCGGGCCTGCAGGTCGAACACCAGCGGAGGTCCGCTGGTGGAGATCGAGGTGTTCAGGACACCGCTGGCGAAGCCCATCATCCAATCGATCCGGCGCCCGGAGCGCGACAGGTTCGTGCCACGCACCAAGGCAGTGACAGCAACCAAGACTCCGATCCCCAACGCAATTCTGAGGGCTGCATCACTGACGAAATCGTAGATGACATATCCGAACGGCAACCCGAGGATCGAAGCACACAGCAACCGGTTGCCGAGGCAGAGGTCGAGGTGGCGACGGAACACATACGTCTGCACGCCGTTGGCCAGAACAGCGACGATGGAGGACACGATCACCGCGCTGTGGAGGTCGACAACCAGACTCATCAACGGAACCGACATCAGTCCGAAGCCGAATCCCGCCACGGCCGTGACGAGCGCCGAGAAGAAGATCGCACCGGCGATCACCGCCACTTGACCGCTCGTGAAATGCGCAGCGTCGATGTGAGCTGCGGTCAACGAACGCCCCAGCTGAACCGGTGCGTGTGGATCCGGAAGTAGGGGAACGCCTGAACTTCGCGCACTCCTGGAATCGTGCGCACGTCGTTGTTGAGGACGTTGAACATCTCTTCGTTGGTCTCGCAGAGCACCTCCGCAAGTACGTCGTAACCGCCAGCTGACAGCACGGCGTAGATGACGGCGGGCAGGGCACCAACCGCGTCGGCGACGGACTGCGCGTCGCGCTCGACAGTGATGCAGAACATCGCCATTGCCGTGTACCCGAGTGCCAGTGGATCGGTGACCGCGACGACCTGCAGAACCCCCGAATCGGTCAATCGCTGCACCCGCTGACGAGTGGCCGCTGGTGACAGCCCGACGAGCGGAGCCAGGTCGGCATAGCTCATCCGCCCGTCGCGCTGCAGTGCGGCGATGATTCGCTTGTCGGTGGTGTCCAGGCTCACATCGGACGAGCCTAGATGACCGGTACGACCTAGAGTCTTGGCGATGTCAGCCGACGATGTTGTCCTGCAGGTTGCCGACCACGAGGTCACGATCACGCACCCGGACAAGATCTTCTTTCCGACGCACAACGACACCAAACTCGATCTCGTCAACTTCTACCTCGGAATCGGCGAACCGCTGATGCGCGCGATGTTCGATCGCCCCGTGCTGCTGCAACGTTTTCCGAACGGAACCACGGGGAGCAACTTCTTCCAGAAGCGCATTCCCGATTCTGCGCCGGATTGGCTGACGACCACCACCGTGAGCACGCCGAACGGAACGGATTCTCGAGCATTGGTCATCGCCGATCTCGCCCATTTCATCTGGGCCGTCAACCTCGGCTGCCTCGGATTCCACTCGTGGCCGATCCGCGCTGCGCAGCCGCAGTTCACGGACGAACTGCGGATCGACCTCGACCCCGGACCTGGCACCACGTTCGCGATGGCTAGGGAGACCGCGCACGAGACAAAGCGGCTGTTCGACGAACTCGGCATCGTCAGCTTCATCAAGACGACCGGCAATCGCGGCTTGCACGTCTACGTCCGCATCGCTTCCGAATGGGATTCGTACGCCGTGCGGTCCGCCGCGGTCGCGATCGCACGTGAACTGGAACGTCGTCGGCCGGACCTGATCACAGCCGCCTGGTGGAAGGAGGAGCGCGGTGAGCGGATCTTCATCGACTTCAATCAGAACGCACCCCACAAGACGGTGTTCGCGCCGTGGTCCGTGCGTTCCCGAGATCAGGCACCCGTGTCCTGTCCGTTCGAGTGGGACGAATTGGAGATCATCGACCCGAATGTGTTGATCATGTCGACGGTGCTCGAGCGTGTTGCGCTGCACGGCGACCCGTGGGCTTCGATGGATGAAACGCCGAATTCTCTCGAACCGCTGTTGGAGATGGCGCGCGCCGATCAGGCCAACGGACTGATGGATGCGCCGTGGCCGCCCGTGTACCCGAAGATGGCTGGCGAGCCGCTGCGGGTCGCACCAAGTCGGGCCAAGAAGCCGGCCGCCGACAATCCGCGGCGTACACCGGTGAAGACGGTCGCGCAGAAGGCTGCGGGGACGGCCGTCGGGGAGACTGAACAGTAGACAATTCAACGACTACGGTTGCAAGATGTCCGAGGCGAACCCGTGAAACTTGCTCTGGTCTTCTGCCTCGTCGCGTCACTCGGCTACGGGATCGGCGCCATCCTCCAGGCCATCGGCGCCCGCCGGACGGCGGCCAAGGGTCAGGACGGGATCTTCCATATGGCACGTCAGCCCGTGTTCCTGCTCGGGCTGTTGTGCGATTTCGGGAGCTGGTTGATCTCGCGCTTCGCTCTGCACATGTTGCCGTTGTTCGCCGTGCAGACGATCCTCGCCGGCAGTCTCGCGGTGACGGTGCTGTTGGCGGGCGTCGTGCTCGGTGCCCACCTCGGGCGACCGGAAAGGATTGCCGTCGCAACGACGATCGTCGGCCTGGTCGTGGTCGGTGTCTCGGCCGGCGAGGAGCAGGCCAAGGAGATCACCCACGTCCTCAAGGTATGCATCCTGATCGGCGTCCCTGGCGTGGCCGCGCTCGGGATCCTGGCCCTGAAACTGCAGAAGTCGGTCTTTTTGGCCATCCTTTCCGGAGCATCGTTCACCGGAAGTGCACTGGCAGCGCGCACGGTTCACCTGCAGGACGAGTCGTTCGTCGGCGTGGTCACCGAGCCACTGATGTGGGCCGTGCTCGTCTATGCCGTTCTCGCGCTCGGTCTCCATGCCGTTGCATTGATGCGCGGCCACGTCGGTGCGGTGACGGCGGCGATGTGGTCGACCGAAGTACTGGTCGCGACCATCATCGGCGCCGCTGCTCTCGGCGACAAAATGCGTCCCGGGTGGACGCTGCCAGCCATCTTCGGCATCATCCTGACGCTCGCTGCAACGGTCGTGTTGGCCAGGTCCCCGGCTCAGGAGTTGGATCGTCGTGCGCCCCCGGCACCACACCCGGGGGCAGTCCTCTCGTCGCGCAACTGATCGAGACACGATGTCCCGGACCGACCCGCCGACCCGCTCGCCCTGCGATTGACGCTCCAGGTTTCCCGTGGGTAACAATTGATCCATGACGATGGAGATGACTCAGACAATCACGGCGGCCGCGCCCGCGTCCGATCCGGAAACTGCACTGATCGACGCGGCAGTCGATGGGCTTCTGGCTGCACACAATCCCAAGACCGAGGGTCACGCTGAGTTTCGTGGTCACCAGTACGATGCCGGCGTCGCCTGGGTGCACTTCCCGAAGGGCTTCGGCGGCCTCGGCGTCCGTCCAGATCAGCAGAAGCGGGTCGAGCAACGGCTGCGCGCCGCCGGCGCCAAGCCGGCCGACGCGGGGTCCTTCTTCCTCGCCCTCGCCGGTCCGACCATCGTCACCCACGGCACCGACGAGCAGCGGGCTCGGTTCCTGCGTCCGATGTTCACCGGCGAAGAACGATGGTGCCAGCTGTTCAGCGAGCCGGGTGCCGGCAGCGATTTCGCCGGCCTGGCCTGCAAAGCCGTCCGAGATGGCGACGAATGGCTGGTCAACGGGCAGAAGGTGTGGAACACGATCGCCCATTTGGCGCAGTGGGGAATGCTCGTCACCCGCTCGAATCCCGATGCGCCCAAGCACAAGGGCATGACGTACTTCGCCGTCGACATGAAGAGCCCCGGCGTCGAGGTGCGACCCCTTCGTCAGATCACGGGTGAGGCCGAGTTCAACGAGGTCTACCTGACCGATGTGCGCATTCCCGACGCCAACCGGATCGGAGCCGAGGGAGAGGGATGGCGGGTGTCCCTGACAACGTTGATGAACGAGCGCAGCACAATTGGGGGCGGCGGCGGCGCACCGAAACGTGGGTCGGGCGCGATCGGCGAACTGGTCGACGTCTGGAAACGACTTCCCGAGGACCGCCGGACCGCTGCTCAGAAGGATCAGCTGATGCGGATGTGGGTGCGGGCCGAGTGCCAGCGGCTGACCAACATTCGTGCCGGCGCATCGCGCAAGGCAGGCAACCCTGGGCCAGAGGGTTCCGTCGCCAAATTGGCGATGGCCGAGCTCAACAAGGAACTGTTCGAACTGGCCATCGACCTGCTCGGTGCCGATGCTCTCGTCGGCTACGACTACACGTTCCGCCGCCCGGAGACATTGTCGACGGAGGGAATCGAGCACGGTGTCCGCCACGCGTTCTTGCGGGTGCGTGCCAACTCGATCGAAGGCGGCACGAGCGAGATCATGCGCAACATCCTCGGCGAGCAGGTGCTCGGCCTGCCCGGCGAGCCACGCGTCGACAAGGACGTCCCCTGGCTGTCGGTTCCCCGCAGCTGACACGTCAGTCCGCCACAGTTTCGCGAGCGTTTTCGTACCGCTGGCGGTACGAAAACGCTCGGAGAAGTTTCAGGGGGCCGTGTACAAGTCCGGATGGCGGGCGGCGACAGTGCGCCGGATGCCCTCGCGCCAGCCCACGGTGCATGGTCCGGTGATGGCCAGACGGCGAGTGTTGTCGGCGATGGAACCACGCAACGTGTTCGCGATCGGCGTCACGTTGATGGTCGGCTCGATACCCATCAACTCACCGGCGTAGAGCGACCATTCCTGTGCACTGACGGGCTCGTCACCGGCCCAGTTGACGATCGTGGCCGGGGTGGTTGCCGCATTCAGCAGTGCGCTGACCTGCAGGTTGATGTCGTCCTCGAAGATCGGGCTGTACATGCACGGATCCCAGCGCGTGGTGATCGCACCTGTCTCGGCCAGCGCGTCGGCATGGAACGCCGGAAGACCGCCGTTCGGACCGTACGAGGCGTTCATCCGGGCAATCGTGACCGGGAGGCCGAACGCCCGCGAACAGAACCGGGCGACTGCCTCCTGGCCGATCTTCGACGCCGAGTACGGCGGCGAGGTCGTGTTGTTGCAGTCGCCGAGGGGGGCCGTCTCGTGGAAGGTGTACATCGCATCGTCCTGCGGCTTGTACACCGAGTGCGTCGACATCACGAGCGCGGCGCGGGCATTGCGGCAGTGCTGCAGCAGCAGCCCGGTGCCCTCGGCGTTGTCACGGATCGCGAAGTCGTAGTCCATCCCCGGTCCGATGAACGCAGCCAAGTGGATGACGAGCGTGAAGTCGTCGGGCACGTCGGAGAAGTCGCCGGCGCCGAGGTCGCAGACGACCGGACGGATTCCGGCATCCTCGACTCGCTGCTGGGCGGTCGGATCGGTGAAACGCGCCAGGCCCCATACGTCGTTGTCGGTGGCGAGCAATCTCGCCATCGGGAATGCGATCTGGCCGGCCACGCCGGTGATCAGGATCTTCTCGCCACTCACCATTTCGGCCACGTCGGTCATGGCTGTCCTCCTCGAACTCTCGGGTCTGGGTTCACTCTGTCCATCGCTGTCATCACCACGGCATCGTCACGCCGCCGTTGACGCGGAAGACGGTCCCGGTCACGTAGCGAGAGGCATCAGACGCCAAATAGAGCACTGCATAGGCCTGATCGACGGGCTCGCCGGTCATGCCAAGTGGTGAAGTACCGGCGCGCATCGCCACATAGTCACGCTTGCGATCTGCGTCGACCGAACCGTCCGCTCGTTTGATGTGGCGCTCGTTCATCGGCGTGTCGGTCCAGCCGGGCGCCATCGTGTTGACCCGCACCCCGCCGGCAGCGACCTCGAGTGCCAAACCACGGCTGAACTGGTGCGCTGCCGCCTTTGCCGTCGAGTATCCGGCGAAGAGCGGGATGGCCATGTCGACGATGCCGGACGTGATGTTGATGATGCTGCCGGTTCCGGCCACCAGCATCGCCCGAGCAGCAGCCTGCGAACCGAACACGACGCCTTTGAAGTTGACGCTGTGGATCCGGTCCAGTACCGCTTCGGTGACGGACATCGGCGTCGAGTCGTCGATGATCGCTGCGTTGTTCACCATCACGTCGAGTCGGCGGTGGCGAGCAACGACACCAGCGACGAGTGCTTCGACATCGGCCTGGTGCGATACGTCGAGCACCATCGCCTCGCACGACAGACCATCGGCGACGAGCAGTTGGGCCTGATCCATGACGAGTTCGGCTTGAACGTCGGTGAGTACGACATGGGCTCCGGCTTCGGCGAGGACCCTCGCCGCAGCCAACCCGATGCCACCTGCGGCACCGGTGACGATTGCTACTCGGTCGGTCAGGTCGAAGGGCGCTGGAATGGGCATCGCCCGCAGCGTGCCACGCCCGAACGCGTGCCGTCTATTCGGTCGCGTGGCCGGACTTCGGCCCGGCTTCTACTCGGTCGCCGGCTCGATCGTCCCGTCGGCGCGGCGCCTGCTACGGCTGCGCTCGCGGCCGCTTCCTGCGTTTGCGTTCGGAGCGGCGTTGGTCAGCGGGCCTGTCGCGGCCACGATTTCATCGAGCGTGGGTCGATCGCCGGCCGGCGAATTGTCGAGACTGTGCCGCATCGCGGCGAGATGGGCCGGCGACGTGCCACAGCATCCGCCGATGATGCGCGCCCCGGCGTTCACGGCCAGACCGGCGTATGCGGCCATGACCTCGGCTGTTCCGCTGTAGACGATCTCTGTGCCATGGAAGTGCGGCACACCGCAGTTGCCCTTGGAGATGTAGACGTTGTCGGGCTGCGCGCCGCTCATCGCCAGCACGGAAAGCAGGATGTCGCTGGCACCAACGCCACAGTTGGCGCCCATCGCCAGCGGCGGCACGGACAGTCCGTCGAACAACGACGGCAGATTCTCCGGCAGGATGCCCATCATCGTGCGGCCAGCGGTGTCGAACGACATCGTGGTGGTGTACGGCATGCCGGCATCGATGGCTGCCTGTGCTGCAGCCCGAACCTCTTCGGCCGAGAACATCGTCTCGATCCAGGCGACATCTGCGCCACCGGCCTTCAGTGCCTCGATCTGCTCGCGGAATGCGGCGATCGCGTCGTCTTCGGTGAGCAGTCCCATGGGTTCGAACAGCTCACCGAGCGGCCCGACCGAGCCTGCCACAACCACCGGCCGGTCCACTGAATCGGCGACATCGCGTGCGATCTGCGCTGCGGCAACGGCCAATTCGTGGACGCGATGTTGGTTCCCGTGCAACTTCAAGCGGTAGGTGGTGCATCCGAAGGTGTTGGTGAGGATGATGTCCGCTCCGGCGTCGACGAAGTCCTGATGCAAGCCGCGCACCCGATCGGGATGCTCCACGTTCCACAGTTCCGGAGGGTCGCCGGGTCCGAGTCCGCGCTCCATGTAGTTCGTACCCGTTGCTCCGTCCACCAGGAGAACTTCCTTGGTCTCGAGCAGCTCGGCGAGTGATGTGCGCATCGGAACAGTATGCCGAACGCTCAGTCGAGTAGATCGGCGATTGCCCTTTCCAGTCGCACGATGCGCGCTTCCAGATCGTCGACTCGTTCGGCGAGGCCCCCGATGGGCGCGATCGAATGGCTGCGCGCGACGGGTTCGGCCTCGTCCGCGAGAAGCTGCTGCCACCGTACTTCCTTCTGGCCGGGCGCTCGCTCCAGTTGGACGACGACCGGCTCGTCGGCGGCGGCCAGATCGCGAAGCACTGCCTCCATCACCTCGATCGAGCGGAACTCGTGTAGACGCTCGGTGCGGCTCTTCAACTCAGCCGACGTCTGCGGACCTCTGAGGAGCAGCACCGCGATCAACGCACTCTGCGCTCGGTCCCATTCGTTTTGCTGATCGGCGATCTGTCGGTAGCGCGTCACGCTTCGACCATGACTCGGATGTACCAGACGGGCCACGCCGATCGATTTCAGCATCGTGATGGCCGCCTCGACGTCGTGCGACTCGAGCACCATCGCCGGATCCCTTGCCGTCGACTGGTTGCAGGCGAGGACGAGCGCGTTGAGTGACATCGGATACTGATCAGGCGTCGTGCGCTCCTTTTCCAGGAGACAACCGAGCACCCGACCCTCGATGACGGACAACATTTGCCGAGAGTACATCCGCCCGATACCCGCGTTCCCGTTTCTGACGGATCGTCAGATATTGTTCGCAGACCGGTGCCGAAGGGGAATGCACGCATGAGCGACGTACACATCAGCGATGAACGACCGAAGACCTCGAACCGTGACCACACGGTGCTGCGCCAGCAGTTGACGACGTGGTTGCGGACCAAGCTGCCCGGAGCCGACATCACCGATTTCACGGTCCCCGGCACGAACGGGATGTCGAGTGAGACCATTCTCTTCGACGCGACGTGGACCGACAGCGACGACGCCCCGAAGTCCGATCGATTCGTGCTCCGGTTGCCCCCCGACCCGGGCTCGGAGCCCGTGTTCATGGTGTACGACATGCCGCGTCAGTTCAACGCGATGCGACTGGTCGGCGAGCGGACCGGCATCGCCGTCCCGCCGACGCTGTGGTTGGAGACCGATTCCTCGCACCTCGGCGCGGCGTTCTTCGTGATGGGACAGATCGACGGCGTGGTGCCACCCGATGTCATGCCGTATACGTTCGGCGACAATTGGTTCTTCGATTCGTCGGCGGACGATCAGCGACGACTGCAGCGCGCCTCTGTCGAGGTGCTCACCAAGATCCACTCGATCAGCGCCTCCGATCCCGCAGCGGCATTTCTGGCCATCGATGCAGACGGCGACTCGGCTCTTCGTCGACATGTCAACGACCAGCATGTCTTCTACGAATGGGTCGCCGCCGATGGCATGCGCTCGCCGTTGATCGAGCGGGCCTTCGACTGGCTCGAGGCGCACTGGCCGAACGACGCAGATGATGCCTCGAGAGACGTCGTCAGCTGGGGCGATGCACGGGTCGGCAACATGATGTATGTGGATTTCACCCCCGTTGCCGTGCTGGACTGGGAGATGGCCGGGCACGGGCCACGCGAGATCGACATCGCCTGGATGATCTTCATCCATCGGTTCTTTCAGGACCTGACCGACATGATGGGTCTGCCGGGGATGCCCGACTTCATGCGTACCTCGGAGGTCGCAGAACAGTACGAGGAATTGACAGGCGTGGAGCCGAGGAACCTGCGGTGGTTCATCCTCTATGCCGCACTCCGGCACGCCATCGTCATGTTCCGGATCACCCGCCGTCAGATCTTGTTCGGCGAGGCCGTGATGCCGGAGGACCCAGACCACGCCTTCATCCACCACGCAACGGTCGCAGCGATGTTGGACGGGTCGTACTGGGCCAAACTCTGAACGAATGTGGCCTAGGATTCGTGGTCTGATGGTCAGACCAACTGCTCCCCTCTCCAACTCTGCCGACGCCGGCGTGCTCGCCGCCAGTCGACCGCTGCTCGACTCGTGGCACGCAGTCGCTCGAAGTGTGGAAGTCGCCGGCTCCGAACCGAGGCAGGTCACTGTGCTCGGCCGCACTCTCGTGTTATGGCGTTCACCGAGCGGTGAGGTCCTCGCCGCCCCGGATCGCTGCCCGCACCGCGAAGCGCCACTGAGCAAGGGCACCGTCGTCGACGGCTGCCTCGTGTGTCCCTATCACGGCTGGACGTTCGGCGACTCTGGTCGATGCGTGCGGGTGCCCTCGGCCGGCGAGAACGTTCCTCCGCCACCGCGCGCCCATCTCAGCACCGTGACCGCCGACGAGCGCTACGGACTCGTCTGGGTGTGTCTCGGTTCACCCCGTTCGGCGATCCCGACGATGTCGTTCGAGGACGATCCGGCATTTCGACGAATCAACACCCCGGTGGAGATCTGGACCACGTCATCGACCCGGATGGCCGACAACTTCCTCGACATCACGCACTTCCCCTACGTGCACATCGGCACGTTCGGCCGCGCCCAGGACACGTTCGTCCCGAAAGTGGAACTGGGCGAACTCGATGACGGCTTCTTCGGCTACAGCTACAAAGTACTGGCCAACAACGACGCCGCCGCAACGATGGCCAGCGGTCAGACCGAATCGGTGATCGAGCGCTCGATGAGCACCGGGTTCCATCTGCCATTCGTGGTGCGCAGCACGATTCGCTACGGCACCGGCCTCGAGCACATCATCCTGATGTTGTCGACCCCCATCGACGATGTCACCAGCTACTTCACGTTCGTCATCTGGCGCAACGACGACTTCGCCGTCTCCGCCGAAGAGGTCATTCGCTTCGACCTGGCTATCGGCGCCGAGGACAAGCTGATGCTGGAGACGGTGCCGGGCATGCTGCCCCTCGATCAGACCTCGGTCGTCAGCGTGCAGGCCGACAAATGCTCCGTCGAGTGGCGGCGACAGCTGATTGCACTGATGGCGACGGGGATCGAGACCGACTCGACCGACGAACCCGACGCCACCCCCGTGGTCATCAGCGCTGATGCCTCGCACATCGCCAGCGCCGCCCCGACGCACTGACCGCAGTCGTGAGGTCGGCCGTTGTCAGGGTCAGCGCCCGGGCCGTCACGATTCGATGCTCGGCCCAGCAGTGCCGCAATGGGGTCCGGTCGCGAACACCGCGTCGAGTTTCGGCACCTGGCGATCCAGAACGGGTTGCCGAACCCATCTCAAAACGACCGAACCGGTACGAACGGCGCCGGTCGACGACAACCAAATCGGTGGGCGCGAATGTTCCAGGAAGGTGTCGTCCACACCGTTCAGGTCGTGACGGACCGGTGGACGTGGTGGATCAGAGGAACCCCCGGGCGATAGATCAGGTGGAGATGACTCGGTGCATCGAGCACGACGAGGTCGGCGGGACTGCCCACGCCGAGCCGGCCGACATCATCTCGGCGAAGCGCTGCAGCACCGCCGACAGTTGCTGCGAACAGCGCCTCGTCAGCCGTCATGCCCATATCACGAACAGCGAGCGCGATGCAGAAACTCATCGACGTCGTGTTGCTCGAGCCCGGGTTGCAGTTCGTCGCCAGAGCGACCGACACGCCCGCATCGAGCAATCGCCGCGCGTCCGGATACGGCTGGCGGGTCGAGAAGTCCGCAGCCGGCAACAACGTCGCAACCGTGGAACTGCCAGCCAGGGCATCGACGTCGGCGGCGCTGAGATGGGTGCAGTGATCAGCCGAGACACAGCCCATCTCGACTGCCAGGGCAACGCCTGGCCCTCGAGCGAGTTGATTGGCATGGATCTTCGGCAGCAGGCCAGCGGCGATGCCGGCGGTGAGTACCTCTCGACTCTGATCGGCATCGAACGCACCCACCTCGCAGAAGACGTCGACGAACCGAGCATGGGGGGCTGCGGCAGTCAACATCTCGCCGCACACCAGCTCGACATATTCATCGGCGCGCCCGGCGAACTCTGCCGGCACGACGTGCGCCCCGAGGAACGTCGTGTCGTCGGTGAATTGCCTTCCGAGCCTCAGCGCCCTTGATTCGGCAGCTGGCGTCAGGCCGTATCCGGACTTGATCTCGATCGTTGTGATCCCTGCGCGCAGGGCTTCGTTCCGGCGCT
>JAYTOM010000265.1:0-1946 GCA_043747765.1 Actinomycetota bacterium
CTCGAAGCGTCGATGACCCTGGCCGGCGGAGGCGCAATGGTGCGCGACTCACTGACCGCTAAGGCAGTCGGTATCCGCAGCAAAGACCTCGCAACTCTCGAATCGGAAGCCCAGGCGAAGTCGGAAACCATGGTGCTCCCCGTGGTGCTGATGTTCGCAGGCTTCCTCGTCCTCATCGGCTACCCGGCGCTTGCTGCGCTCTCCGGGCCATGACAAATCTCACTCCGCAACAAACAGAAAGGGGCAGCGATGCTCGAACTACAACTCCGGGTGCTCACCCTCTGGTGTTCCGCCAACGACCAACTTCGAGCTCGGGTCCACACGGACGACGACGATCGTGGCGAGGTGACTTCAACAACCGCGATGATCGTCCTGCTTGTGATCGCCGCGATCGCGGCAGGCGTGATCATCGCCACCAAGATCTCCAACAACGCCAAGAACATCCCGGAGCCATAGACGCAACCCGCCAGCGTCGAGATGCTGGGGAGGTGACAGCGACCGTGCTGATGATCCCGGTCGTGCTGCTTGCACTGTTACTCGTCGTCCAGTTCGGCCTCGCCTACTACGCCAGACAGGTACTCGCAGGTGCCGCGCAAGACGGTGCGGCGGCAGCCGGTCGGCAAGGCTCGTCACCGGCTGCCGGGGTCAATCTCACCGAGACGCTGATCGAGGAAGCTGGCGGATCGTTGTTCGATTCCCACACCGCCAGGGCCAACGGTGATGGCAATCTTGTCACCGTTCAGGCATCGGGTGAGGTGGTGTCGCTGTTGCCTTTCTTCGGCACGATCACTGTCCATGCCAGCGCCACCGCGAAGGTTGAATCGTTCGACCCGCAAGGCCAGCCGTGAGCTGGCGTACCGAACGCGATCAGGGGTCGGCGGGGGTGGAAGCGGCGATCGCTGTGACTTCGCTGATGATGGTCGGGTTCTTCATCATCGGCGCACTGCGAGTCGCCAACACCGGAGGCGATGTCGATGCCGCCGCACGATCAGCGACTCGAGCCGCCGCTGCAGAGTACGACGACGCCTCGGCCTATCAGGCGGCTCAAGCCGTCGCCTCCAGCGAACTGGCCGATCGTGGTGTGGCGTGCGAACAACTCGACGTTCAACTTGGCGGAACGCTCGCCGCCGGCGGAGTGATCACCGTCAACGTGACCTGCGTCGTGTCGCTCGCCGATGTCGTCCTCGCCGGGTTTCCAGGCAGCAAGACCGTGACCGGTCGAGGTGTCGAACAAGTCGACGTCGTCAGGGGTGGCGGATGACGACCCGGCCCGAATCGAATTCTGATCGCGGCTCAGTGATGCCGATGACCGTGATCCTCATCGCGTTCTTGATGCTGGGCAGTTGGTCGCTGATCAGTGCCTCCCAACAGTGGTCTGCCCGACGAGAAGCGCACGCAGCCGCAGCGGCCGCCGCACGGGCAGGTGCACAAGGTGACCCCAACCAGTTCCGGGCCGGACTTGTCATCGACCCCGAAGCGGCGACCGACCGAGCGCAGGACATCCTGTCCGCTACGGGTTACACCGGAATTGTGATCATCGACGGCCTGAGTGTGACCGTCACCGTCGACGTTCGTGTGGACTACGCCTTCCCCTCCGTGGGCTTCCCTTCCTCGGTGTCGGGCTCGGCCACCGCCGTCGTGCAGCGCGGCGTCAACGGACAGGAGGGCGGATGACATGAGCATTGCGACTCAACGCGCTCGAATCGTTCTTGCCTGGATGGGGCTCTTGGTCCTAGTCGTCGGCGTGCCAATCCTGCTGATACGGATCGCAGGGTGGCCACTCCCGACGTCTGTCCCGTCGTGGAGCCGAGTTTCCACCGCTGTCCAGCAAGGCGACATACCCGGCGATGTCGTGATCAAGGTGATCGCCGTCGGCGTCTGGCTGATCTGGGCTCAGTGGGTATGGGCGATCGCGTGGGAACTCGCCGTCAATGTCCCACGCTCCA
>JAYTOM010000266.1:0-6416 GCA_043747765.1 Actinomycetota bacterium
GTGCTGGCCGTGAAGTGCTGCCAGAGGATGCGCAGGTTGCCGGGATGGCGACGGATCTGATCGATCACCGGTGGCGTCCACATCGCGATTGTGACCGCGACTGCGATCCACCACGAACGCACCACGCCGGTCTGGGTGTCGACCTGCCGTTGGCGATGCCACTGCACAGCGACGATCGCCACCATCGCGGCCAGTCCGGTACCGACGAGCAGGATATACCCGGTGTGGCACTGAACAGCGAAGAATCCGCAGAACGCGGCGGCCGGTAGCCAACGGTGCCGACCGCACGAGATGCCCCAGCAGAGGGCGATGAAGCAGAAGAACGCGAACACACCGCCCCACGGATTCCACGGTTCGATGAACACCGCAGGGCCGAGAGAGTAGACGAGCACGGTCCCCACCACGGCGGTCATCAGGCCGCCGATGTTGCCGATCAGACGGCGGACCGTGACCACGGTCGCGACGATGAATGCGACCTGCATCAGCGTCATCCCGAGTTCGAGACCGAACGATGACCGCGCCGTCAGCAGGTACGTCGGCAGGAGCGCGAACCACATCGCCGGACCGGGGTGAGAGCCCTGTCCGTATGGTTTGAACGCATCGCCGATCCGGCCGGCGGCTCCGATCAATGGCGGGTGCGAGAAGAAGCCCGAGACGTGCAGCTCGGCCTGGGCCATGTCACCCGTTGGATACCACGTCACCCTGCTGACGCTGATCAGGGCAACGACGAGCGGGACAGCCATCGCGATGAGCACGGCGACTGTCGCCCAGGTGATCCGGCGCTCGTCGATGACCGGCAGATCCGCTTCCGTTTCGATCGGCCGATCCTAATCTCGACGCCCCCCAACCCAAGTTCTCGCTGTAGCAAACGACGCTATAGGGGGTGATTTCGCTCGCAGAACGTGGGCTTCTGGGGGGTTTCAGGCGAGTTTGCCCTCGGCTCGGCGACGGGTGAGGACGGTCTTTGCCTTCCAGGCTCCCCAGATCAGACCGGGCTCCTGCAATGACTCGTCAACGTCGGCCCATGTCGCAGGGCTGAGGCCGTACACATCGGCGGGAAAGGCGCGCACGGCGAACTCGTCGCGGTGTGCATGGGAGACGCCGAACCGCTGCAACACCTCGGTCGGGTGGCGGACAGCGAGACGGAGGACGCTGAGAGGGTTGGTCGTCTGATCGTCGACGTCGGTGGCCACCAGATCGTTCAGTGCGGCGATCACCAGCAGTGAGGCGGTTCGGCTCATCTCCTCTGCCTCGGCGTGCATCTGCGGAGTGGGCACGGCCCCCAGCCGACGCGCTGTGGGGACGACACAACGGACGAGCCACTTCGGGACGGCAACGGCGACAGCGTCGGCCAGCTGTTGCACGTATTCGTCCACACGTCATTCTGCCAGCACCTTCCCCGGCTGGAAAGAACGGAGGCGGGTGGACACGACGGTGCCGGAGCGGGGACGTCGAGCCGCATCGGTGACGAAGGGGCGGCAACGTACACTCCTGACGTGATCAGACGGGGACGAGCGCGAGCGTTCTACGTAGCGACAGTGTCGACGGCGACCCTTCTGGCCGCGTGTACATCGTCGGCGACGGTGTCGCCGACGTCCACCGTGACGTCGACTCCCTCCACAGTCGCGCAACGAGCGGACGACGGTGTCCTGCGGATCGGTGTCCTGCTGCCCGAGAGTGGCGTGGGGGCGCCGATCGGCGTGTCGGAACTGGCCGCCGTGCACGTCGCTGTCGATCGTGCCAATGCCGCTGGGGGTGTGCTCGGCCAGAAGGTGCAGTTGATCATTCGTAACGAGGGGGTCGACGCCGTGGCGGCGGGGGTCGGTCTGCAGCAATTGATCGAATCGCAGATCGATGTCCTGATCGGTCCGGCCAATTCGAACACGGCCATTGCGCTGGCTCCGGCCATCGTCCAGGCAGGAATTGCTGCGTGTTCCCCGAGCGCTTCCGCACTTGCTCTCGATGACTTCCCCGACAACGGCCTGCTGTTCCGCACCATCGCGTCGGACAGCCTCCAGGCCGAAGCGATGGCCGAAGTGATCGAGCAGACTGGTGAGACGTCGGCCGCGATCACCTATGTCGACGACGGTTACGGGCGGCCCTTCGAAAAGGCGCTTGAACGCGCACTCCGTCAGCGTGGGATCAAAGTTGACGCCGCTGTCGGGTTCTCGGTCGACAACTCGAAGTTCAGCAAAGAAGCCGTCCGTGCCGTCAAGTCGGGTAACGGCGCGATCGCCTTGATCGGAGACCCCGATGCCGGCTCGCGCGTTCTCGCGGCGCTCGCTGACGCAATGGGGGGCGCACCTCGCGACATCGTCGTCAACGATGCGCTGCGTAAGCCGTTCTCGATCAGCCTTCTCGCAGCCATTGCGCCGAACACTCGAGCGCGGATCGTCGGGGTGTCGCCGTACGTGCGCACCGACGACAAAGATCTGCTCGCTTCGGTTACCAGTCAGGACTCGAACGCGAGCGGGTTGTTCGCAACTCAGGCGTTCGACTGCGCCAATGTGTTCATGATCGCTGCCGAACAGACCGGGTCCACACAGGCGGACGCGATCAAGACGGCAATCCCTGGGATCAGCACTGCCGGATCGTCGTGCGCGTCGTTCTCCGAATGCAGGGCCCTGGTCGCCCAGCATCGCAGGATCAAGTACGACGGACCCTCGGGCCGGCTCGTGCTCGGCGCTTCCGGCGATGTCTCGAGTGCGTTGTTCGACGAATTCGACTTCGACCCATCGGGCCGCGACACATCCGTCCGTCAGCTCGAGGTCGGCCAACGCGGCTGACGGAGAGCGTGGGCCTCGACGGTGGCAGCCGTTGTGGCCGACAGACGGCTCAGAGCGAGAACAGTTGGTCGACCGGCGTGATCATGCCGACGTAGAACTGACCGAAGTCGGCGAAGACAGCAGAGGCTCGGTCGAAGCGCATCGTGTACACGACATCTTTGAGGTCGTCGGTGTGATTGCCGAACAACGTCACACCCCACTCGTACTCGTCGAGACCGGTGGAGGCGGTGATCAGCTGCACGATCCGACCGGCGAACTTACGGCCGCTCGTTCCGTGCTCGTGCATCAGCATCGTGCGCTCGCCGTGGGGCAGGCTGTACCAATTGGCGCCCTGCTGCCGACGCTTCGACATGGGGTAGAAGCAGAACGCGTTCTTCCCGGCCGGAGGCAGTACGGGGTACAGGCGCGGCTGCAGCATCTCGGCCGGCATGCCCTTCGCGTACTCGCTGACCTCGGTGATGGAGACATAGCTGTCGGCCACCACCAGGCCGGCAGTCTGCAGGCCCGATTGCAGTCGGCGCAGGACGCGCATGTCGGCATGGAGCGCCATCAAGGCGACGTCGCACTTGTGGCCGAGCATCGCCGCGGCGACGACTTGCGCCCCTTCGCCCTCCGCAGCTTTGACAGCGGTCGTGACCGCCTGCTCGTCCACACCAGTCGGCGCGATGTGACAGAACAGGTGCAGGACCGTGAGGCCCTCGCTGGGCACGACGGGTTGCACTGAATCGTTGGCAGCGTTGCTGGGATCGCTGGTGGGGGCATCGCTGTTGGTGGTATCGCTGTTGGTGGTATCGCTCATGAGTTCAGGCTTTCGGAGAGGACGGAGGCGGTCGACGCGGTGGGTGTCGGAAGCCGCTCGGGGGAGTAGACGTTGAGGTGATTGTCACGGACGAAGCCGGCCAGCATCAGGTTCGCCCGACGCGCTGTCTCGACGGCGAGCGCGGTCGGCGCGCTGACGCTCAGCAACACCCCGAAACCGGCTGCCCACGCTTTCTGCACCATCTCGAAACTGGACCGTCCGCTGACGAACAGACCGAGTCCGGTGGCCGGCAGCCGACCGTCGAGCAGGAGCCGTCCAATGACCTTATCGACGGCGTTGTGCCGACCGACGTCTTCGCGGGTGACGATGACATGTCCATCAGCGTCGAAGGCAGCCGCGCCATGCACGGCGCCCGTCGTGGTGAACAGATCCTGTCTGCGGAGGACGTTTCGACACATGTCCGGGAAGGACTCGATGTTGAAGCGAGTGACTGCCCTTGGATCGAGCGGGTCGAGTCGTTCGCACAGCGTGTCGATGCTGTCGCTGCCACACAATCCACAACTCGTGGACGTCAGTCCGAGGCGGGGGGTGAACGCAGGGGCCCGACCACCAGTCTCGACCGTGACGACATTGAACCCGCTGGACACCGCAGAGCCGTCGGCGCAGTAGCGGACGCCGAGCACGGGTGCTCCGCTGAGCACGCCCTCCGTCAAGCAGAAACCGACGGCGAGTTCGTAGTCGTGACCCGGGGTGCGCATCGTGGTGGTCACGGGAGCGCCGTCGAGCCGGATCGACATCGGCTCCTCGACGATCAGCTGATCGGGTTGTCGAACCCGCGACCCGTCGTTGATGTGGCCAGTCGCGACACGCGTGACCAGCATCGTTTCGGTGCGACGACGAGCCATCGCATTCGAGGCTACCGATGAATGTCTAACGTGACCGCCATGCAGAACAACGCGCGGATCCTGGGCGCAGAAGCGTTCGGGACGGCAGTACTGATGATGGGCGGCCCCGGAACGGCGATCCTGATGCCCGCCGGTGACGCCAAGGTGCCCACTGTCGCGCTTGCCTTCGGCCTCTCGTTGCTGGTCATGGCGTACGTGATCGGACCAATCAGCGGCTGCCACATCAACCCCGCTGTCACGCTCGGTATGTGGCTGGCCCGCAAGGTCAACGGGGCGCATGCCTTCTTTGCCGTCATCGGCCAATTCGTCGGGGCTGCAGTCGGCGGCTCGATCATCTGGGTCATCGCTCGGGGCAAGGACGGCGGCTTCGATCGTGGTGGATTTGCATCGAACGGTTTCAAAGCCCACTCGCCCGGTGGCTACGGCCTCGCTTCCGCGATTGTGGTCGAGATCGTGTTCACCGCAGTATTCGTGACCGTTTTGCTGTTCACCACCTCGCGCAAGTTCAGCGTCGGCTTCGGTGGCCTCGTCGCCGGCCTGACCCTCACCCTGATCCACCTGATCACGATTCCGATCGACAACACATCGGTGAACCCGGCGCGCAGCTTCGGTGCCGCGATCTTTGCCAATGGCAGCAGCGATGCACTGCAGCAACTGTGGGTGTTCATCGTCTTCCCGCTGATCGGTGGCGCTCTCGGCGTGTTCGTGTGGTTAATGCTCGACGACAGCCGGCTCGAGGACACGTTGCTCGATATCGCTCCGCTGCGAGCCGTCCGTGAAGTGGCCGATCATGCGATCGACGCCGCCTTCGACACAGCCACCGGCCTGGTCTCGGAGGATGACGACGGCGACCGGGCGACCATTGCATCGCATGTTCCGGTGAGCGAAGCGAGCGATCCCACGGCCTCCTCGGAGACGCCACCGGCCGGGTAGCCTGCCCGACATGGCTACAACTTTTCCCGCATTCGACGGCTCCGCGCCGAAGTCACAGAAGTTCAGCGAAGCCCCCGAGATGGGCATCGACACATCGAAGCGGTACACCGCGACGATGGACACATCGGTTGGCGCGATCGTCATCGCGCTCGACGCGATCAATGCTCCGGCCACTGTCAACAACTTTGTGTTCCTGGCGCTCCACCACTACTACGACGGTGTCATCTTCCACCGAATCATCAACGGGTTCATGTGTCAGGGAGGCGATCCGACCGGAACCGGCATGGGCGGCCCCGGCTACAAGTTCAAGGACGAGCCGGTCAAGCAGCGCTACCAACTCGGCTCGGTCGCAATGGCCAACGCCGGTCCGAACACGAACGGCAGCCAGTTCTTCCTCATCAGTGGCCCGAGCGGTGTCGGCCTCCCGCCGCAGTACAACCACTTCGGCCAGATCGTCAAAGGTCTCGATGTGCTCGAGACGATGCACAATGTCAAGACCGCTCGCGGCGACAAGCCGCTCGAAGACGTGGTCATCAACAGCGTCACGATCACCGTCGCCGACTGAGCGACCGCTCTTCCGTGGCGTCGCGATCGACTGCCAAGACCCCGACTGCCAAGACCTCGACAGGCAGGACGTCGACAGGCACGGTGGCGTTCGATGTGTCATCCGACGAGGCTCGGCGGATTGCGATCGCTGCGCAGGGTCTGGCCGACCCCCGTCCGAAACGCCCCATCACGCGGCGCCATCTGCGCAAGGTCATGGAGCAGATCGGGTTGATTCAGATCGACTCCGTCAACGTCTTGGTGCGCAGCCAGGAGCTCTCCCTTTTCGCACGTCTCGGAGCGCACCCACGCACCCTCATCGACGACGCCACGAGGGCCGGTGAGTTGTTCGAATACTGGGCCCATGAGGCCAGCCACGTCTCGACAGAGCAGTACCAACTGTTCCGTTGGAAGATGGAGCTGGATCACCGTTGGCCGGCCGTGCAGCGGTTCAAAGAACGACGTCCGGAGCTGCTCGAGCAAATCCTC
>JAYTOM010000267.1:0-3960 GCA_043747765.1 Actinomycetota bacterium
GTTACCGGCAGGGTCAACGGCGGACTGACCGTGTCCGGGTCGACGTGCGTGAACAGCGCCACAGTCAACGGCGGCATCACGGTGCTGCCCGGCGCCGCCCTCTCGCTCACCAACTCGACCATCAACGGAGGCGTCTCATCCTCGGGCGCCACGGCTGTGACATCGTGCGGCAACCTGATCCACGGAGCCAGCACAGTCCGCACAACCAGCGGATACGTCCTCATCGGCGACAACGGCGACGACGGCTTATCCTGCGCCGGCAACGACATTCGGGGCCATCTGACCCTGAACGCGAACGCTGGCCAACTGGAACTCGGTGGCAACCATGTCGCTGGCGGCGTGACCATCTCCAACACCTCGGGAATCGGGCCCAACGTCGAGAACCTGATCAGCGAAATCGAGGGCAACCAGATCTCGGGGCAACTGTCCTGCACCAACAACACCCCGTCCCCGATCAACGACGGCCGCCCCAACACCACCACCGGGGGCCGATCCGGACAATGCGGAGCCGGTAACTTCTGAGACACCCGCCTGCGTTGCATTCCATAGCATTGTTCGATCCCAATTCCGGATGCCGTGAATGTGTCGTTGCCACGATCCAGACAATGGCATCGACCAAGGATGCACCGTATGCTCAGCGCTCGTTTGGCGACGGCGAGGTCAGCCGCAACCACCACAATGCTTCGTCGTGCGCGGCTGCGCTGGCGTGAGGCTGGGCAGGTACGGGTGCGCAGCAGGTGACAACAGCGCCACAGAACTGTTGTACGCCACCTGAGCCAGCGAGGGCTGACAGGTCGTAGCGAGCAGTGTCCGCGACCGGCGGATGCGGGTTCATCACCAACGAGAGGCCGGTGAGGTTGTTCACCGATAACTGTGGTCCGGAGGAGACCACGACCTCGGTGACGCCAGGGCTGGAAACGTACACGAGTTCGAAGAACAAGATGCCGGCGTTGATGTCCCGGTAGTTCGCGGTGACGGAGGTGATCTTGGCACCGGCAGACAGGGGAAGGTCCAGGAACGCCTCGTAGGTGTCGTGGATATCGACGCAGCCGTTCGGCCCGGCGGACTCGGTAACTAACTCGTTGTAGACTGCCGAATAACCATTGAGGACCAGCGTCCCACCGGTCGGGCCGGGGGTGCCCGCACCTTGCAACGGTATGTAAAAGCCAACGATGTCGATGACGAGGTCGACCGTTCCACCGTTGTTGTAGGCGGCGATCGCTCCTGTCGCTGAAAGGCCGACGGTCACCTGGTTCGGCGTCGGTGGCGACGTGGAGGTGACGTTCAGGTTGGACGCCGTCGGACGGGGGTTCGCGTCAGCGGGGTAGATCGTGATGTAGCTGTCGGCGGATGGCCCAACGGCAGTCACATTGGTTGCGATGCCCGTTGCCGTCGTGGGGATCGTGCAGTTGCCGTTGGCGTTCCAGACCTGGAAGGTGACGATCTCCGCAGCGCGCAGCGCTATCGCCCGTGCACCGACGTGTTGGTCGCCGACACGCGTGTCGGCCAGGCGACAGGGGACGATAGGGACAAACGATGACGCCGTTCCCGACGGAGTGGCGCTGGCCGCGTTGACGAGAGCCGATGCCGAACGCCCGCTGCCACGAGGGCCAAGCCAACGCCGATGTGTACAAGCCTGAACGACTGCATGAGCACGCCATCCCGAACGGTGGGCGGGCCGTAGCGAGCCGCTCGCTCGGACCCTTCCACCAACCATCAGGGTTGTCAATCGATCCGGCGCTACTTCTCGTCCGGTCAGCCTGGCGTTGGCACTCGTCGACGTCGGGACGAGTCCGAGCCCCGGGCCGGCAGTCGAGGCCGAGGTCGGAATGCAGGAGGGCAGAAGCTGGTTAATGGGTGACATGACGACATGGGGATTCATCGGAAGTGGCAACATCGGCAGTACCGTTGCGAAGCTCGCCGTCGACGCCGGACACGACGTGGTGATGAGTAACAGCCGAGGTCCCGACACGCTCGGTGATCTCGTCGGTGAGCTCGGTCCGAATGCGCGGGCGGCAACTACCGAGGAGGCCGCTGTGGCCGGTGACGTCGTGGTGGTGACAATCCCGCTGAAGAACTACAGCAGCGTGCCTGTCGACGCGCTGCAGGGCAAGGTGGTGATCGACACGATGAACTACTACCCCGACCGCGACGGCCGGTTCGCCAAACTCGACGACGAGTCGACCACCACGTCGGAGTTGCTCCAGGTGCACCTGGCCGGCTCACACGTCGTCAAGGCGTTCAACAACATCTACTTCGGACACCTCGCCGCGCTCGCCCGGCCGGCCGGAGCCAGCGACCGCAGCGCACTGGCGATCGCCGGCGACGATGCTGACGCGAAGACCACCGTGACGCGACTGCTCGATGAGATCGGGTACGACACAGTCGACCTCGGCCCACTGGCAGAGGGCTGGCGCATTCAGCGCGATAGCGCGGCCTACGGCGTGATGTACGCCGCCGACCCCGCCGACTGGTCGAAGGGCCCCGGAATGGCGTCCGCCGAAACGGTTGCCTCTGCGGCAGCGTTGG
This sequence comes from Actinomycetota bacterium, assembly GCA_043747765.1. GTDB lineage: Bacteria > Actinomycetota > Acidimicrobiia > Acidimicrobiales > Ilumatobacteraceae > WLMZ01. The sequence goes on from JAYTOM010000267.1 coordinate 2,530, forward strand.
CGAAGCGCTCGCGCAACATGTGACGGCGGCCGAACGTACGGGATCAGAACGACGGCGGCAATCAGGTTGGATTTCGGGTTCTGATCCAATGACGCCTGACCACAACTCTTTGGTGAGCAAGACGGGCTCGGACCCGCGACCTGTACCGTGCCGGCGCAATCGACGGGTGGCGTCGAACCAATCGATCTGAAGCTGCGAACCGGCATCTGCAATCCGACGACGCCGAGACGTGATGTTGTTGCTCAATCGAAGCAGACTCGAGCGGCCTCATCGTGATTTCTGGGACGGCGCGATGAGTTTCGCCCACACGCAACGTCGATCAATGCATGACTGACAAATTTCCAGCCGCGTCCACACTCACCAACATCGGCGTCACGATGTTCACCGTCGCCGATGTCGACGCAGCAACCGCGTGGTACTGCGAAAAGCTCGGCTTCGAGGTCTGCGCCGATGTTCGCTTCGGCGAGAACGGCGAGAACCGCTGGCTCGAAGTCGCGCCTCCCGGGTCCAACGGCCGCCTCTCGCTCAACCCGCCGATGGGCAACCAGCCCGGCGGAGGGACGATCGGCATCGATTCGTCCGACGTCATGGGCGAACTCAACCGCCTCCAGGCGCTCGGCGTGACGATCGACATGCCGCCGATGCAGACTCCCGGGGCCCCTCTGCTGTTCATGCTCAGTGACCCGGATGGCAATCACATCGCCGTGGTCGAAACACCGCCGGCCTGACCAATCCTGTCGAGCGAACTGCATCTCGGTTTTGCAGCATTCTTCGGAGCAGCGTCGGCCCAACCCTCCGGGCGCGGAGCACGACGTCGGCGAGGAGGTTGGCGATGCATCGACGATTCGCGCAGTGCCGAGATCGCCTCGTTGACTTCCTTCCGGACGTGGGAGCGAAGTTCGAGCCGTCAGTGGAGGGCGCCGCGGGCGACGATCGCCCCCTGTGATCGTGAGCCAGGATCCGTCCGGGTGTGGCTCACGGTGACGGTGAACCCGGCCTCTTCGATCACCTGCGACAACAGTCCGACGGGCCAGAAGTACGCGGTGGTGACGGCGTGGTCGAACGGGGCAAGGCGGGGTCCTTCGAAGAACCCGACGACAAGACTTCCGTCGGGTTGCAGACACCGCGCGAACTCTGCGAACACGACCCCGATCTGGTCGGGTTCGATGTGGATGAGCGAAAACCAAGCGAGGATGCCGCCCACGCTCGCGTCACTCACGCGCAGATGTTCGGCCCGTCCGATTTCGTATGAAACATTCGGGTAGCGGCGGCGCGCATCCTCGACAAACGTCAGCACCGGTTCGACGCCTTCGACGTCGGCGCCCGCTTGATGGAGGAAGTTCGTCCACTGTCCCGGGCCGCTGCCCACATCGATGATCCGCCCGCGCACCGTGCCCGCCCACGACGCGATGAGTGTCCGGTCGGCTTCCT
>JAYTOM010000268.1:0-2702 GCA_043747765.1 Actinomycetota bacterium
CGCGTACCGAGCCTTCGGCATAGGGCACTGGCCCGTCGAACGGATCCTGTACGACGCGCCGGCCGAGTTCTGGAGCCACCCACACGACGTCGGCGTGGCATTCCAGGCTAGCCGCCGGACCGAGGGCCGGCCGCTCGTCGACGACCCTTGGCGCCAGGTGATCGAGTTCGTCGTCGGCACCAACGGCAAGGTCCGCTTGTCGTACTCGTACCAGCACTGCGAGGACTTCCCTCGGGCCTCGGTGCTCACGGCCGCCGCGCAACTGAGCTGACAGGACGAAGTATGTCGACAAACGACGAGGCTCATGGGACGATACAGACCCCATGAGCCTCGTCATCCACCTCCTCGGTCGACCGCGCGTCGAGTCGACCGGCCACGAGCTCTACCGGTTCCGCAGCCGCAAAAGCTGGGCGCTGCTCGCATACCTGATTCTCGCCGAGCGTCCACCCAGCCGCGCCCATCTCGCTGGGCTGCTCTTCGCCGAGGCCGACGACCCGCTCGGCGCTTTGCGCTGGAGCCTCGCCGAGATCCGACGCGTGGTATGTGACGGCGGCTCGATCGACGGTGACCCCGTCGTCCTCACGCTGCCGCCGCTCACCAGCGTCGACGTCGACACCGTGATGCATGGCAGGTGGGATGCGGCCGTGGCGATGCCCGGCCTCGGCGCCCCTCTGCTCGACGGCGCCGGCGTACGAAGTGCCGCGGGTTTCGAATCGTGGCTACTGGTAATGCAGCGACACGTCGCCGCAGCTTCGGAGGCGATCTTGCACGAGGCCGCACTGGCCACCATGTCGCGGGGCGACTTCGCCAACGCGGTCAGCCATGCCGCACGCGCGGCTGCGATGAGCCCGTACGACGAGAACAACCACGCACTGCTCATCCGGCTGTATCGGCTCGCCGGAGACGACCCCGCTGCTGAGGCGCAGTTCGCGACCTGCACCGAGATGCTGCGCCGCGACCTCGACACCGCCCCCGGGCCAGTCGTGCGCGAAGCAATGCGTGAAACGAGGCACGGCACCGTGCCACCGATGTCCGACGTCGCGTCGATCGACGCGATCGTCGAGGCCGGCGCCGCAGCGGTCTCGGCGGGTGCGGTCGAGGCCGGCGTCCACTCGCTTCGCAACGCCGTCCGACTCGCCGATGCCGCCGGTACGCCCAGCCTGCGCGTGCGTTCGCGATTGGTGCTCGCCGAGGCGTTGGTGCACTCGGTCGGCGGTCTCGACGAGGACGGGCTGGCAAACCTGCACGAGGCCGACAAGATCGCGTTCGCGGAGGGCGACACCAAGTCAGTGGCCCATGCCCGCTCCGAGATCGGGTACGTCGACTTCCTCCGTGCGCGCTACGACCGCGCCGAGGTCTGGCTCGGGCAGGCGCTTCGCCTCGCCGACGGCTCACCATCGATGGTGGCAAAGGCACAGACCTACCTCGGTTCGGTCGCCAGCGACCGTGGCGATTACCGGCAGGCGGTCGAGCTCCTCGCCGATGCTCAGCGCCACGCACAGCAGGCTGGCGACCTCCGCCGCGAGACGTTCGTACTGTCGATGCTGGGCCGCGTGTCGCTGCTGCGCGGCGAGTTGGCGAAGGCCGCTGAGCATCTCTTGGCATCGATCGAGTTGGCCGAGCGTGACCACTGGCTCGCGATCCTGCCATGGCCGCAAGCGTTGCTGGGCGAGACCCGCCTGCGGGCTGGCGAGACCGATGAGGGCGCCACGATGCTCGAGCAGTCGTTCGCGCGGGCGTGCCAGCTAGGCGATCCGTGCTGGGAGGGCATGTCGGCGCGTGGGCTGGCCATCGTGGCCGACATACACGGTGAGCCAAGTCGCGCCTTCGACGGGCTCGCCGACGCCCGCCGACGATGCCGGCGGTTGGCCGATCCGTACGTGTGGCTCGACGCCTACATCCTCGACGCACAGTGCGAGCTAGGTCGTCGGCACGATCATCCCGACGTCACCACGTGGACCGACACCTTGCGCGAGCTGGCGTCGCGGACCGGGATGAAGGAGATGACGGTGCGCTCGCTCCTGCACGGTGCGGCGCTGGGCCGTGAAAACGACGCCGAGGCGGCAACCTTGCTGGCGGCCGACCTCGACAACCCGATACTGACCGCCGGCTGAACTCAATCAGCGATCCCGCGCCGTGCTCGGTGGCAGGCCGGCGACGACGATGTCGATGGTCAGTTGGAGAAGTGAGAGGCTGGGCAGTCAGTAGCGATCAGGCCAGCAGAAACTCGACACCCGCCGGCGTCGCGCAAACGGCTCAGCTGAGCGTTCGCCCCGACGCTTACCAGCCGTCGAAGCCACCATCGAGTTCGACAATGTCGGTGTAACCGAGAGCCTCAAGGTCACCAACGGTGTCTGCGGACATGATGCCCGACCGGCAGTAGACCGCCAACGGCGTGCCCCGATCAACAGGCAGCTCGCTCGACTCGGCGATCTGGTCGAACGCGATCGTGAGATCCGTCCCGGCGATTCTTCCTTCGTTCGGCGTGTGCACGTTGATCGTCACTACGCCCGGCGCCTCGATCCGTGCAGCGAACACGTGAGGGTCAACCAACGCCGGTGAAGCTTGCGCGCCGGTGGTGGCGGACGTCCCGCCGCCCCCATCGCGCCGACAGCCGGCCACGATCAGCGCTACCGTCATCAACCCGGCACCCAGGAACGATCGCGCAACCCGCACCCCAGCAGGGTGCGCAACGAGCGCCA
>JAYTOM010000269.1:0-12756 GCA_043747765.1 Actinomycetota bacterium
TGTCACTGCGGGTCCAGGTGTGCGATACGGGGCGCGAGGCAACGGCTGGTCGGTCTACGTGACAGACCCCGACGAGAACACCGTCGAGTTCCGCAGCTACGACTGAGTGAATCCGAATCGGGCGATATCGTCGGATGTTCCGTGAATCTTGCGTCACTCCCCCCGCTTCTCCGCCAGGAGACAGCGCTCACCCAGGCCATCGGCAAGCCCAACGCGGTGATCGCCGTGCCCGAATCAGCGCGCCCGCTCGCGCTTGCAGCACTGCAGCATCTCAGCTCGCGCCGCCCGCTGGTGGTGGCCTGCCCGACTGGCACAGCTGCGGGTCAGCTGTACGACGACCTGCAGCAGTTCATGGGCGAGGGCGAAGTCGTGCTGTTCCCGGCGTGGGAGACCCTGCCGTTCGAGCGAGTCAGCCCGAGCGTGGAGACGATGGGCCGTCGCCTCGAGGTGCTGTGGCGGATCCGCGATCCCGAACGGTGCCCGGCGATCATCGTCGCCAGCGTCAGGTCGTTACTGCAACGGCTCGGGCCGGGTGCCGTCGCTGTCGAGCCGGTACGTGTTGCGCCGAGGGCGATCATCGATCCGGACGAACTCCTGCAGACCCTGGTGGCCAACGGCTACCGGCGCGAGGAACTGGTCGAGCATCGCGGCGAAGTGGCGCGGCGCGGCGCGATCGTCGACGTCTTTGCTTCGACGGCCGAGGCGCCGATCCGAATCGACCTGTGGGGCGACGAGGTCGACCGACTGACGACGATCAGCGTGGCCGATCAGCGCAGCATCGCCGACATCGACGAGGCATTCATCTTCCCCGCTCGGGAACTGCTGCCGAGCAACGAGGTCCGCGCCCGGGCCGCCCAGCTCGTTGGTGAGGAACCGTGGGGTCGCGAGCAGTGGGAACGGCTCAGCGAGGGCGCCCACTTCGACGGTATGGAGAGTTGGCTGCCCTGGTTGACCGACACCGACCAGTTGTTGACCGACGTCTTGCCGAAGACCGGCAAAGTGGTGCTGATCGAGCCGCGCCGGATGCGCGACCGGGCCAAGGACCTGCTCGACGAAGAGGACGACCTGGCTCGTGCGCTGGCCAGCACATGGGGACGTGACCCGGATGTCGCCTTCCCGCGCCTGCATGCCGCACCGGAGAAGTTGCTCGGCAGCGATGTCGGCGCGTGGCTGATGTCGGTGACGCCGGAGAATCCCGATTCGCCGATGGTCAATGCCAGCGGGTGGGGTCCTGTCGTCGGTGACGGCGAGGGTCTGACCAATCGGCTCAAGGAGTTGTTGGCCGACAAGTACCACGTCGTCATCGCCGCAGACGGCGAGGGTTCGGCGATCCGGCTCGCCCAGTTGTTGCGCGATCGCGGGCTGGACTTCGACGTCGCACCAACCGGCGTAGCCCCGGATTTCGCCCGCCACGGCGGCGTGGTCGTCGTTGCCCCCCTGCACCGCGGCGTGACAATTCCGTCAGCGAAGATCTCGATCGTTGCCGAGGGTGACCTCACCGGTCGCCGCCGCACACACCGCCAGCCCCGGCCCCGCAAGCGCCAGAGCGCCGGCTTCTTCGAGGATCTGAAGGCCGGCAACTACGTCGTCCATCAACAACACGGCGTCGGCCACTACGAGGGCATGGTCAAGCGCACCATCGGCGGAGTCGAGCGCGATTATCTGCTGCTGGGCTACAAGGGTGGCGACAAGCTCTACATCCCGAGCGATCAGATCGACACCATCCGCCAGTACGTCGGCGGTGAGGCACCAGCGCTGCACCGCCTCGGTGGGGCCGATTTCGCGAAGGCCAAGTCGCGCGTCAAGTCGGCGGTGCGCGAGATCGCCCAGGAACTCGTCGTGCTCTACCAGAAACGGGTCAATGCCGAAGGCCATGCGTTCGGGCCCGACACCCCGTGGCAGCACGACATGGAGGATGCCTTCCCGTTCGTGGAGACGCCGGACCAGAAGACCGCGATCGACGACACGAAGGCCGACATGGAACGCGCCTTTCCGATGGACCGGCTGGTGTGTGGCGACGTCGGATTCGGTAAGACCGAGGTCGCCGTTCGCGCCGCGTTCAAGGCAATTCAAGATGGCAAGCAGGTCGCCGTCCTGGCCCCGACCACGTTGCTCGCATCACAGCACGGGAACACCTTTGCCGACCGGTTCTCGGGCTACCCCGTGCGGATCGAGGTGCTCAGCCGATTCCTCACCAACAGCCAGGCTAAGAAAGTCATCGACGGTCTGGCCACCGGTGAGATCGACTGCGTGATCGGCACCCACCGGTTGCTGCAGGACAGCGTCAAATTCAAAGACCTCGGACTACTGATCGTCGACGAGGAACAACGTTTCGGCGTGCAGCACAAAGAGGCGATGAAGAAGCTGAAGGTCAACGTCGACGTGCTCACGCTCACTGCGACGCCGATTCCGCGGACCCTCGAGATGAGCCTGGTCGGCATCCGCGACCTCTCGCTGCTGCAGACACCGCCTGCAGACCGCCAGCCGATTCTGACGTTCGTCGGCGAGTACGACGAGCGCGTCGCCGTGGAATCGATCCGCCGCGAGCTGTTGCGCGAGGGCCAGGTGTTCTGGGTCCACAACCGGGTCCAGTCGATCGACTCGTGTGCGATGCGGCTGCGCGAGCTGGTCCCCGAAGCACGTATCGCGATCGCCCACGGTCAGATGGACGAGGGAACGCTGGAACAGGTCGTCCTCGATTTCTCCGAAGGCAACCTCGACGTGCTCGTCTGCACCACCATCATCGAGAGTGGCATCGACATGCCGTCGGTGAACACACTCGTGGTGGAACGATCGGATCTGCTCGGTCTGGGACAGATGCACCAGTTGCGCGGACGTGTCGGCCGCAGCGGTTCACGCGCCTACGCATACCTGTTCTATCCACGCGACAAGAGCCTCTCCGAAGAGGCCTACGAGCGGTTGAAGACCATCGGCGAAGCGACCGACCTCGGCAGCGGATTCAAGATCGCGATGCGCGACCTCGAGATCCGTGGCGCCGGAAACCTGCTCGGCCAGGCCCAGAGCGGCCACATCGCCGCCGTTGGCTACGACCTCTACTGCCAGATGGTCACCGAAGCGGTCAGCGAGATGAAGGGTGAGGAACACAAGCAGCCCAACGAGGTCAGGCTCGATGTTCCGACCGATGCCCACCTCTCGGCCACGTACGTGCCCAAGGAGGCCTTGCGCCTCGAGGCCTACCGCAGACTCGCGGCGATCGAGACCGACGCCGACGTCGACGACATCCGCGAGGAATGGCAAGACCGTTACGGCCCCCTCCCCGATGCAGCCGAAGCACTGTTGACCATCGGCCGACTTCGGGCAGACTGCAGCCGGCTCGGGCTCAAGGACATCACCATCATGAGCAATCAGGCTCGGTTGGGTCCGATCACGTTGAAGACCAGTGAAGAGATGCGTCTGCGTCGGCTGGCCCGCGACTCGATCTACAAAGAGGAGATAAAGCAGCTCGTGGTGCCGATCAAGAAAGGCGTCGATCCAGCGACATTCCTGGTCAAGTTCCTGCGCGAGCTGATCCCGCCGTTGGTTCCCGTCCCGGTCTGAGCAGTAGGGTCGGACCCGTGATTCGTCGCTTTTCCGTCGCCGTCGCTGCAGTCGTCCTCACCGGCACCGTCGCTTCCGGGTGCAGCACCTTTTCGAAGAACGACCAAGCTGCCAAGGCCGGCGGGTCGGCCCTCTCGATCGAGGACTTCCAAGGGATCATCGCCGACCTGACCAAATCCTCAGCGACTGCATCGGAGACGAACAGCACATTGGCCGGCGATCCAACGACGACCACGCTGCCCGACATCGCCGGATCCGACGGTCGGGGCATCCTCACCAGGTGGGTCGCATCACACCTGCTCACGGCGGCGTTGGCGAAGGCCGGATCGCCGGTCGACGCGGCGGCCATCACCAAGGCAACGGCCGACATGACAGCGCTCGCCGCAGCGGCATGGCCGACGTTCAGCCCGGCCACACAGAAGTTCTTCGTCGACGAACGGGCCGCGATCAACACGGTTGCGTCACCCTCGTACATCACCGACGCACAGGTGCAGGCTGCGTACGAGGCCGGCCTGGCCACCTCGAACACGCTGTGCCTGCGGTACATCGCCTTCACCGATGCGACTGCTGCGACGGGCGTGTACAAGCAGCTGATCGGTGGAGCCGACTTCGCCAGCATGGCCGATGCGAACAACACCGATTCCACCGTCGGCAAGGGCGGCATCTACGCCAACAGCCAGACCAAGAGCGAATGCAGCTCGGCCAGCACGTTGAACAACTCGGTCGCGCAGAGCTTGTCGCTGCTCGCCCTCAACACCCCATCGCAACCTGTCACGCTGAGCGGCAGCGATGGTTCGTCGCAGTACTTCATCTTCCTCGAACGGCCGTACTCCGAAGTGGCCGCAGCCGCCGGACCCATCGTCCGTCAGGCGCTCGCCCCGGTCGCGGAAAAGAACTTGATCGGCACGAGCTCGGCTGCGGTCGACAGTCGGTACGGAACGTGGGACCCAACATCGCTGACGGTTGTCGCCACCAAGTGAGCCGTTGGACGCGATGAGCGTGGCGACTCCGCGTGTGATCGTCGTCGGTCTCGGACCGGGTGGACCCGAGTTCGTCACCGATCAGACCCGCCAGGCAATCGCCGCGACCGCCCATCGGTTCCTGCGAACCGCACAGCACCCATCGGCATCGTTGGTGCCCGGTGCCGTCACGTTCGATCATCTGTACGAATCGGCCGACACATTCGAGTCCGTGTACGAACAGGTCGCCGAGACATTGGTGGTGGCGGCCGCTGAACACGGCGAGGTGTTGTACGCGGTCCCCGGTTCACCGCTGATCCTCGAACGCAGCGTGCGTCATCTGTGCAGCGACCAACGGATCATCTGCGACATCCTTCCGGCGATGTCATTCCTCGATCTGGCCTACACGGCACTCGGCATCGATCCCGTCGAGGCCGGTGTGCGGCTCATCGACGGTCACCAATTCGCCATTGCCGCAGCCGGCCACAACGGTCCACTGCTCGTCGCGCACTGCCACGCCAACTGGGTGCTCAGCGACATCAAGATCGCGATCGACGATGCGAGCGACGCGTCGAACGACCTCCTCGAGGTGGTCATCCTGCAGCGGCTCGGCACGCCCGATCAACTGATCACGCGCACGACATGGTCGCAGCTGGACACGACGGTCGAAGCCGACCACCTGACCAGCGTCTACATCCCCCACCTCGGTGTCGGTGTGGCCGAGCACTACGCCCGGTTCCATGCACTCACCCGACTGTTGCGGGAACAGTGCCCGTGGGACATCGAGCAGACGCACCGGTCGCTGATCCCCCATCTGCTCGAGGAGACCTACGAGGTGGTCGACGCACTGCAGAACCTCGACCCCGAAATTGCGAGCACCGACGAGGATCTGATCGAGGAGCTCGGTGACCTGCTGTACCAGATCGAGTTCCACGCGACCATTGCCGAACAAGAGGGCCGGTTCACGATTGCCGACGTCACGCAGGGCGTGCACGACAAGCTGGTGCGCCGCCATCCCCACGTCTTCGGACCGAATGGATCCAGTCCGATCACCGTCGACGGAACCGATCAGGTCCTCTTGAACTGGGAGGCGCTCAAGCGCGAGGAGAAGGGCCGGACCAGTATTTTCGACGGCATTCCATCCGCGCTGCCGTCGTTGTCGTATGCATACAAGTCGCAGAAGAAGGCCGCCGCGCTCGGATTCGACTGGCCCGACGTGCATGGTGCGCTGCCCAAGATCGCCGAGGAGGTCGACGAACTGATGGTCGCCCACGCCAGTGGCGACACGGCCGCCACTGTCGACGAACTGGGCGATCTGCTGTTCTCGGTCGTCAACGTCGCCCGGCACCTGAAGGTCGATCCTGAGGTCGCCCTGCGCGCTGCCGTGACCAAGTTCCGGGCCCGGTTCGAGGGCGTCGAGCGCCTCGCCACAGAACGAGGAATCGACCTGGCCGACAGCGACCTGGCGGTGATGGACGGATTGTGGGACGAGGTCAAGGCTGCCGCCCCGTCAGGCACTGAGGACGAAATCCGTCGGAGCCGAGGTGGCCCACTAGTTTGACAATATGTCAGAGATTGTTTCAATCGTCGGCCGCGAAGTCCTCGACTCACGCGGGAATCCGACCGTCGAAGTCGACGTCATCCTCGATTCCGGCGCGTTCGGCCGAGCCATCGTCCCGTCCGGCGCCTCGACGGGCGAACACGAGGCAGTCGAACTGCGCGACGGCGGAACGCGATTCGGAGGCAAGGGCGTGATGACCGCTGTTGGTTTCGTCAACGGTGAGATCGCCGACGAACTGGACGGCATCGACGCGTTGGAGCAGCGCCTGATCGACACCGCCCTGATCAACCTCGACGGCACCGACAACAAGGCCCGTCTCGGCGCCAACGCCATCCTCGGTGTCAGTCTGGCCGTCGCCAAGGCCGCGGCGGCCGAACTGGAGCTTCCGCTCTACCGATACGTCGGGGGTCCCAATGCCCATGTGCTGCCGGTGCCGATGTTGAACGTGGTCAATGGTGGCGTCCACGCCGACAACACGATCGACCTGCAGGAGTTCATGATCATGCCGGTCGGCGCGGCCAGCTTCCGCGAAGCGCTTCGTTGGGGTGTCGAGGTGTACCACGCCCTGAAGACGATCTTCCACGATCGCGGGCTGTCGACGGCGGTCGGTGACGAAGGTGGCTTCGCACCGAACCTGGCCAAGAACGAGGACGCGATCATCGCCCTCGTGGAAGCGATCGAGAAGGCCGGCTACAAGCCCGGCGAAGACATCGCAATCGCGCTCGACCCAGCGATGAGCGAGATCTACCGTGACGGCCACTATCACCTCACCGGCGAGGCCAAGGTGCTCAGCAGCGATGATCTGGTCGAGTACTGGGCGCGTCTGGTCAAGAGCTATCCGATCGTGTCGATCGAAGACGGCATGGCCGAGGATGACTGGGAGGGCTGGGCCAAGCTGACCGGTGCGCTCGGCAGCCAGGTGCAGTTGGTCGGGGACGATCTGTTCGTCACGAACACCCGTCGCCTGCGGATGGGCATCGACCGTCATGTCGCCAACAGTGTGCTCGTCAAGGTCAACCAGATCGGCACCCTGACCGAGACGCTCGACACCGTCGAGATGGCGACCCGGCATGCGTACACGAGCGTGATGAGTCATCGCAGCGGAGAGACGGAAGACTCGACCATTGCCGACTTGGCCGTCGCCACCAACTGCGGTCAGATCAAATGTGGCGCACCGGCCCGCAGCGATCGCGTCGCGAAGTACAACCAGTTGCTGCGGATCGAACAACAACTCGGCGAGGCCGCCGAGTACCGCGGCACGGCCGCGCTCGGTCCGCTCCTGCGCTGATCAGATACTCCAATTCGCGAATGACGCCAATCGACGTGGTCAAGATGCGAAGCTGGCTGGCGTGACCGACGGACATCGCACCAGCACCATTCAGCGGCCACCGGTGAACAAGGCGCCCCGGCGCGGGTGGAGCTCGCCCGAGAGCAGACTCGACGACCGGTTCGACGACGGATTCTACGACCGGCTCGACGATGCGGGCTCCGATGATGCGGGCTCCGATGACAGCGACGACCGCAATGGCATCCTGAAGGACTTCACCTCGCCGATTCCACGCAGTAAGCAGATCGTCGCACACGGCCACGGCCGCCTCATCGCCGGAGTCTTCGCAACGCTGATCGCGCTCGCCATCGGCGCTGCGCTGTTCGTACTGCCGGTCAAGTCGTGGCTCAAGCAACGCGACGCCTTGCAGACACGAGTGGGTGAGCTGAAAACTCTCGCGAACGCGAACAACCAGCTCCAGAGTGAAGTCGACCGGCTGCAGACCACCGAGGGCATTCGCGAAGCCGCCCGCGAAGAGATCGATTACGTTCCGACCGGCGAGCAGCGGGTCACCGTGTTGCCCGTCGGCGCGGCATCGACAGCGCTGCCCGACGGCTGGCCGTACAACCTCGTCAACTCGATCATCGCGCTTCGCCAAGCCGATACTGCGCCTCAGCCCTGATCGGGACCCGCATCTTCCACTAGGGTCCATCCTGTCAGCAGTCGTCGGACGTCTTCGGCGTTCGTATCTCAGGGGGTCCGCATGGGCGGCAGCATTCTCGGCAACAGAGTTCTTCGCAAGGAAGATCCGAAGTTCCTCACGGTCGGCGGCAACTACGTCGACGACATGGTCGAACCGCTCCTGGCCAACTCGGCCGCCGTCACCTACGTCCGCAGTCAGGTTGCGCACGGCACGATCTTGTCGATCGACACCGCCGAGGCAGCAGGCATGCCCGGCGTGATCGCCATCTTCACCGCGAGCGACCTCGACCTGCAGCCATCTCCGGCCCCGTTCAACCCGACGGTGGCACGCACGATCCTGGCATCGGACAAGGTCCGCCACGTCGGTGAAGTGATCGTTGCGATCGTCAGCGAGACCCGCGCCCAGGGCGAGGATGCAGCCTCCGCCGTCATCATCGACATCGATCCCCTCGAAGCCTTGATCGATGTCGAGAAGGCAATGACCTCGACCACGCTGATCTACGAGGGTGCCGGCAGCAACGTCGTGTTCGACACCACAGCGCTCGGGATGCCGGAGAACACCGGCGATGACTTCTTCGCCGGCTGCGAGGTCGTGGTCAAGGGCCGGTTCATGAACCAGCGCGTCGCCCCCTGCCCGATGGAGATGCGCGGTTCCGCCGCTGCGTGGGTCGATGGCCGACTGCACCAGTGGATCAGCACGCAGCACGCCCAGGGTGTGAAGGACGCTGTCGTCGCCGCGAACGGCCTCGAGCCGGCCGACGTGCGTATCGTCACCCCCGATGTCGGCGGCGGCTTCGGCGCCAAGATCGGTGCGTCGGCAGAGGAACTGCTCCTCGGCAAGATCTCCAAGAAGGTCGGCCGTCCGGTGACGTGGCGCGAAACGCGCAGCGAGTCGATGGTCGCGCTCGTCCACGGTCGGGCGCAGCTGCAGTACGTGACCATCGGTGGCTCGCGAGACGGCAAGGTCAGCCACTATCAGCTCCACGCGATCCAGGACTGCGGCGGCTTCGCCGACATGGGCACCATCCTCGCCCCATTCATGACGCGCCCGATGTCGAGCGGTGTCTACGCCATCCCGAACATCGAGTGTCGTACGACCAGTGTCGTCACCAACACGACACCGGTCGGCGCCTATCGCGGGGCCGGTCGGCCGGAGGCAACGGCTGCGATCGAGCGGGCGATGGACATGTTCGCCTACGAGATCGGCATGGATCCTGCCGCGGTTCGGCGGATCAACCTGATCCCGAAGTTCATGGAGCCGCACACGACAGCGATCGGTCAGACGTACGACGTCGGCGACTTCGAGACCGCACTCGACAAGGCGCTCGAGGCCGCCGACTACACGACGCTGCGTGCTGAGCAGGCGACCCGGCGGGCCAGCGGTGATGCGAAGCAGATCGGCATCGGCGTCAGCGTCTATGTCGAGATCACCGGCGGAGTTCCTCCAATGGGAGACGACGCCAAGATCGAAGTGACCGATGACGGTCGAGCAATCGTCTACACCGGAACGTCACCGCATGGTCAAGGTCATGCCACGGCGTTCTCGATGATCACGTCCGAGCAGACCGGTATCCCGATGGACCGGATCGAGCTCGTCTGGGGCGACACCGATCTGGTCCCGAAGGGCGGCGGAACAATGGGTTCGCGTTCGCTCCAGCAGGGCGGCGCGGCCGTCAACCAGGCAGCAGTAGAACTGGTCGAACAGGCCAGCAAGCTGGCCGCCCGTCTGCTCGAGGCCGACGAAGCCGACGTGGTGTTGGACAAGGACTCCGGCTCGTTCCATGTCACGGGGACACCGGCCGTCGCCAAGACGTGGGCCGATCTGGCCGTGGCGATGAAGGCCGAGGGCGGCCTCAAGCAGTCCACCACATTCACGGCGAACAGCGCGACCTTCCCGTTCGGTGCGCACGTCGCCGTCGTCGAAGTCGACACCGAGACGGGACAGGTCAAGCATCTCCGCCACATCGCCTGCGACGATGCTGGCCGAGTCCTCAACCCGCTGCTGCTCGAGGGTCAGATCCACGGTGGCGTCGCCCAAGGCACCGCCCAGGCGCTGTTGGAAGAAGTTCGTTACGACGAGGACGGCAACCCGATCACGTCGAATCTGGCCGACTACGCAATGATCTCTGCCGCAGAACTGCCGAGCTTCGAGGTCATCCACATGGAGACCCCGACACCCGTCAATCCGCTCGGTGCCAAGGGCATCGGCGAGAGCGGCACGATCGGCAGCACCCCTGCCGTGCAGTCCGCCGTCATCGACGCCCTGCGGCACCTCGGCGTGACTCACATCGACATGCCGGCCACCGCTGAGAAGGTCTGGCGGGCAATCGCCGCTGCAGCGAAGTAGCCCGCACTGATTCGGTAGGAGCCGTCTCGAGGGTCTGGGATGGACTCACACCGGTAACACCTTTGCCATGGTGCGCGAACGATTCGAGGGAGAGATATTCGGAATCGGCACGACGTCGGGGGTGCGCGTCGTCATCGGTAGCTGGTCTCGGTCTCGATTCGGCACCTTCGCCGATGCAATGGTCGAGGCAGCGGACGGCCATCGCACGTTGATTGCGCCATCCGAACAGGTGGCCGATTACGTGTCGACCACCTACAACTTCGACAGCATCACGATCACTCCGGTTGCCGTGCAACGCACAGCCACGTCGATGACTGTGTCGTCCGAGCCACTCCAGATTGTCGTCGCGATCGGGGGCCGGACCCTTCTCGGCCGCCTGCTGCACGTGATACCGAAGACGGTCTCGACCGCCACCTGGTGGGCAACGGCGATCGATCCCGTGGTCCGTGTGGTGATGCCCGGCGTGCGCACCCGCGGCGCGGCGGGGAACAACCGGCGCGAGTGGTACGGCGCCTCGGACATGCACGCCGTGACGTCAGTGGCCGGAACCTTTGTCGGCTCGGATCTCGGGACGTTGACCGACATCGACCCTCCGGTGCGTTTCGGCTTCGCGTCGACTCCCCCGCGCCCGTCGGTGGTCAGCGTGACGTCCACGATCGAGATCGCCGACGTCTGAGGCCGCTCACTGCCTGCGCAGTAAGTCGCCGAACGTGGCGATGAGCAGCGGGTTGAGGATATCGGCGCGTTCCCACTGCAGGAAGTGGCCTGCGCCGGGCACCACCAGCGGTCCGATTCGGTTGATGAACGCAACTTCACACGCGGGAATGAAATCGTCGCCGACGACGTGGTCGTCGTGTCCGTACAGGATCAGCGTCGGGATGTCGATCGGGCCCATCGTCATCGGCATCTCCGACATCGGCCGGCCGTAGGCCAATTGATACGGCGCCCACGACGCACGCATGTGCTGCTCGTCGGCGAACGGCTCGGTCATGAAGTCCACCTGCTCACGCGAGAACGTGCCCGGCGATGCCCACAATCTGCTCTGGTACATCGCTGCGATCCATTGCCGGCGGGCCTGTGGTGACGCCAACATCTCGGCCAATTCTTCGGGACGAGCCCCTTGCAGTTCCTGATAGTCGCCCGTCGGCCCACCACGCAATGCGCTGAAGGTCGACAGGTCGAAGCCCGGTGTCGGCGGCGGGATGGTGTTGAAGTAACAGAGCCGTTCGACGAATCCGGCGAAACGTTGGGCGAGGTCGATCGCGACCACGCCGCCGATGTCACCGGCGACGACAGCGCATCGGTCATGCCCGAGCACATCCTGCACCAGGGCGTGGATGTCGCGGCTGTAGATGGTCAGGTCGTAGGCGCCGTCGGGTGACAGGTCGCTGTCGCCGTAACCGCGCAGATCCGGGGCGATGACCTCGAACCCCGCAGCGGCCAGGGGGGCGATGTTGCGCCACCAGATCCGCTTCGTCTCCGGGTAGCCGTGCAGCAACAGCAGCGGGTAGCCGCCGACGCCTTCGTGGAGCAACGAGATGCCGATGCCGTCACGAACGGTCTCACGGCAGGCGGTGAAGGCGTCGAATGCCGGAGTCTGTTGGGCGGGTCGAAGCCGGGGGTCGTACTGCACCGGCCGAGTCTGTCAGCGACGGACGGCGGCATGTCTGTCGAGCGCGCTCGTCGGCTCGAGCGTGATCGCGATAATCCGGTTGGCGAGATGCTCGGCAGCGACGACCACGACAGTCCAGCCCGATCACCCGCGGACGGCGATCGAGCACATCATGTCGGCGGCCCAACTCGGGAACGATCCCATTGCCGCGTTTGCAACGACATGCGACGTACAGCGCCGAGCGTTCCGCGCCACCGGCGCGCTCACCGGACCGGTCGACAGCACGCTCGATCCTGAGCTTGTCGATGTCATGTCGGCGATCGTCAGCTCGGGCGACCTCGGCTTCGACATCGCGCCGCTCGGAGCGGTCGGCGACGATGCCTCGCCGCTGGCACGGCTGCTCGATCTCACCGGCCCTCGCGAGCACTGAGCGAACAACCACGCCGCGCGATGAAGCGTTCGGTGTCGTCAGCCATCTGGCGCTGGTGCCTGGCGCTCTCGTAGACCCAAGCTCCACAATTGTGGCTGAAGTGGTTGACAATCGAACGTGTGTACGACTATTGTGGCGGTTGGTTGATCTTCCCCGATCGTCTTCGAAGGTTTCGACCTTCCTTTGGCCCGTTGCGGCCGTCGATTCTCATCGTGTGGGAGGTGTGGCATGTTCAGTGGTACATGTTCGATCGCTGAGACTGTCGCGGAGCTCGACGGGTTGGATGTCGGCTCGTTGGATCGCAGCGCTGTGCAGGCTGC
>JAYTOM010000270.1:0-4737 GCA_043747765.1 Actinomycetota bacterium
CGTCCAAAGCGGGCAACTCGGGCAACGCTGGCAAGGCCCGTCCGCACATCACGGCAGCATTCGTGTTCGGGTTGTTCGGTCTGTTGATGATCCTCGCCGGAATGGTCGGGGGCATCCTCTACGGCGTGATCGACCTCGGCCTGCAGGGCACCGTGTTCGAAGAGGGCGCGTACAACTACGTCAGCTACGGCGCCGTGCTCGCCGCTCTCGGTGCCATCACCTATTGGGGCCCGAAGCTCTGGGGGCGGCGGATCGACGACAAGAAGCTCTACCCGATCGCTCTGCTCGGGATGATCGGTGTGGTGCTCGCTTCGCTGCCGTACTACATCGCCGGTTTCGCCGATCAGCCCGCCGCGTCGGTCACCTTCCATTACAGCGGGCCGCAGGCCTTGTGGAACACGTTGGCCACGATCGGGCAGGGGTTGTTCGCACTGATGGTGCTGGCCTTTGCCGGACTTGCTCTGAAGAGCTTTCGCGGCGGCGAGACCGTTGGTGACGATCCGTGGGACGCGCAGACGCTGGAGTGGGCGACATCGTCGCCGGCGCCTGTCGACAACTTTGTCGCGATCCACACGGTGACGTCGCCGGAACCGCTGATCGATCTGAAGCCGAAGACGGAGAACGCCTGATGCTTGCTCTTCCCCCACCACCTGCGCCGGCACCCCGTCGACAGATGTTCGTCGGCACGGCGCTCGCCTGCAGCGCCGGCACGATGGTCATCGGAGCGATGTGTGCGCTGTGGCTGCGTTTCCGCAAGGTGGCGATCACCGGCACCACTCACATCTGGGTGCCAAAGAACATTTCGATTCCTGAGGTCGCCAGCAACATCATGTTGCTCAGCTTCATCGCGATCTGTGTCTTCGGACAGTGGGCCGTGTTTGCCGCCAAACGCGACGACAAGCGCCACGTCGGGATCGCCCTGTTGCTCACCGGACTGATCGGACTGGCCGTGATCAACGCCCAGGCCGCCGTGTACTACCAGATGCGCCTCCCGATCCGGTCCACCACGGGCAGCGCCTACGGCGTGATGTTCTACGCCATCACCGGCACGTTCTTGGTGTTCATGATCATCGGCGTGGTCTTCTCGTTCGTCACCGCGTTCCGGTATCTCGGTGGGCGTACATCGGACCGCGAGATCGTCACTGCCCATGCCATCTACTGGTACTTCGCCGCCGCTGCATTCGTCATGCTCTGGTTCATCGTCTACGTCACAAAGTGAGCAGGTAGCAGCAGATGTTCACCACAGGATCGAAACTCCTCATCACGGCCACGCTGATGTCGCTCGTCGGCACGTTCGTATACGGCTTCACCCAGCACGGCGGCCCGATCGGCACGTTCGGTCTGTTCAGCGTGACCGTCGTGTTCGCCTTCCTGACCGGCATCAACTTCTGGGTCCGCGACAGCAACGTCTCGGCAATGGACCCCGACGCCGTCGAGATCTCGCCAGCTGCCCACTTCAGCCCGACGCAGAGCATGTGGCCGATGGTCGCCGGGCTCGGAGCAGGACTCGTTCCGGTCGGCCTGATCGTCGGCAAGGCCATCACCTGGATGGCCGTCATCACCCTGCTGATCGCCACGGTCGAATGGATGGTCCAGTCCTGGAGCGAGGGTGCCTCAGGCGATCCGGTCTACAACCGCGGTATTCGTCGGCGCATCCTGCATCCGCTCGAACTGCCGATTCTCGGTGCGATCGGTCTCGGCGCGATCATCTTCTCGTTCTCGCGGATCATGCTGCGGGTGCCGTCGTCTGTCGGACCGATCATCTTCGGTGGTATCGGAGGAGGCGTTCTGCTCTTCGGATCACTGATCGCGGCCAAGCGCACCGTTGCCCGCTCACTCGTGGTCGCCCTGTGCGTGATCGGCGGTGTGGGTGTCGTCGGCGCCGGCGTGGCCAGCGCAGTTGCCGGTGGACGCCACATCGTCAAGCACGAGATCCCCTCATACGCCGAAGGCACCTGTGGTGCTGATTCATCGGGCGAATCCGACGCGAGGTCCTCGAGGGCGCTCGCCGCGAAATCGAACCTGGCCGCGACGGTCATCCTCCAGGACGGCAGGTTGCGCGCCGAGGTCAACTCGATCAGGGGTAATCCGGCGGTCCTGACGCTGCCCCGCTCGACCAACTCGTTCATCTTGTTCCGCAATGAAGATGCGGGCAAGTTCCGCCTCGTCGTCAGCCTCGGCAAGGAAGTCGTCGATCCCAAGGCAGCGACCCCGACGTACCGCCCGGTGAAAGAATGTACGCAGGCCGTCACCAAGGGTGGTAGCCAGTTCATCGTCATCAAGGCTGGCGTACCGTCGCCCGTCGATCCAACCAAGGCACCTGCCGACGAGCAGTACAACTTCACCGTGCCCGGCGTCGACACGGCGGTCCTCGGGATCGTGGTGCCGTGAATCACGTTCTCGTGAATGGGACTCCACAGCAAGATATGGCTACCGTTGCTCACGTGACAGACCAGTCGGGCGAACCAATGCAGTGCTCGTCGAAATCGGCAACCGGTGGTCGCCGTTTGCTCCTTCCCGGCGCAGCCGTGGCGGCGCTGACGTTGCTCAGCAGCTGCGCCAAAAATGCTCCTCAGGACACGTTCCAGCCCAAGGGCGAGAACGCCCGGAACATCGACAACCTGCAACGGTCACCGTTCTACATCGCCGGTGGCGTGTTCGTGATCGTTGCCGTCGCGGTGCTGTACTGCGTCCTCAAGTTCAAAGACCGTGGTCAGGCAATGCCGAAGCAGACGCACGGTAAGCCTGCGCTGGAGATCTTCCTGACGATCATTCCGGCGCTGATCCTGATCGGCGTCGGCGTCCCGACGGTCAACACGCTGTTCCGTCTTGCCAAGACCGACGACACGCAATGCGTCGTCAACGTCACGGGTCAGCAGTGGTGGTGGGAGTTCGACTATCCGGTGCAGGACGGGTGTGGTGGCATCAAGCAGCCAATCGTGACGAGTGGTCAGATGGTCATCCCGGCAGGCCAGCATGTGCTGGTCAAGATTGCCAGTCGTGACGTCATCCACTCCTTCTGGATCCCGTCGCTCAACGGCAAGAAGGACGCGGTCCCAGGCCGCGTGCACTCGCTGCGGATGGAAGCCGACCAGCCGGGCATCTATGCCGGCCAGTGCTCCGAGTTCTGCGGGCTCAGCCACGCTTACATGCGGATGGACGCCGTTGCACTCGACCAGCCCGGCTTCGAGACGTGGAAGGCCAATCAGCTCAAGGCGTACACCAGCCCCGCTACCGGAACACCCGCAAAAACCGGCGAGGCGACGTTCTTGACCCAGTGCAGCCGGTGTCACCAGGTCAACGGAATCACCAACGCCAACGGCGATCCGGTCATTTCCCGCCCCGACCAGTACGTCTACTCTGGCGCAGTTCCGAACCTCACTCATCTGATGACCCGTACCGACTTCGCCGGGGCCGCGTTCGACCTGATCAGCCAGAACTGTAGGAACAAGTTGTGGAAGGCCAAGCCCGCCGATTTCAGTGCGTTGTACCTGCAGGGCGTCACACCGGGTTGCTTCGACCAGGTCAACCTGCGTGAATGGTTGCGCAATGCGCCCGGCAAGAAGCCGATGTATGCCGACCCGGCCAAACTCGGCCCGACAAACGGCAAGACCCGAGGGATGCCGAACCTCAACCTGTCCGAGGATCAGATCGATCAGATCATCTCCTTCCTCACCGAGCGGAAGTAAGAGAACCGATGGCTATCGCAGAACGTCCGTTACCGGTTCTCGCCCGCGGCGCGACCACACTCGTCACCCCCAGCAGCTCGATGGGCGTGTTCCGTCGACCGGTGTCCACCACCGGCTGGCGCAGCTGGGTGTTCACCGTTGACCACAAGAAACTCGGCATCATGTACGGGTGCGCGGCATTGGTGTTCTTCATCATCGGTGGCTCTGAAGCGCTGCTGATCCGCATCCAGTTGGCAGCCGGCTCGAACAAGGTGCTCAGCGCGAACGCCTACAACCAGTTGTTCACGATGCACGGAACCACGATGATCTTCCTGTTCGTGATGCCGATGGCTGCAGCCTTCGCCAACTACCTGGTGCCGCTGCAGATCGGCGCACGCGACGTTGCTTTTCCCCGACTCAATGCGTTCGGCTTCTGGGCCTTCCTGACCGGCGGAATCTTCTTGAACACCGCCTGGTTCCTCGGGGGCGCTGCCGACACGGGCTGGTTCGCCTATGCCCCGAACACCAGCGTCGCGTTCTCTCCGAGTCATGGCGTCGACTTCTGGGCACTCGGTCTGCAGATCACCGGTATTGCGTCGCTGACGGGTGCGATCAACCTGATCGTCACCGTTCTGAACATGCGTGCACCGGGCATGAGCCTGATGAAGATGCCGGTGTTCACCTGGATGGTGCTGGTCACCCAGTTCCTGCTCCTGTTCGCCGTGCCGGTCCTCACCGTTGCGCTGTTCCTGCTCACCTTCCAGCGCAACTTCGGCGCTGCATTCTTCTCGGTCGACAAGGGTGCTGACCCACTGCTGTGGCAACACTTGTTCTGGATCTTCGGCCATCCGGAGGTGTACATCCTGGTCTTACCCTCGTTCGGGATCATCAGCGAAGTGCTGCCGGTGTTCTCGCGAAAACCCCTGTTCGGCTACAAGTTCGTGGTCTTCTCCGGCATGGCCATCGGATTCCTCGGCTGGGGCGTGTGGGCTCACCACATGTTCACCAGCGGGTTGGGTCCGGTCAGCGTCGCAGTGTTCTCGGTCGCCACCATGGCAATCGCCATTCC
>JAYTOM010000271.1:0-5871 GCA_043747765.1 Actinomycetota bacterium
AGGTCACGGTTCGCCCACCGCGCCTGTCCAGCACCCCGGCGGGACCGGCGCCACTCACGATCCGGATCATTCCTCTCGAGGATCCCGACGACGTGATCATCGCCGAGACAACGGTGATCATGGGCGCCTTCGACGACCGCCAGATTCTGCTGTTACAGCCTGTGGCCAGCAGTCGGCGGCGCGCGGTGTTCGAGTTCCTCGTCGAGAACCAGGGCAACAGCCAAGCCAACTGCCGGCTGCACCTGATCGACACCTCGCAGCGCCTCGACGGCGACTTCGACCCGGCAGCCGTCGGCGTCGAGCCGGGTGGCACCAGTCTCGTCAGGCTGCGGATGAAGGCTGTCCATCGCCAATGGAGCGGTGGCTCGCGCACGATCCCGTTCTCGATCGAGGCCGACCAGCAGGGCTTCCCAACAGCGACGGCCAGCGCCACGTTCGTGCAGTCGTCGATCGTTCCGGACCGAGTCGGGCGCCGCTCGATCGGCCTGATTCTGTTGGCGGCAGCACTGGTCGCTGCATGGTTCGGGCTGATCCGGCCAGCGACCAGACGGGCTGCGCAAGACGCCGTGCGCCACACGCCCGACGCCACTGTGGTCGTGACCACTCCCGTGCGTCCAACAGTTCCCGCCACAACGACAGCTCCCGTTGTGACAACGCCCGGCACGACCATTCCGGGCCAGACCACGACGACCGTCGCAGTTCCTACTCCGACCCAACCAACTGAACCGCCGGTCGTTGCTCCGGTCACGCCGGCATCGGGCGCCGACTCAGGAACACTCTTCAGCAAGCGGATCGAGCTCGATGTCGATCCCGGAGCCAGCGGCCAGACGCCGTATCAGGTACCTGCCGGCCAGGAGCTGCGCGTCACGGACTTCGTGATCCAGAACACGAAACGGGACACGGGTCTGGCCACGGTGCTGCAGAACGATGCCGTCGTCTTCCGATGGGATCTCAACCGCGTTACAGACAACAACGATGTGGTGCAGTTGATCAGCCCGATCGTCTTTCCCGCTGGCTCGACGCTCGTGTTCAAGCTCGACTGCACGGCGCCCGGCGCTCCCGGCCAGTGCAGCGAGGGCCTCCTCGTCAGCGGCCACCTCGTCAGCGTCTGACGTTTCTTCTTCTGACCTCTCTGCGCTGACGTCTTTCCGCTGACGTCTTTCCGCTGACGTCTCTTGTGGCCTCGTCTAGCCTCGTCGACCAGGCAGGTTCGGTGTCTGTCGACGGACCCGGTCGACGTCGACGATCACGCTCGCGCTCGGACCGTCGGGCGCCCGGGCGATGAGCGTGGTGGAACCGGGCCGCTGACCGAGGTCGACCGGGAAATGAGCGACGAACTTGCCGTACTGATCGGTGGTGACCGTCAGCGGATCTCCCGAGCCGTCGCTCCAACCGACAGTGAGATCGGTCGTCACCGGGTAGCCGGATCCGCCGACCACCAGGTCGCGCCCTGGGGTCGCCGTTGCTGGAGCGATGAACACAGGGGTGTAGATGCCGGTCCCGCTGATCAGCATCGACGTGTACTGGGCGGCCGACGTACCGATGTTGATCGACGCGGTGCGGATGCCGGCAGCGGTGGGCGTGAACGTCACCGCAATCGGGCAACTCGAGTTCGGCGCGATGCCCGGAACAATCGATGTGACTGTCTTGGTCGTGTTCGCCGCCCTCGGCAGAACAGTTGCCGGCGTCGCGGTCGTTGGCGGTGCGGTCGTTGTTGCCGTCGTGGTGACAGGTGTTGTCACCGGCATATTGACAGGTGTTGTCGATGTCGGCACGGTCGACACTGGCACCGTGGATACGGGCACCGTCAACGCCGGCACGGTCGAGGGCGTGCCTCCAGCGGTGGTGCCACCCGCCAACGGGCCGGTCGAGTCTGCTGACGGAGGTGTCACGCCGGGGGTCGGCGCCGTCGTGGTCGAGACAGGTGTGGTCGAGACAGGTGTGGTCGAGACAGGTGTCGGCGAGGACGGCGTCGGCGAGGACGGCGCCGCAGCGGTGGCCGACGGGGAAGCAGTGGTCGGCGGGGAGGCCGGACTCGGCGGGTTGGAGGCCGCGACGGGCACCTGCACGACCGTCGTCAGGATTGCTGTAGCCGCCTGGCAGACGCTGGCGTCGACAGTGAAGTCTGCGGCGTTGGCGCCGCCGACCGACACCGTCGAAACGGCCAGCGGCTGGACATAGATGTTGGTGATGTCGAAGGTGATCGCGTTCGAGGCCGGCTGACCGACGACGACCGAACCGAACGCCGCTGCCGTTGGCTTGGCCAGCAGGGCCGGATCGCCGCCGGCCCCGGTCAGACGAGCAGTCAGCGTGATGGCGCCGAAACCGGTCTCGGCGACGGTCATGGTGGACGTCAGCGGCCCGGCGACACTGGGCGTCAGCACCACCATCACCGAACAACTCCGGCCAGCGGGCACGGGGGCGTGATCGAGACAGGTTCCACCAGAAATCGCGAAGTCCGGGTTGCTGCTCGTCACGGTTGCCGGCATGAAGGTGCCCGGGCCGCTGTTGACGACGTTCACGAACCACTCAGGACCGGCGACTTTGATTAGCACCGTGCCGAGATCGAGATCGGCCATCGACAACGCAGGGACATACGAAGCTGCCACGATGTGGCGACCGGTGAGGGTGGCGTCGCCGAGAAGCGCGCCGGCGACGGACGTGTCGGCAACGAGCACACGATTGTCGGCTGACAGACGGGGATGTGAGTAGGCGCCGGCAGTGGGCGTCGCGAGGCCGAACGACCGGTGCAGGTGATGCGTGCTCACGTTGGCGGTGATGACGTCGCCGTCGCCGGCAACCCCACCACCCGGCGTTGTGGTCTCCAACAGGTTGGTGGCCTGCGACGCGAAGACCAGCGTGTTCCCATCGGACGAGATGCTCGGACTGAACGACGCAGCATTGCCGATCGTGAAGCCAGCGGGAGCGGAGGGGGCCGTTGGATCCGGGGCCGCATACGTGGCGCTGACGATGGAGATCTTCGCCGTCCCGGGTTGGTCGAAGGTCTGGTTGCCGTCGGTGTCCCGGTCGATCACGTACACCTGTGCCGGACATGTGACGGCGCATGCCTTCAGTTGTGCCGAATCGACGAGGTTCGAGGCGGTTGATGAAAACGCGACGAAACGGCCGTCACCAGAGATCGTCGGGCCTACGGCCGAGGCGTCGGCTGGGTTTGTCGTCGTGACCGCAACGGCGCTCGGATTGGCGGGGTCGGTGACAGTCAGCGAGGTTCCAGACAACAGCTTGACCGCCGTGAACGGGTCGCCGTCGGAGCGGGCCCACGAGTAGATCTGGCTCGGGGTCGTCGTCGAGCCTGCCGCCGCAGCACGCCACTCGGGCACCGCCATTTCGGACTTTGCATCCGACCCGAAGACCACGACGTTGCCGTCGGCGGACAGCGTGGGCGTTGTCTCGCCGGCGTACTGCAGGGGCGGCAGAGCCACGTCGATCGGCAACCCTGGAGCCGTTGCGGTGTGATGAGGATCGTCGACGGGGACTGCCACGTCGACGACCTCGATGACGTTCGGTGTTTGCGTCGCGGACGCGATCGAGTCGGTGACCGCCATTGGATGCAGGTACGCAACTACGGTTCCACTGCTGGAGACGGCGGCGGGCTGCGTCGGAATGACGTCACCGCGGGCCTCGGCCGCGCCCCTCTTGTCGAGTTTCGTGGACACCAGCGACCAGTCGTTGAGCTGTCCACCACATGCCGGCAGTTTGATCCGGTAGACGTCCCAGCGATTGCCCAGATCGTCGTCACGGAACAGGTCGTACGCGATCTGCGTCGTCATCACGACGATGCACCCGTCGGCGCTGATCACCGGATCGACGCTGTCCCCGGAGCGGACGTTGACGTTCGGAAGCGTCAGTTCGGTCAGCACGCCGGTGTTGCGGTCTTGCAGCCAGATGCTGCTGGTGCGGCCGTCGGCGGTGCCCGGCGCGGCAGCGAAAACAACGCGCTCGCCGTTCTCGGATACGGATGGCTGTGCGGCTTGAGCAGGGGTGACGAGCGAGTAGGTGACGCCGCCCGGGAGGGAACTGGTGCTGCTCGGAGCGTGTGCGCCGGTGGCCAGCAGTGGCTGCGCTGACGAGCCGATGCACGCCACCGCAAGCGCAGCCAGCCCGATGCCGAGGGCCCCGTGTCGTTTCCCTCGAACCATGTCCGTGTGCTCGCCTGCCTGATCCGGTGTCGTGCGGGGCCCCGGGCTGGGGTCCCCGAAATTCTAGACGGAATCCAGAAAGTAGGCCATCAGGCAACCGACCAATCCGTCCACGGAATGATCGGTCGCGACGGCATCGATCTTGAGCCCCAACTTGTTGGCCAGGGCAGCAGTCGACGGGCCGATGGCCACGGTGACGGCCGGGACCTCGGCGCCGAACACCGTCACCCATGAACGCACTGCTGAGCCGCTGGCGAACAGCACCGCATCTGCGGACAGGACGTCGAGCAGCATTGTGCTCGACGGGCTGACCGGAATGGTGCGATACGCAGCGACGGGAGTCACGGTCCAGCCCTTCGATTCCAGCGCTGACACGAGCACGCCATCGTGACCCTCTGGTTGCACGACGAGGACCGAACCGGGGCCGGTTGGGAACGCCTCGCCCAGCGCAACTGCGGTTTGGACCCTTGGCACGAGGTCGGCCCCGACACCCAGCGCGTGCTCGGTGGCCTGACCAACGACGGCGATCCGTGGCACGGTTCCCCGAGTCGGGTGCTCCGCCTCTCGCTGCAGTCGATGCAGCGCGGGCCGAACACGCTCAGCACCATTCGGCGAACTGGCGACCACCCAGTCGTATTCGCCGAGTCGTTCCAATTCGGCATCCATTGCTGCCCCGCCGTCGGACGGTGCAGCGATCGTGATCAGCGGCACGCACAACGGTTCAGCGCCGAGGCCGGCCAACCGTTCGACCAACGATCGGGCCTGTTCGGCGGCCCTCGTCACGACGATGCGGCGACCCACCAGCGGTGAACGGCGCTGCGTACCCGACTCGCTCACGTATCTCGGCGTTCGATCTCGGACAGCAACGAGCGGGCAGTCTCGATCGCTGTTGCATTCCAGTCATGGCCGAGTCGAACCGTCATCTGCAGGGCACGTCCCGCCTCGTTGGCCAAGAACGCACACAACCGGCCATCGGCAATGTGCGCACCGATCGGCAGTGAACAACCGGACCCGAGTTCGGCCAGGAACGCTCGTTCGGCAACGACAGCGTGTCGAGATGGCGCGTGGTCGACACCGGCCAACACCGCGAGCACGGCGGCGTCGTCGGAACGACATTCGACGGCGACGCACCCCTGACCAACAGCCGGAACCATTGCGTCGGCATCCATGATCTCAGCGATCTGCTCGCTGATCTGCAGGATCTGCAGCGCGGCGACGGCCATCACGATCGAACCATTCGGGGGCACCTTGGTCAGCCGTGTCTGGATGTTGCCGCGCAGTTCGACGAAACGTAGGTCGGGTCGCAATGCGTGCAATTGTGCACGACGGCGAACAGAACCGGTGGCCACTGTTGCACCCAGCCCGAGCCCGTCGAGCGTGCACCCAACGAGCGCGTCGCGAGGATCGCGACGCGCGGTGAACGCACCGATCACCAGACCAACGGCCTGCTCAGAAGGCAGATCTTTGGCGCTGTGCACGGCGATGTCCGCATGACCGTTCAGGACAGCCCGCTGGACCTCTTTGACGAACACTCCCTGTCCGCCGATCTGGTGCAGCGCAACGTCCTGGCGCTGATCGCCGATGGTCTCGACGAAAACCAGTTCGGTCGTGACCCCACAGTCCGCGTGCTGGATCGAAGCGGCGACGATCTCGGCCTGTGTTCGTGCCTGCAGGCTGGACCGCGTCGCGATGCGCAGCCGCTGCGGAGCGC
>JAYTOM010000272.1:0-11878 GCA_043747765.1 Actinomycetota bacterium
CGTTCACGCCGATCCTTCTCATCGAGACGTCTTCGTCAGTCTTGCTGACTCGGCGCGTCGGATTCGGTTCTCTGCTCCTCGTGTCCGCCCTTGAACACAGGGTACGCCCGCTACCCGTGCGCATCCGACGATTGCGGTGCGTGACGATTGTCGCCGTGAGGACGCCGAGGAAGCCGACGATGCTCACGACGAACGTGGTGCCAATCGGGATTGCGGTGTACCGTGACCTTCCCGCTATGACCTCCACGATCGCCGACGGCAGCTTTCCGATGCCTGTTCACCCATGACAGGTTCACTCTGGACAGTCTTATGCAGGACGGGTTCGCTCTGGACGGTTTCACTCTGGACGGTTCGCTCATGACCGTCACGGGAACGACGGTGACGGTCGTGGTCCCTGGCACACATCTTATGGCCTCGCTGGTGGGCGCACGGGATGAGTTCGTCCGCCAGATCGAGACAGCGTTCCCGGTCGTCGGCATCGTCGTGCGCGGCAACGAGATCGTCCTCAGTGGCGATGGTGCAGACGAAGTCGGGCGGCTGTTCGAGGAACTGGTTCTCGTTCTCCAGCGCGGGCAACATCTCGACGCCGGCACCGTCTCCCGCTCGATCGACATGATGAACGCCCACGAGTCACCGAGCAAGGTGCTCACCGACGACATCCTCCGCGCGACAAAGGGCCGTTCGATCCGTCCCAAAACCGCTGGTCAAAAGCGTTACATCGACGCGATCCGAGAGAACATCATCACCTTCGGCCTCGGGCCGGCGGGCACGGGGAAGAGTTGGTTGGCGGTCGCGATGGCTGTCCAGGCGCTGCAGTCCAAGCAGGTCCAACGAATCATCCTGACCCGGCCGGCGGTCGAAGCGGGCGAGCGTCTCGGCTTCCTGCCGGGCGATCTGATGGCCAAGATCGATCCGTACCTGCGGCCGCTGTACGACGCGCTGTACGACATGGTCGACACCGAGGGTGCTGCAAAGT
Source organism: Actinomycetota bacterium (assembly GCA_043747765.1). Taxonomy (GTDB): domain Bacteria; phylum Actinomycetota; class Acidimicrobiia; order Acidimicrobiales; family Ilumatobacteraceae; genus WLMZ01. Next base: position 977 of record JAYTOM010000272.1, read on the forward strand.
TGATCGAACGTCAGACGATCGAGGTCGCGCCGCTCGCGTTCATGCGGGGACGCACGTTGAACAACAGCTTCATCATCCTCGACGAGGCCCAGAACACGACGCCCGAGCAGATGAAGATGTTCCTGACTCGGATCGGCTTCGGCTCGAAGGTCGTCGTCACCGGTGACACCACACAGGTCGATGTCCCCGACGGCAGAAGCGGCCTGGGCGGCCTCGAGCGAATTCTGACCGGTGTCGAAGGCCTCGGCTTCGTGCATCTCGGCGTCGGCGACGTGGTCCGTCACAAGATCGTCGCCGATATTGTCGCCGCGTACGAGAAAGCCGTTCCGGCGCCAGGAACTCTCAAACGTGGATGATCCTGGTAAACCTCGCATCGGCAGCCATTCCAAGATCGGTGGCGACGTGGATCCCGAAGTTTTCTGCTCGGACGAGCAGACCGACGTCGAGATCGACCTGATCCGCTGGCAGGGACTGGCCGAACGGGTCCTGAACGCCGAGGGAATCCGCGGTGGGACGGAGATGTCGATCATCTTCATCAGCGAGAACGACATCTCCGAGCTCAACGAATCGTTCCTGGGGGTGATGGGGCCGACCGACGTCCTCTCGTTCCCGATCGATGCCGCAGAGCTCGACCTGCCGCCCTCCAGCGGCGGGGCGACGCGTGGCCCGGATCGAGCTCCACTCGACCCCTCCGATGTTCCATTACTGTTGGGCGATGTCGTCATCTGTCCGCAAGTCGCTGAACGCCAAGCGCCGACGCATGCCGGAAATCTCGACGACGAACTGGCGTTGCTGCTGGTCCACGGCATCCTCCACGTTCTCGGCCACGATCACGCCGAGCCGGAGGAGACACTCGTGATGCGGCGCCGAGAACTCGAACTGCTCGAGCAATTGCACTGGCGCGGGCCGGCGCCAGAAGGTTTCCGACAGGAGCAACCGACAACGTGATCGCCAATGCATTCAGTACGACCGACCTGTGGTTGGTCGTCGCGATCTTCCTGATGCTGGTCGTCCTCGCGTTCTGTTCGTCGGCCGAGATGGGCCTGTCGAGGATGACCAAACCAAAGGCCGACTCGTTGCTCCAGCAGGGCCACAAGTCGGCCAAGGTCCTCGCCCGACTCGTCAGCGAGCCGGAGCGCTGGATCAATCCGCTGCTGCTCACCGTTTTCATCTGCCAGATCGTGCAGTCGACGCTGACGGCCGTTGTTTTCGATGACCTGTTCGGCACGTGGGGCGTCGTCGCCGGTGTCTTCATCAACGTGCTCGTGTTTTTCGTGTTCGCCGAGGCGGTCCCGAAGACCTATGCGGTGATCTTCCCGCAGCGCGCTGCACTGTTCGCTGCCCGACCCACCGCTGCTCTCGTGGCGTTCCCACCGTTGCGCTGGATCTCCAAGGGTCTGATCAAGCTGACCAACGTGATCGTACGCGGGAAGGGTCTGCAGCAGGGACCGTTCGTGTCGGAGCAGGAACTCCTCGGCATCGTCGAGGCGGCGGCCCACGACGGCGAAATCGAACACGAGGAGAGCCGACTGATCAAGTCGGTCGTCGAGTTCGGCGACACGGTCGCGCGCGAGATCATGGTTCCACGACCGGACATGGTGTTCGTCGGTCCGCAGACCACGATCACCGAGGCCTTGGACGTCGCCATCGAAAAAGGCGTCAGCCGCCTCCCGGTTCTCAGCGAGGACGACGACGACCTGCTCGGCCTGACGTATACGAAGGACCTGATGCGTCTCGAACGCGACGGGAAGGGGGCGCTCCCGGTCACCGAGACGGTCCGTCCCGCACACGTCGTCCCCGAGAACAAACCGGTCAGCCGGTTGATGCGTGAGATGCAGGCCCAGAAGTACCATCTGGTCTTCATCGCCGACGAGTACGGCGCGATTTCCGGTCTGGTGACGCTCGAGGACTGTCTCGAGGAACTGGTCGGCGAAATCGTCGACGAGCACGACACCGAAGAGGCTGAGGTCGAACGGTTGAGCAACGGCGACTACCTCGTCGAGGGCGGCATGGCGATCGAGGATCTCAACGAGTTGCTCGACATCCGCCTTCCGGACGACGACTGGGAGACCATCGGTGGTTTCTTGTTCAGCACGCTCGAGCACGTCCCCGAGGTCGGCGAGAGCGTCGATTTCGACGGTTGGCGATTTCATGCCCACGAGGTGGAGGGCCGTCGAGTCCGCCGTCTCCGCGTCAGCATTCTGCAGAACGACGAGCATCACACGGACCTCGACGCTGACGTGGAGCCCCGTTGACCGGGCGACCCATTCGTTGGAGGAGTCAGTTGTCGACTGTCGCAGCCAATTTCCTTCGCTGCAGCTTGCCAAGTGCTGTCCGTGGCATTTCGTCGACGACGTGCAGATCGCGTGGGGCCATGAACATCGGCAGGCTCGCGGTGACGTGATCGCGCAACTGCGCCAGCGTCGGTGCCGCCGTGGTGTCGGCAGGCACGATCCACGCCGTCACGCGTTGGCCCCACTCGGCGTCGAAAACCCCGGCGATTCCGACATCCGCGACCTGAGGATGCGTCATCAGTGCCGCTTCGACGGCCTCTGGCCACACGTTCTCGCCACCGGTGATGATCAGATCCCCGGCCCGCCCTTCGACCTCGAGCAGGCCGGCGTCGGACAGTCCGCCGAGATCGCCGGTGTGCAACCAACCATCGGCGTCGACCGGAGTGGTTCCATCTCGGTACGAGCGAAGCATCATCGGGCAGCGGATCAAGATTTCGCGATTGTCGGCGATGCGAATCTCGACTCCGTCGAGCGGCAGTCCGTCGTAGACGACTCCGCTGCCGGTCTCGGTCATGCCGTACGTGGTGACCGTGTTGACCGGGCGATCGCGTGGCGGGCGGCTGCCACCGAGCACGATCCAACGAAAGATCGCGGGATCGATACGTTGGAGCGCCGTTGCCACGAGTGACGTCAGGGTCGCCCCCGATGCGGCCGCCGCTGAAACGGCATCGGCATCGAACCGAGGCAACACCGTCAACCGAAGGCCGCGATGTAGCGCACGGGTGACGACGGACAGCCCTCCGACGTGGGCAAGGGGTAGGCAGGCCAACCAGTGATCATCGGGTCGAACAAGCAACCGTCGGCTCGTTGCGTCTGCTGATGCAGCGACGGCTCGATGGGTCAGGACGACACCTTTCGGAGTTCCCGTCGATCCGCTCGTCGCGACGACCAGGGCATCGTCGGGCTCCGTGTCGCGACCACCGTCGACGGTGTGTTGACCGCTGTTGTCGACCACTGAATGACAACCCATCGCAGTGACGAGCGCGTCAGCGGCCTCTCGCGGCAGGCGTTGATCGATGGGCAACACCGTGTCGCCATGGGACCAGATTCGCTGCAGCGAGTCGACGAAGTCGCTGCCGCCGGGGAGATCGAGTGCGACGAGACGGGGCATACCGGACGGCGCGCCTTCAACCGGTGACGGCGAGAACGGTGCCGATGTTACTGGTCAGCACCGGATCGATGGGCGTGAGGACACCGACGGACGCTTCGATCATCGCTGCGATCGAGAGGCAGGCGAGATCATGGAAGCGGTCGCCGATGATCTGCAGCCCGACAGGCATGCCATTGGCGATTCCGGCTGGCACGACTGCAGCCGGAAGACCGAGAAGGTTGGCTGGCAGGATCGGTCGCATCATGTCGAGAGTGGCTGCCGCACCGGCGGCGTCGGCGATGTCGGCACCATGGCCGAACACAGGCTGGGTCCACACGGGACAGATGATCGCGTCGAATTCGGTGAAGAACGACGCCCATTCCTGCGCAACGCCGTTCCGCCGTGCGTGGACAATGGTCCACGCACCGAGATCCAGATCGCCGAACGTGTCAGCGGTCAGGTCGAGAAACGCCCGCCCACCTTCGCCCATGACCATGTCGAGGATCGGCCGTTGGGCGAGCAGATCGCCGCCGAGAAGACCTCTCCACAGTTCCAGCGACAGCTCGTAGCTCGGCGGAACACGTTCGATCACGGAATGGCCGAGGTCGGACAGAGCCGCAGCACAGTCGCGAACGAGGTCGGCGATGCCGAGGTCGGTCGGGTTGCCGCCTGGCGGATCGGCGATGACGGCGATTCGGAGCGGGCGGTCGGCGGGGATGTCGCTGAGTCGGGCCGGAACACTGACCGGATCGCGCGAGTCGACACCTGCAATCGCGATCAAGCCCGCACGCACGTCCGCGACGCGCCGCGCAAGTACACCTTCGACAGCCATCAACTGTGACGAGATCGGCGCCTCCAGTGGGGGGATGACCGACGCCGAGGGAACCACGCCGGTCGTCGGCTTGATGCTGGTGATGCCACATGCGTGAGCGGGATTTCGTAACGACCCACCGATGTCGTTGCCGAGCCCGATCGGACTCATCCCGCTGGCGATTGCCGACGCTTCGCCGCCACTCGACCCTGCGACCGTGACATCCGGGTTCCACGGATTGCGGGTCAGTCCGTGCAGCGACGAGTCCGTACTCACCCGCAGACCGAGATCCGGCAGGTTCGTTCGTCCGATCGGAATTGCCCCGGCGGCCCGCATTCGGGCAACGATGGGAGCGTCGATCGAGGCGATCGCATCTGCCAGGGCGACGACGCCGCTGGTCGTCGGCGTGCCCGCCAGATCGATGTTCTCCTTCACCGTGAACGGCACACCGTGCAGTGGTGGTAGCGGCTCGCCGTTGGCGCGGGCCGAATCGGCCGCATCGGCCGCAGTACGAGCCTGCTCGGCCAGAACACGGACAACGGCGTTCAGGTGCGGATTGACGGCCTCGATCCGGGCCAGGTGGGAGTCGATCACTTCGCGGCTGGAAACCTCGCCTGAACGTATTCGGGCAGCAAGTCCGAGTGCGCTGTCGGCCCACAGTTCTGTCGTCGTGATCGCAGGTGTCATCTGCTCAGTATTGCTGAACGGTCGGCCGGGCCATACTTGTCCCGGATGATGATCAGCACACCCCCGACTCCAACCGGCAATCGTTGGGTCCTCGGGGCGCGACCACGCACCTTGCCGGCAGCGGTGGTGCCGGTCGCCGTCGGTGCAGCCTGTGCCGCAGGACTCGAGGGAGACTGTTGGTGGCGTGCGGCTCTGTCGCTCGTCGTCAGCCTTGCCTTGCAGGTCGGCGTCAACTATGCCAACGACTACAGCGACGGCATCCGAGGCACGGACGACGTACGCGTCGGACCCCCGCGCCTGGTCGGGTCGGGGCTCGCCTCGCCGAAATCGGTCAAGCGGGCCGCCCTCGGGGCCTTCGGTACCGCAGCGGTTGCCGGGTTGATCCTGGCCACCCAGACGTCGTGGTGGCTGTTGGCCGTTGGTGCCGCCGCACTTCTGGCTGGCTGGTTCTACACCGGCGGACCGAAGCCGTACGGATATCTCGGACTCGGCGAGGTGTTCGTGTTCGTGTTCTTCGGTCTGGTTGCCACGGTCGGCACCACCTACGTGGTCGCCGAGACGATCTCCGGGCTGAGCATCGTGATGGGCTGTGCCGTCGGGGCGCTCGCCTGTGCGCTGTTGGTGATCAACAACCTGCGCGACATCCCGACCGATTCTCGGGTCGGTAAGAAGACGCTCGCCGTACGTCTCGGCGACTCGCGCACTCGCGCGATGTACGCGACGCTGATCACCGGCGGATTCGTTCTCGCCGGTGTTTCTGCTGTGATCTGGCGTCCATGGGCCGCTCTGGCGGTGATCGTCGTTCCGTTGGGGGTCGTCCCGGTGCGACGTGTGTTGCGCGGGGCGAAAGGTCGCGACCTCATCGCTGTCCTCGGGCAGACCGGGCGTTTGCAGATCGCCTACGGATTGATGGTCAGTGTCGGCCTTTTCCTCAGCCGTCACCATCGGTGAACGATCGGGAAGCAACGCCGAACGATCGACGAATCGTCAGCTGACAGCGGACTCGTACAACTCGCCGGCGGGCATGGCCGCGATCAGGATGCTGCCGGGTGGGGCCAGCGGGCATACCACTCCGGTTCGTCGGCACACGACGGGTTCTCAGTGAAGTTGAAGTCGAGGACGATGCTGCCCGGCATCTCGCCGCGGCCGAGATCGGCAACTTTGATCGTGTCCACCAGGTCGCGCTCCGCCGCCGTAGGTTTCGCCCGCCGTTCCGGCACAGGAATCCTTGCCCGGAATGAACAGGCCGCCTCCATGTGCAGCGATGCCCAACACGTCGAGACTGCCGAGCAGTTCGCCCCTGACCTCGACCTCCACTGTGTTATCGCAGTCGACGACGCCGAGGGCGATTTCGACCTCGACGGCGCTGATCAGCGTCAGCGCAGCGCGATGGCGGGGCGCCGCGGGTGCTGTTTGATCGACACCAGCCACTCGCGCAGGATCGCGATGACGGCGTATGGATGCTCCAGTTGGGCTGCGTGTCCCGCGCTGTCGACCGAGCGGAACACAGCGTTCTTGCCGATGGCTTCCGCCAACTGATGGGCCAGCGCGGTGAACTTCAGATCGAGATCACCCGCCATGGTCAGGGTTGGTGCGGTGATGTGGCCGATCCTGTCCCACAGCGGAAGCTGAGCGCCGGTCCCGGCCAGACGCAGGCTGTTGGCCAACCCTGCGGCCGTGTTCTGCGAACGGTCGTCGATGGCCTTCGCGTAGTCGGGCAGGGTCGCGAACATGGGCATCGCCAGCCACTTGTCGAGGAACGGTTGCACACCGTATTCCTCGATCTCGGCGGCCAGGTTCTCGTCGGCCTGGCGGCGTTCGTTGCGCTCGTCGTCGTTGCTGATTCCACCGGTGGCACTGAGCAGAGCCAGCGAGCGGACGAGATGGGGATAGGCAAGGGCGAGATGCAACAGGAATCGTCCGCCCATCGAATACCCGATGTAGGTGGCGCGCCCGCCGACCTTGGCGATCAGATCGGCACCGAGACGTAGATCGGCCCGAACGTGGCTGGAACGGCCGTGACCTGGGGCGTCGATCAGGACCACCTCGTGGTCACCGGTGAAAGAGTCGGCCACCGGAAGCCATGATCGGCAGGTTTGGGTGAAGCCGTGGACGAACACGAGGCGTGGGCCCGTTCCACAACGGATGGATGCAAGCGGACCCTCCTGGGGGATCCAACCGGCTGGCAGATCAGACATTGCCCACCTCTTCGAGTTCGTCGTCCAGCAATTTCTCCAACACCCGTTCGAAGAATGCCGCGTCCTGCGCACCCGGTACGGCGAACTGGCCGTTGAACACGAAGGTGGGCACAGCGGTGATCCCGTTCGCCGCAGCTGTGGCCAGGTCCTGCATGACTTCGCCATGTCCGCCGTCGCCAGCGAGGAATGAGCTGACGTCGGCTCGCTCCAACCCGACCTGGGTGGCGCACTCGGTCAACACTTCCGGGTCTCCGATGTCGAGGCCCTCGGTGAAGTAGGCCCGCAGCAGCCGTTCCTCCAGTGCGATCTGGCGGCCGGTGTGCGCACTCGTCCCGTCGGCGGATTCGGCATCGTCACGTTGCTCGGCGAACCACAGCAGCCGATGGGCGAGCAATGTGTTGGCACGGAGCGCGATCTGCATCTCGAAGTCGATTCCATCTGCGGCACCCACCGAGGTGACGCGGCTGAAGATCTCGGCGGCGCGCTCCGGACCGCCGAATTTCCTCGCGTACGTGTCCACCACCGGCTCGGACATCCCGGGCCGCGCTGTCGGGTCCAGTTGGTACGGCCGATAAACGACATCGATCGAGCTGACGTCGCGGTGGTCGGCGACGCGCTGCATCGCCGTTTCGAAGCGCCGCTTCCCGATGTAGCACCAGGGGCACACCACGTCGGACCAGATCTCGACCTGCATACATGGCACGATAGGCGCAATGCAACCAACCCACACGGACAGGCCAGAGGACATCGCGGCGAGGTTCTGCGCGACGTTGGTCGATGAGTGGGTGTGCCGTGGCGCAGCACACGCGGTCATCGCCCCTGGTTCTCGTTCCACACCGTTGGCGCTGGCACTCGCGGCTCGGGACGAACTCCAGGTGAATGTCTTCCACGACGAGCGCTCTGCGTCGTTCGCCGCGCTCGGTATCGGTCTCAGCACGGGGCTTCCGGCAATTTTGTTGTGCTCGAGTGGAACAGCTGCCACCCATTTCCATGCAGCCGTCGTCGAGGCGCATCAGTCATCGGTCGCAATGATCGTCTGCACCGCCGACCGACCACCTGAACTCCGCGATGTCGGGGCGCCGCAGACGATCGATCAGATCAAGCTGTTCGGCAATGCTGTCCGTTGGTTCTCCGATCCGGGGGTCGCCGACGCACGGGCTGCGCATACGTGGCGGTCCACCGCGGCACACGCGTTCGCGAGTGCAACGGGTGCAACCGGCACAGCCCCGGGACCGGTGCACCTCAACCTGCCGTTTCGTGAACCGTTGATCGGCATGGCCGGTGACCTCCCGGCGCGCCATGCGTTCGAGGTCGGCCACGACGCAATGATGCTCGGCGCCGTCGGGGTCCCCGATCAGTCTTTGCTCGACAAAGTCGGTGGGCGGATCCGTGGGCGTCACGGGATCGTGGTAGCCGGGAGGGGGAGCGGCGACCCGACGGTCGTCGCCGACTTCGCCGCTTCGCTCGGATGGCCGGTGCTCGCAGACGCACGCAGCGGTCTGCGCACGGGTCGATTCGAACACGTCATCACGGCCTTCGACGACATCGTCCGCAGCGATGCTTTCGTCGCCGCGAACGCACCGGACATCGTCATTCACCTCGGGGAAGCACCGGTGTCGAAGGTTCTTGGCCGCTGGCTCGCCGGGCTGGATGCGCTGCAGATCCATGTGTGCGATGTGGCGACCTGGCGTGACCCGGATGCCGTGATCGATCTGCACATCACCGCCGACGTGGGCATCGTCTGCGCAGGGCTGGCCGTCAGAGCAGAGCCGGTGGGTCCATCGTGGCTCGGGACGTGGACTGCCGCCGAGCGGCTTGCTCGAGCGGCGATCGCGACGGCGATCGACGCCTCGTCGTCGGCCGGATTGAGCGAACCGGCCACTGCGCGAATCATCGGCGGATCGTTGCCAGTCGGTGCGAACTTCGTGATCTCGTCGTCGATGCCCGTGCGTGATGTCGAGTGGTATGCGTCGGTGTTGGGGGAGTCGCTCGTCTATTCGAATCGGGGAGCGAACGGTATCGACGGTGTGATCGCCACGGCGATCGGTGTCGCGACAGGCTCGGGCGCACCGACCTTCGTGCTGATCGGCGACGTGGCGTTCTTGCACGACTGCTCGTCGTTGATCGCGCTGGCCCGACGGCCGATCGATCTGCGTATCGTCCTGATCGACAACGACGGTGGTGGAATCTTCAGCTTCCTGCCACAGGTCACGAGCCTGCCGAGCCCACGCTACGAACAGTTGTTCGGTACACCCCACGGGGTTGATCTGCTCGGTCTGGCGGCGGCGCACTCGCTGCCGACGACGCTGGTCGTGACCGCAGTCGAACTTTCCGAGGCGCTCACCGTCGCAGGACCGCACATCGTCCTCGTCCGGTCTGACCGGAACGAGAACGTGGCGGTCCACGACTCGATCCACCTCGCCGTGGCGGCTGCGCTCGGCTGATGCTCGACGGTTGCTCAGGCGCGGATGATCGCCGAGAGCATCGCCTGGAACTTGGCCTGGGTCTCGGCGAGTTCGTGCAGCGGATCGCTGTCGGCGACGATGCCGCCGCCCGCGAACAGGCGTGCCGACCGGCGGTCCGGCGAGAACTCGGCGCAGCGGATCGCGACGGCCCAGGTGCCGTTACCCCGTCCGTCGAGCCAACCAACGGTGCCCCCGTATCGCCCCCGACGAAAGCCTTCGACCCGCTCGATCAGTTCGATTGCTGCGGCTTGTGGATGACCGCCGAGCGCCGGTGTCGGTGACAGGGATCGGGCCAGAGTCAGTGCATCGGGGGCCGGTTGCGAGAGTCGGCCCTCCATACGCGTCCCGAGATGTTGCACGTTGGCGACGGCGACGATCGATGCCTCAGGCTCCCAATCGAGATAGCTGGTGTATGGCAGCAGGGTGTCGTGGACCACGTCGATGACCACTCTGTGCTCGATCTGGTTCTTCGGGCTGGCCAGCAGTTCGGCGGCGAGTCGAGCATCGGTCGCCGGATCGCCGGTCCGCGGTGTGGTCCCAGCCAGCGGATGCGAGGTCACGGCCGATCCGTCGACAGCGATGAGCAGCTCGGGTGATGCGCCGACGAAGCCGTCGACGGCGTACCGGTAGCTCGACCCGAAGCTGGCTCGCAGCCGGCGGAGCACGGCGTGGATGTCGATCGGATCGGGGGAGCGGACAACGAGATCACGGGCAATGACCGCCTTGTCGATCGTCCCCATCCTGACCGCATCTCGTGCCGCTGACACTGCCGCCAAGTACGTCCGCACGCTGACCCCTGGGCCGACCGTGAACTCTGCTGCGGTCGGCGTCGGCGGAACAGCGGACGGCGGGACGTCGGCATTGTCGATGCGTGTAATCCAACATTGCCCCGCTGCGTTCTTGCCGATGGTCACTTTGGGGATCACCAACTTCGCCGTGGCGCCTGGCTTGAACGGCATCACGCCGATTGCGATCGGGCCCGAGCCGGGCAGGTCGACATGATCCTCGCCGTCCATCTCGGACAGGAAGGCGAACACTTCATCGGCTTCGACGCGAGCCGCGACACCTCGGCCCGCCAGTCCGACGCCATCGCGGACGAAGAGGTAGCCGTCACCGCCGGCGAAGTCGTTGAGGTCGACCTCGTCGGTGAACCAGGTGGTGACGGCGCGCATCAGCTCGCGCTGCGACGGGTTCCGAGGAGGAGCTGGGTGATGCCGCCGCTGAGCAGCCGATGTTCGGCATCGGTGAAACCGGCGTCGCACAAGCTGGAGATCATCGCCGTTGCCGGTGGGAGATAGGCGACACTCTTCGGGAGGTAGCGGTACGCCGGCCCGTTGCTGAGCAGTCCGCCGATGCG
>JAYTOM010000273.1:0-3605 GCA_043747765.1 Actinomycetota bacterium
GGTTTCAATATGACACGGTGGAGGTCCCGGGTTCGAGCCCCGTCGTGCCCACTTGAAAGTCCCCAGCTCAGAGCTAGTTTCTGGCTCGGGCCAATCCCCCCGGAAGTTCTGACAGTCCGCGGGACGTATGGGACGATCGCTCTTGTGAGCATCGAGAAGTTGCCGAGCGGCAAGTTTCGTGGCGTGGTCAAAGTCAACGGCCAGCGAGCCACGACGAAGGCGGTTGCAACCCCAACGAGGCCGTAGCGCTCGAGGCTCAGCTCACCTTGAAGATGGGCAGCGAGCCGGATCCGAGTGGTGTCACGATGGCCGAACTGTTCGCCGGACAGCTCGCTCACTTCGGATATTCGGCGACGACCCTCGCCGATCTGAAGGGCATCATCCTACGCCTACCCGAGTCTTGTGGCATTGGTGCCTTCGGGCCTCTGATCTGTTCTCGCTGAAGTCACGGTTATGTTGACAGGCAAGTCAAGCCCACCTAACATGGCCCAGGGCACTACCGACTCCTGTCGGAGAGTGGGCTCGGCGGCAGCCGAGGGAATGAGGTACGGAGATGGGTTCAACCTCTCGGTGGACGCGGCGCGTCGCCGTTGTCTGCGCGTTTACTTTCGTCACGAACGCAATACCTGCGGCATTGGCATCCGACCCGCTGGGCGGCGCGGCAGGATCGACGCTTGGTCGCGAACCGCAGCTGACGCCGGACGAGATCGGCGACGGCTCTGTCGATTCACTGCAGTTCCCGGATCCGACGTCCGGACTCGCACTCGTGTCGCCGCCGGGGGCATCGAACGACGGCGGTGCGCACCTCTCGTACCCGTTGTTGATCCCGAAGGGCCGTGGCATTACGCCGGACCTGTCGGTCGAGTACGACTCCGGCGGCGACAACGGCTGGGCCGGACAGGGCTGGGACCTCTCGGTCGGCGACATCAGCGTCGACACGCGCTGGGGGGCGCCGTACTTCGATCCGAACTTCGAGAGTGAGACGTATTCGTTCGACGGCGACATGCTGATCCCGAACGCACTCGGCGACTCGTGGGCGCCGCGCATCGAGGGTGACCGGCAGGACTACACCCGTCAGGTCGAGACGCAGTACATGCAGATCATCCGCCACGAGGTGCCGGGGGAGGGCACGAAGGGCTACTTCTGGGAAGTCCACGACAAGGGTGGCAACGTGTTCTGGTACGGCGGCATGCCGGACCAGGGCGGACCGGACGGGTACAACTACCTCGACGACGACCCCACCAACGACCTCACACCGACCATCGATCGCTCGGCGATCGTCACCGACGAGAACGGCAACGGCGTTCGCTGGTTGCTGTCAGCGCAGCGCGACGTCGGCGTGAACCAGATCAGTTACCACTACTCGACCGTGCACTACGAGTACGGCGCGGCGGGTTGGACGAACGTCGGCACGGCTGACGACAGCTGTGTGCCTTCGTCCAGCGTGCTCTGTTCCAAGCACACCTACCTGTCGAGCATCGACTACACCGAGGGCGCGGACATCGCGCCGGCCCCCGACGCTGATGCCGAGTACCACGTCGTCTTCTCACGCGATCACACACGCCTCGATCCAGTGGTCGATGCGATGGGTGGCTACGTGGACCTGGCGGTCGACCGTCTGTCGCGGGTCGAGGTCTTTCACGGCGACCCGGTCATCACCGGCACGGATTCCGACGGCAACGAGACCCGCGGCCCGCGCAACTACAACCAATTGGCCGTGCGCTACGACCTGAACTACGGCACTGCGGGCGCATTCGGGAAGTCGCTGTTGAGATCGGTCGCTCAGGTCGGATCGGACGGGACGACCTCGGCGACGCACGACTTCACGTACTACGACCGCGTCAGCACGGCCGACGGTTACGACGGCTTCGGAACCCCCCTGGACTGGAACACGGGCGACGACCTGCCGTCCCGCCAATACCTTGACAGCACGGCGGCGATCGGCGCGCTCGGTTCGTCCGAGAGCAACTCGGGTGAGGGACACGCCTACCTTGGCTTCAACCCGATCATCCCGGACAAGGTCGGCTCGTTCGGCGGCTCGTTGCAGATCGGCGGCGGTGCCACCGAAGCAATCGCCGAGTGGCTCGACATCAACGGTGACGGTCTGCCCGACAAGGTCTACCGCGACTCGAACGGCAGCCACAACAGCGACGGCGGCACCGACAATGGCGACGACACCAACGACGTCAACCGCAACGGACCCATCCGTTACCGCTTGAACACGAGCGGGCCGTCCAGCAACAGCACGACCTTCGGCCCGCAGCAGACGGTCACCGGCATCAACCGACTCTCGACGGAAGGCAACTTCGGGCTCGAGGGCGCCTTCGAGGCCTTTCCCGGCATCACCATCGCCTTCGGGCTGGGCATCGAGGTCTCCTGGGGCGACGCCTACTTCAGCGATGCGAACGGCGACGGCCTGCCGGACTACGTGAGCGGCGGCACCGTCTGGTTCAACCACCTCGACGCGAATGGTATGCCGACCTTCATTCAGAACAGCAGCGCTGACACGCCCGTGCCGATCGTCGACTCCGCCGCGAACGTCGATCTGCCGCAGGATGTGACGGACATCCAGGGCAAGTTGGAGAAGGCCAACCCGTTGGTCGACACCGTTCGCCGTTGGACCGCACCGTTCACCGGCAGCGTCTTGATCGATGCGCCCGTGACGCTCGCACCGATCACAGGCACGTCGACGGACGGCGTGCGCGTCGCGATCCAGCAGAACATGGACGAGATCGATACAGCCGTACTGACGACCGGAAGCCCGACGGCCTTCCTCGTTCCGGAGCCCGTCGATCCTCTGCCCGATCTCGAGGTCGTGGCCGGTGACCAGATCTACTTCCGCGTCGGCTCGATCGACGACGGCGCCAATGACGACGTAACGTGGAGCCCGACGATCACGTACACGAAGGTCGACGGCATCGCCGATGCCGACGTGCCAGGTCTGCCGAGCGACGTTAACGGGCTCTCGCAGGTGATCTACGTCGCGGCCGCCGACTTCACGCTGTCCGGTCGACCGGACACGATGGTGTTCATGCCCTACCAGGGCGTCGTTCACTTCTCGGCGACCATCGACAAGTTGGCCACGACCGATGACGTCGACGTGGTTCTCACCCACAACGGCGTTGCGACGACACTGATGACCCTCAACGACGACAGCACCGGTCACACGGTGTTGTCCGCCGACATCGACGTTGCGGCTCCTGTGCCGCCGCCGGACGACAATACCCCCGGGTCCCAAGACAGCTTGAGCGTGAAGCTGGTCAGCGACTCGCCGATCGACCTGCATGCGATCGACTGGAACCCGTCGATCCAGTACACATCCGGCGTTCAAGGCGATGCCCTCCATACGCCACTGCCCAATCCGGCCGCCATCAAGTTCGACATGACGCCCGAGATCGAGCAGTACCCGAACACGAACCCGGCAACCGTGTCGATGCCGTGGAACTCGGGTAGCAGCGCCGGGTCGCGTGATGCGAAGGTGAAGCTCGGCTCTGCGCTCTTCAACCCGGGCGGCACTGCGGTCGTGACGGTGAAGACTCGCCAGGGCGTCGTCGCCAGCGCGCCGATCACCGTGCCGGCTGCGTCCTTCGGAGGAGACGTCAGCG
>JAYTOM010000274.1:0-5022 GCA_043747765.1 Actinomycetota bacterium
AGCGTTGTACCACGGGCGGCTGCGGCCGAGGTCCGTGACCGTCACAGCGACGTGAGCCAACGCAGGGAACTCGGACATTTTGACCTCCGGGAATATCTATATTCGTGCGCACCGTAACACATAACGTTCGACGCCGAGGCGAGTTCGTCCGCGATCTCACGACGCCGCATCTATCTGCCGTTGCGGGCGCATCTTGAAATTCGCGATCCGCACATAACAATCACCGGTCGGCGTACAGAACGCGCGCCTAAAGCTTCGTAACCACACACAGACCCGGCGTTCGGCTCGGATCGCACTGGGGTGACCGCCGCGTCAGAGTTCGATGCTGGGTAGCTCGATTTCGATGCGACGTGTCGAGGTGGGGCGGACGATTGCGATTGCTTCGGTGAGCTGGTGGTGGCTGTGGCTGTAGGCGTTGTCGAGGTCCCATTGTGGTTGGGGTCCGGCGCCGCTGGGGATGCCGAAGGCGGTTTGGTGTTGTGCGAGGAGCCCGGCCGTGCGGTCCCAGGTGCGGGCCGCTTCTCCCGGGTTCGGCCGACGGCCGAGCGTGTCGGTGATGGTGTCGGGTTGTTCGAGGCTGGCGATCCTTGTTCGGGCGCGTAGGTCGTTGGTGAGGTGGTCGTCGATCGTGCGGGCTTCGCTTTCGAGTTGCGGTCTCTGGGCGAGCACTCCGTTGGCGTCGAGTTCGGCGACGTAGGTGTTGGCGATCTTGCGGTTGAGCGCAGCGACTTCGACGTTCGCGTCCGCGATGTCGTAGGGCAGCGCGCGGGCGGAGTGTTGTGCTGTGGCGATGTCGTGGACGTGGTTGCGGCGGTGTAGCGGCCGGTCGTAGCGGGCGAGGACATCGTTGGCGTGCTCCAGCGTCGCGGTCTGTCGGGTGATCCTCTGCTCTGCTGCGGCCAGACCGGCGACGGCTCTGTCGCGGTCCAGGCCTGCTCGTCGGTGCTTGGTGGCGGCGTGTTCGAGGGTGTTGCCGATCTCGAAGCGTCGTTCGACGAGTTGACGGAGGTGGCTGGTGTCGAGGAGTCCTGGCCGTTGGGGAGTAGTGATGTGCAGTTCGTTGCGACGAGCGTGTGCGGGTTGATCGATCCAGTCGGTGGACATCGACCGTATGAACACGTCGAGCGCGGTCTCTTCGCCGGCGGTCGCAAAGAACGCTTCGTTGGTTTCGGTGCCTCGGGTCAGTGGCACGTAAAGGTTGCGGTCGGTCGCGCCGTCGGAGTACAGCAAGCCGCCTTTGACGGTTCGTCCTTGGCCGCCCATCCCGGTGCGGGCGTAGGCGAGATCGACGTACTCGGTCGCGTACTCCCCCGGCAACGTCACCGTCCCAGCCTTCCCCGTCGCCGTCACGGTACCGTCGACGCTGATGGTGTCGATGGTCCACACGGCCCGGTTCTTGACCGTCACCCCACGGTCGGTGCGCATGAGTCTCGATCCAACCCTGCAACGCCCCCACCGCAGCGTCATGCGACGCGACCACTTCACGGCGCACGTCGCGGTCGCCGAGCGCGAACAACACTGACACCGACTTCGGCGCCGACGCCGTCACATCGAACCCGCGCACCGACTTCTCACCGAACCGCCGGCCGAGATCCCGATCAGGATCACGCGGATCCTTGCCCGCCATCAACGCCAGGAACGAAACATCGTCGACCTCGCCGGCCAAGCCGAGCCCCGTCGCGGCCGCGCCGAGCCACACACCGCGTGGCTCACCCGAATCCAAGTAGTAGTTCGGCAACTGCTCCACGTAATAGCTACCCGCGTCCACACCCTTCAACGTCGTCACCCGAACCGTCACCGCCGACCACCACACGGTCGCGTCCTTGTGCACTCGTCTGTCTTTGAAAAGCTGTTGGGTTGGGTGGTCGATGGTGAGGACATAGGCCTTACGCGCCGAACGGGATCGAGGGCTGCTCGACACGGGTCACGCGTCGGACGCGTGGGCGAGTCGCGTGGGAAATCGACGTCCCTGACGCGACTGGCGACGCGATCGCGTCCGATGCGCGTGTCTGGGTCGGGATCGGCCACGTGATCGGACCGCCGATCCACTGCTCGAACAAGGCTCGTGGCACACGGAGCTGGCGACTCAGATGGATCACCGGCATCCCGCTTACGCCGGCTGTCGCGAGGAACTCGCGTGCGAGCTCGTAGGTCTTGCCACGACTGAACCGCAGCACCGCGCCGGCCTCCTCCACCGTCAAGAAGTCCGGGGGTCGGTCATCGGCTGGAACATTGAAATCTGCGCTCACAACAGCTCATGCCTCCCAAAACGCGATTTCGTGACGCCCACATCCACCATCGGGTAGAACTCACCCCAACCGGGGAGAAACGTCACAAACCTCTCCGCAGAGATACAGAGCACGATCCGGTCAGGGCGCAGCACGTCGTCGACCAATCTCGAGCCGGCCACACCGAGTGCCAGCGGCTCAGTGGAGGCTGGCAGCCCGGGTAACGTGGTGGGCATGACGCGACTCAGCCGAATCACAGTGGACCCGGCCGTATGCCACGGCTCACCATGCGTTCGCGGCATGCGCTACCCGGTCGAACTGATCGTCGATCTCCTCGCCAGTGGGATGACCTCAGAGCAAGTGCTGGCCGACTACCCAGACCTCGAGTTGGACGACATCCTCGCCGCGCTCGAATTCGCGGCCAACGTCACACGGACACGATCAGTGAGCCCGATTTCGGCTGCCTGAATGAGGCTGATGATCGACGCCCAGTTGCCAATGAGGCTGGCGTCAGCGCTCGCACCCGTCATGGAGCGGAGCCAACATCAAGGCGCCACGTTTGCACAACGGACACCTCGGCTATCTTCATTGGCGCTGCGACCATGCCAAGATGAGCAACTACGTGCGCTGAACGCTGCTTGTCGCGGAGATCTCATGCATCCGGAAACCGACTGAGCCCCGCTGCGTGAAACAGGGACCTTTGGCCCTACCTGACAAACGCCGCATCGACCATGTTGGTAGTGAGATTGTTCCACCTGGAGGAAGCTATGAAAGCAGTCGCACGATCCGTTCCCAGGAACAAGGCGTTGGCGGGGGTGCCCCCACTCAAGCGCGTCGTCGCCCTCGCAACCGCGAGCGTTGCGGGGTGGGCGTTGCTCGGTGTGGCTCCGCCTGCATCAGCCGCGGCGGCCCTGAGGGTCTCCCAGGATCCGTCGACTTGCGCTGGGACCTACACCTCCATCCAAGCCGCAGTCAACGCATCCGTGGTAGGGGCGACGATCGAAGTTTGCCCGGGCATCTATAACGAGCAGGTTCGCATTGTCGGCCACAGCCATGACGGGCTGAAGCTCCGGTCGTTGAAGCCGCAACAGGCCACGATCCATTGGCCAGCAGTCGAGACGGCTCCTCTGGCGCTCGTCGACGTTGATACCGCCAACTCGGTGGTTTTGCGTGGCTTCGTTGTTAGCGGCCCGTTCACCTACGACGGATGCTCGCCCGACCGCCACGAAGGCGTACTCATCGAGGGTGGGGCCAGCCTGCTACTGAATAACAACCACATCACCCAGATCAAGAATAGTGTGCCCGCCCTGTATGGCTGCCAGGAGGGTGACGCCGTCTCCGTCGGCCGCCGGTCGCCGACCACTACGGCGGGGACTGCCTCGATTATCGGCAACCAGATCGACGAATACCAGAAGAACGGCGTACAGGTCGTCAACGCTGGCTCCGTCGCCAAGGTCGATCACAACATGGTGCGCGGCTCGTCCTCCGGTCAATCGGTCATTGCGTCCAACGGCATCGTCGTCTTCAACGGTGCAATAGCGACGATCAGCTTCAACACAGTGAGCAACAACAAGTACACCCCCAGCCCGACGAGTACCGGGATCAGCTTTTCCCAGGCGCCCTCGACTGTGTACGACAACGTGGTGTACGACAACGACTTCGGCATCGAGGTTGATTCGGTGACCGGTGGTCGGATTGCCAACAACGTGGTCCGCACGAGCATTTCTGACGGCCTCCAGCTGTGCGGCGACCCCGCCCAAGGGTGCGCGGCGGTCACGAACGTAACGGTCGATAACAACTACGTGGCGAACAACAAGGGCAGCGGGATCGACCTGATCACCGCACAGGGCAACAACATTCGAGGCAACAATGTCTCAGACAACGGGTCGGGCACGGCTGATGCCACCGACGGGATCCGCGCTGACGCCGGTTCAACTCAGAACCACATCGACGCCAACATCGCCCACCGCAACCTCACCAATGACTGCTACGACGCATCAAAAGGGACGGCGACGACCAGTACAGCCAACTTTTGGACGAACGACAAAGGAGTCACGCAGAATACGCCCGGACTCTGCGCCAAGAATGACAGTGACCACCAAGACGAGATCATTCACGAGTCTGAGGTGGGTTGAGGCGCGTATCCGCGGAAAGGCCCTTCTGGTCTGGTTTTCTTGTTGTCGCGAAGCAAGAAGATCACCGACCAGAAGGGCACTCGTGAAGTGAACCGTAACAGCGTCATGAACGTCGTCGTGGAACCTGGCGGGAGCCAGGTCGTGGCGCATGCAGGTTTGCACGCGTTGGGTCGCTTCGCTGACCGGATCGGTCTCGGACCCGCTTTGTCGGCGGCGATCCCGTGGACGGGTGAACGCGCACCGGGTCATGATCGCGGGAAAGTATTGACCCACGCTGCGTTGATGCTCACCGCTGGCGGGGAAGCATGTTCGGATATCGAGTTCCTCGCCTGTCAGGACCGGTTGTTCGGTGATGTCTGTTCGGACTCGACGTTGTATCGCACGATGCGGGCGATCACCCCGCAGGTCCTTGATGGTCTCCGCACCCAGACCGCGACTGTCCGCCAAGGGATGTGGCGGCGGATGGCGGCAACGACGGGGACGGGGATGGTGGTGTTGGATATCGATGCGTCGTTGGTGGAGATCCATTCGGAGAACAAGGCCGGCACGGGCCCGACGTATAAGGGCGGGTTCGGGTATCACCCGATGTTTTGTTTCGCCGATGGCACTGGTGAGGCGCTCGCAGCGATGCTGCGCCCGGGTAACGCCGGCGCGAACAC
>JAYTOM010000275.1:0-16249 GCA_043747765.1 Actinomycetota bacterium
CTGATCAGATCGATGCCTGGCCGACTGACGATCGTGCATGCCGGCAGTCATCCGAAGATCGACATCGTCGTCGGCCGCGCCGTCCGGACGACGTCGAACGACTGACAGCGCGCATGCCGGCGTGAAGCGTTCTCCCGGTCGACGATCATGCCTTGATCGCAGCCATCGCGGTGCTCGGACTCTTTGTCCAGGTGACTCGCAAAGACGTTCAACAACATCACGTTCGGACAATGAGCCGGGTGTTCTCGCACCGTCGTACTTGGCGGCCGGATGGATCACTGGCGTCGGCGGGTGAGGTAGTCATCGCACAACTCGACAAGTCGAGCGCGTCCGAAGCTCTGTTCGTGGCCACCATGGACTTCGGTCACGGGCAGTTCGCGCAGGCGTCTCATCGTCGCGCAGTAGTCACTGAGGTCCGACCCGTCGAGCTCGTCGAGCAGCGGTCCGTCATAGACCGCGTCGCCGGAAAACAGGATGCCAGTGCGTTGCTCCCACAGGCCGATGCAACCCGGGGAATGACCCGGGAGGTGGACCACCTCGAACGCCCGGTCGCCCAGGTCGATCATGTCGCCTTCGTGCAGGAGTTGGGTGGCCGGCGACCGCTTCAGTTCGAAGCTGTTCGACGACATGCCGCGGGCGGGCACGGCATCGATCATCAGCTCGGGGATGTGATAGCCGGCATCTCGGTACGGTCCGAGGACGGCCTCGCCGTAGCCATCGGTGGCAATGCTGTACGCACGAACGGTCTCCAAGTCCTGCGCCTCGGACGCGTGGATCGCGCGTTCGTCGAATTCGTGCATGCCCCCCACGTGATCACCGTGAGAGTGAGTGGCGATCGCGAGGAGCGGATTGACGGTCTCGGCCTCGACGAGCGAACGCAGAGGTTGGATGCCGAGCGCTGTGTCGACGACCAGATCGCGGTTACGGCCGCGCACATGCCAGACGTTGCAGCGCAGCAATGGGTGCACATGCGGTTCTGAGATCAGGGAGACGTCGTGCCGGCGGCGTTGGATGACGAACCACGGATCGGCAACGGGAAGATCCAACATCATCGTGAGATTAGACACCACGGGCCCATGTGCGGCTTTCCGGCAGACGATTCGGACCAGACGCTGTCGGGTTCACGTCTGTTCGTGCCACCGACGCGCAATTCCCGACCGCCGGAAACGGGAAAGAGAGTCCATCTGGGTGAAAACGAACAGAGCCGGGGCCCCGCCTCACTCGATGCGACGCTTGGTCCGTCGACATAGGGTCTCGGCCGTGACACGCGTTCAGCATGGCTCGAATGCCGACCGATTTCCGCCCGCGCCGTCGCTTTCGCGACGCGGAGATCCGTCTCGCGTGATCAGGCCGTCAGCGATCGCGATCGCCTCGGTCGTCGTACCCGTTGTCCTCGGATTCGTCCTTGTTCCGATCGGCTTCGGTCTGGCCACCGCGTGCACGGACAGAGCCGGCAATGGTGGTCTCGCCGTTGCGCCCTGCAGCGCAGTCGATCATGGGATCAAACTCGGAGTGATCCTCGAGGCGGTGACTTGGCTTGCCGCATCGGTCGCCGCTTGGAGATCTCGGCGATCGTCGTGGCAGACGGCTCCGTTCCTCGTCGCCTCGATCGTGGCGTTTACGGCCTCGGTGCTGCTCGCCGGCTCCTACTGACCGACGATCGTGCTGTAGAACGTTCTGCGGTGCGAGACGTGATCGAACGGCTGTCCGCATCCGGGATGATCGTGACCGGCGCTCGTCGCGAGCGGGTGCCGGCACAGCTCGAGCCAGTGGTCGAGGTCGCAACGGCCGAGCCCGAGGACTATCTCGGCGACCTTGATGAGGGGTACGGAAATCGGGTCTTCCTGCGTCACTACTGCGTCCTCGTCCACGGTCCGAACGGTCGCGCTTCACTGCCGGACTTTCCCGGTGATGTGCGAGCGGCTCGCGGTTTCAACGGCGATATCGATCGTCATGTGCGGCGGCGGGCCGAAGCGCTCGATCTCGGTGATGATGCGGCAGTTCTGGGACGTCGAATCGCGCGGAAGACCTTGCTCGCCGTGGCCGGGTTGATCAGTCTCCACGACCACTGCTGGACGACTGATCGCGCAACTGCAGCGCAACGATGGCAACAGATCGATCATTCCAGCGCCGACGATCTCGCGATGCTGTTGCAATGGGCCGACGACAAGATCGTTCCGACGACGGCCGTCGGTGCTGCCTCAGCGAAAGGGTTGGTGAACCCGTCAGCGTTGGCGTTGGCGGTGAGAATTCGGCACGAGCCAGACTGTCGCGATGCCGATCAAGACGGCTGAGACGATGATGAACAGCGGGAAGAACCAGGGACCGCTGGCGACGGGGATCGTGCTGACGATCCGACCTGTTGCGAAAAATATGATGACGCCGACGGCAGTTGCTGCCCGTCGCCAGTTGACTTCGACCGACTTCACAGCTCGACCGTAGGACCGTATGACCCGGAAGTACAGAGGCGTGACCGGGAAGTACAGACCATCGTTCCCGTACACAATCGACGATGCATTTCGGACGCTGCGGAAGTTGCCGATGAACTTCGGCGAGCCAGGACGGCTCGCGTGAGACCGTGCCGCCGTGGCTCGACGAGGTCATCTGCCCGCTGTGACGGCCTTCAGTTCGTCGAGCGAGTCTCGAATGAGGCGCGGCAGTTCTTGCTCATTGGACTCGTCGACCCAGCGTTCGAAGGCGACCTTGAAGACGGCTATCGCGGCCTCGCCTGTCAAGCTCGCAGCGGGCCCGGCGACACCGCGTTGGCGCAATGCGGTCGCAAGTGCCGCTGCGAGTGTCGCGAGTTTGATCAGCTCGCGCTCGCGCAACTCGGTGTTCGCGGCAATTACACCCTGGCGCTGCCTGGCACCTTCGCGGCGCTCCTGCAAGATGGCGCCCGCGGCTTCGAGCGCGGCCACAACCGCCTCGATCGGCGACGCCGAATCCGGCGCGCTGGCGACTGCGGCGACCAGGAGTTCCTGCAGCGAACTCGCCCCCAGGAACAGCACCTCACGCTTATCGGCGAAGTACCGGAAGAACGTCCGCTCGGTCAATCCCGCACGATCGGCGATCTCGGCAACCGTGGTGTTCTCGAACCCGCGCTCGCCGAAGAGTGCGAGCGCTGCCTGCTCGAGCCTGCCCTGACTGCCCGATTCCCAACGCACCATGGCCGCGATCCTACTGTGATGACAGTTCCTGACATGGCTGATACATTGATGACAGCAACTGACATCGACGGTCCCGCACAATGGGCGGCGAACAACTGGAGGTCTTCTCATGCGTATTCTCGTCACCGGCGCGTCCGGCTGGATCGGCTCAGCCGTCGTTCCCGAACTCATCGACGCCGGCCATCAGGTCGTCGGGCTCGCTCGCTCGGACGCCTCGGCGGCAGCCCTCATCACAGCGGGTGCAGAGGTGCATCGCGGCACTCTCGATGACCTCGACGGCCTGCGCGACGCGGCTGCTGCATCGGACGGAGTCATCCACCTCGCCTTCAAGCACGACCTCGCATTCACGGGCGACTTCCAAGGCGCCGCGGACGCTGACCGGCGCGCGGTCGAGACCTTCGGTGACGCGCTCGCCGGTTCGGATCGACCACTGATCATTGCCTCAGGGACACACGGGCTGGCGACCGGACGGCTCTCCACCGAAGACGACGGTCACGAACCGTCCCCGGAGGTTTCGGCGATGGGCGTCGGCCCCCGGACCCGCCAGGCCACCGCCGAGTTCGTGCTCTCCCTTGTTGATCGGGGTGTGCGCTCGTCGGTGGTGCGACTCCCGCCGACCGCTCACGGCAAGGGAGATACCGGCTTTGTCGCGACTCTGGTCACGATCGCTCGGGCCACAGGCGTATCCGGGTACATCGGTGATGGATCGAACCGCTGGCCTGCTGTTCACCGCCTCGATGCAGCGCACCTCTTCCGCCTCGCAGTGGAGAAGGCGCCGGCAGGGTCGACGCTGCACGCCGTTGCCGACGAGGGCGTGCCGATCAGCGACATCGCCGCCGTGTTCGCTCGGCATCTCGACCTCCCACTGGTCGCCATCTCCGTCGAGGAGGCAGCCGAGCACTTCACGTGGCTGTCCGGCTTTCTCGGGCTCGACAGCCCTGCCTCGAGCACGGTGACCCGCGAGCTGATGGGATGGCAGCCGACGCACATCGGCCTGATCGACGATCTCGACCAAGGTCACTATTTCGACCTTCCGACCAGCGAGTAGCGCCCGCCTCAGTCGGTTCTCACTGTTCGGGGGGGGAGGGGGTGACAGCGATATGTCGTCGTATGCGCGATATCTCGCTGTCAGCTCACTCGAGAAGTTACGGTCCGGGGTACTGTCCGGACTGAACGACAGGGGTGAGGCGGCATGGACCAACGAGAGCGATACACCGCAGAGCGAGATCGGATCAGGGCTGCGCACATGCTGCCGCGCGATCAACGACCGGGACCTTCGGCACGCGGTCTTCATCACGTCGCCCTCCTGTCATCGGACGTCGAGGCGACGGTGCGGTTCTATCAAGACCTGCTCGAGTTCCCGCTCACGGACATGTTCGAGAACCGGGACTACGAAGGCTCGACCCACTTCTTCTTCGACATCGGTGGCGGCAACGCACTCGCGTTCTTCGACCTGCCCGGTCTCGACCTCGCCCCGTATGCCGAAGTGCTCGGGGGTCTGCACCATCTCGCCATCTCCGTCGAGCCCACTCGGTGGCGACATCTCAAAGCAAAGCTGGACGCAGCGTCGATTCCGTACGCGCACATCGATGGATCGTCGATCTACTTCCTCGATCCTGATGGTGCCCGGCTCGAGCTGATCAGCGATCCACTCGGTGAGATGTACGGCAAGATCGTCCTCTGAGGATGTGCGCGCTCGCTGGAGTTCAGTACGGATTCCCGGCGGTCCGAAGCCGAGGATGCATCGTCGATCGACGAACGCGCCGGGGAGTAAGCATCCTGCATTGGAGCCGCCGATGAGGGCTCGATCCAGTCGACTGGCCGGCACCGATTTGGCTGAAGGTCGTGAGCCCTGCAACAACGCACCCGCGAGCCGCCTCCAGTTCCACCTCTTCCACCTCCCCCTCATCTCCGTCGACATCCAGCCGCACGACCACGACACTCGACGTCGGTGGTGCGCCGGCTTCTGAACCGGTCCCCGCGGACCCAACCACCAACCTCGAGTGCCGCGGTGGTCACGCCAGCGCCTGTCCAATTCGACCTCGGCTCGGCCAAGCAGCCACGTCCCTACGACGCTGCGGTCAAAGCCGAGAGGAACGACATCGTTGGCTTCTGGGCGACGGAATCTCAGAAATTGCCGTCATCGCCCTACAAGCGCCTGGCCGGCAAGGTCTACGCCGGTTACCCCGGACGTACCGACATACCAGCCTGCGGCAGGTCCGTACCGATCGACTACGCCACCGAGTTGAAGGGCAACGCTTTCTACTGCCCGACAGCCGACTACGTCGCGTACGACGACCAATCCCCCTTTCCCTGCTGTGTACGGCAAACTCGGCGCCGTCTCGCTCGGCGTCATCCTCGCTCACGAGATGGGCCACGATGCGCAAACCCAAGTCGGGGTGCCTTCCAATACACCGACGATAGTGCTCGAACAACAAGCAGATTGCTACGCCGGAACATGGATCAATCACCTCCTGCACGAGAACAGTTCGAAGCTGCCATTCGCAGAATCGAATATCAAGAACGCGCTCCTTGCGTTGCTGTCGTTCAAAGATCCGATCGGCACGACTCCCGCAGCCCCTGGTGCACATGGGTCAGGGTTCGACCGTGTCGGCGCGTTCGAGGACGGGTTCACCAACGGTGTTGCCAAATGTGCGACCTACATCGATCAGCTTCCACCGATCCTCGAACTGCCAGTCGATCAGTCCTTTCTCCAGAACAACGAAAATGCCCCACTCGACGACCCCGACAACCGGTGCTGCCGGATCCCAACAACCCTCAGCAATCCGCCGGAATATTCGGACTGCTGATCACCGACCTGACGAGGTTCTGGCAGGCCCAACTCTCGACTCAGAAGATCAGGTTCACGCCCCCTCACCTCGCGGGCTACGACTCGTCGGGGCGGTTGCCGCGCTACACGAATACGGCGGGTGATTTCGCCAAGGACCCTGCTGTGCATTGTCCTGGGGGCAACACGATCTACGTGAATCGCACGCTCACGACAACGCTGTACGAACAGATCGGTGACTTTGCTGTCGGCTACGCGGTAGCGAGTGCCTATGGCGACGATGTGCAAATTGACCTCGGATCGAAACTGACCTGTGCCAGACGCGCTCTGCTCGACGACTGCTTGGCGGGTGCATACACCCGGACCACCATCCCCACAGCGTCATCCCAGCCGGACCAGGTCAGCGTGCAGGCAGGCGATCTCGATGAAGCGGTGAAGGCCGCAGTGACCATTGGCGATGACCCGTCGACCGAAGACAAGCTCGGCACCGGATTCGGGAAGGTTGCCGCGTTCCGACAAGGGGTACTCGGTGGCTCTGATGCCTGCAAGCCCCTGATGGGCGAGTGACCGGACCCTGCCGTTGACGGTCCTAGTGCGTATTGAGAATGATCGGCGCTTGGGGTGTCGACCAGCCTTCGAGTGCTTCGGTGAGGGGGACCCGGTCGCGTTCACCGGGGCGGACGATCACGGTCGAGTTGGCGGTCGATCCGACCGTGATGACCGGTAGCTCGGATGGGCCTGGCTCGCTTCGGTCCACTCCGAGGGAGCGCATCTGTCGGGCGGCGCGGCCCGACACGCCGCCGTCGATGACGAGCGGCACGTGCGCATGGAGGGCCATCCGGACTCCCATCTCGACTGCCGCCTGATCGCTGTTCGAGCCGCTGCTGTGAACATGCACGGCGGACATCTCGTTGATGTCTTCCGAGACCATGATGACGTCTGGGCCGACGTGGCGCAGTGCGTCGGTGAGGTCGATGTCGGATGGGCCGAGGATGACTGCGCCGGGCGCGATGCGCTCGACCTCGCTGATGATGTCGGCGCGGCGGTCCTTCGACGCTCGTGACACGACTTGACAGGTCAGGCCGGCGCGTTCGATGGTTTCGCGCAGTGCTTTCATCTCACCCAGATCGTCAGCGAAGCCAGCCAAGCCAGCGCCCTGATCGGTGAATCGAACCAGCGTCACCGATCCGGTTGCGCGTCCGCCGCCGTACGCCGCGGCCGCCTCCGCAAGCGGCCGCGCATCGGCCGGAGAACCGACGATCAGTGCGACGCGGTCGGTGGCCGAACTCTGCCGTTTGCGGTCTGCCTCGGCGATGTCGCGGTTGAGCCAGCGATCGGGGTAGAGCAGTTTCAACAACGGGCCGGCCATGCCCGTGGTGACCAGCGCCATGATCACGAGCAGCGTGTACAGCTTGTCGTCGATCACGCCGAGGTCCTTGCCGACACCGAGAATCACGAGCTCCGCCAAACCACGAGTGTTCATCAGCGTGCCGACCGCAAGCGACTGTCGGCGGGGCACGCCGGTCAGGCGAGCTGCTGTTGTGCCTCCGACGAACTTGCCGGTGATGGCCACGACGATGATCGCCAGCGCAGGCAGGATGTCATGGGTCGTGAGCCCTTGCAGGTTCACGCCCTGACCGGCGATGACGAAGAAGACCGGCAGCAGCAACAACACGCTGACGCCTTCCAATCTGTCTGCGATGGCATGGAACATGTTCGCCGCATCACGACGCGGCACGACAACACCGAACAAGAACGCGCCGATCAGGTCATGCACGCCGATCTGGCTCGTCATGTAGGAACACAACAACAGACCGACGAGCAGGATCGAGAGCTGCTCCGCCCCGAGCCGATTGCCATTCGCTCGATATGGTTTGACCACGAAACGTTCAAGGAGCGGTCGTACGACGGTGAACAGCACTACCACGAATGCGGCCAATTTGAGCAGGATGAAAATGACCGAGCTCGCGCCTTCGTTGCCTGCCACCGCCGTCGACAACGCGAGCAGCGTGAACGCCATGATGTCATCGATGGCGGCGCAGGCAATGAGCAGCAATCCAAGCGGTATCCGGAACATGTTGCGCTCAGCGAGAATGCGCGCGAGAACTGGGAAAGCCGTGATGCTCATCGAAACACCGATGAACAACGCGAACGACGAGAATGGCGTTGTCTGACCGCGGATGGCCTTTGGGGCATCGGCATGAGCTGCGGTCGCCTTCGTGATCGCAGCTGTGCGAACCGCGATCTTGGTGGTCACCTCTGGTGACGAACAGTTCGACGCAGCCGCGGTCGCAGTTGCTTCGACCGCGACGCACTTGTGGTCCTGATACAGAAAGTGGCCGAGAAGCCCGAAGCCGAGCGCGAACGGAAGGGCGATCGATGTCAGCGACACGATCACCGCCCGCCTCCCGGACTTGCGGATGACGTCGAGGTCGACCTCCATGCCGACAACGAACATGAAAAGCACCAAACCCAATTCGGCCACGATCTTGAAAATCGGCACATCGCTCGCGCTGAACAGGTACGACTGCAGGCGTGGTGAGATCTGACCCAGCAGGCTCGGGCCGAGTGCGATACCAACAAGAATCTCACCGATCACGACTGGCAACTTGATCGCCCGGAACGCAATGCCGACCAGCCGACACGATGCGACGACGATCACGAGACAGAGCAGCAACGCCAAGAAGTGCATCTCGAACGGTGTACGGGCAGTTGCAAACATTCTGGTCTCCGTTTCTCCGTCGCCGAATGGACGACGACTCGACTCAATACTCGAATGCGGTCACGCACCTCGCCGACATTGCAGCGATTCACACCGCTGCGGACAGCCCGACCGGACCAATGCTGTCCACGAATCTGGCGATCCGACGTGCCGCGCCATCGGCGACATTGCAGGCCACGTCCCTCCGCATCAACCCCATTGTGGCAGATTCGACCAGTCCGTCGAAACGCCGGGTAGCCACCCCTGCTGGTCCGGCTGCGGCGCATTTCCCGAACCCGATCGGGCTGAAGTTTCTCCTCCAGTGACAACCCATCCGGCCGTCAGGTTCGGTCGGGTTCGGTGGTCAAGTGGGGTCGGGGAGTCAGCCGAGTGCAGCGTTGGCCACCTCGCCCGCCAGTGCGATCATCTCCGGGTCGTGGGTGTTCGCGGCAAGAATGAGGGTGACGCCATCGATGCCGAGCTCGACCAACTCGCGGGTCGCCGCGCCCACCTCGTCGGGATCGCCCAGCGTCATTCGCGAGGCCATCAGTTCGACCGCCTCGGGGATATCGTGGGTTGGCCGCGAATGCGTCTGCGGCAGCCACGGCCTCGTCATGCGTCTTGTCGATGATCATCATCACCAGTTTGGTGACCTTGATCTCGGACCGATCACGTCCGAGTCGATGGCATTGCTCGGCAAGAGCGCTGAGCTTGCGAGGTATCTCGCGGGCGAGACATGTCAGATTCGACTCGTCGGCGTACTGGGCGACCATCCGCAAGGTCTTCTGCTCGCCGGAACCGCCGATCATCACGGGGATCTTGGAGATCGGCGCAGGCGAATTGATCGCTTCGGTCACGTGGTAGTGCTTGCCGTGCAGCGTCGGTCGCTCACCGTTCAACATCGGCAGGATGATATTGAGTGCTTCTTCGAATCTCGAACCGCTTCGTGAAGGTGTCGAACGGGATGCCGAAGGCGTCGTGCTCGAGCCCGAATCATCCGGAAGTGATCCATCAGAAACACGCGGTCGAAGCCGCTTGCCTCTGCGGCATGCACCTGCTGCACCAGGTTGGCGAAGATCTCGTTCGGAGCGATCCCCGGCCTCGCTCACGCGGGTCTCGGCCACGCAGGTGGTGGCGCCTTCGGCGTCGCTTCGTCAGAGAGTAGATCGCCATGGCCAGTTCGATGAATCCAAGGCCGGCAAGCACGATCGCGACGCCGACCATCCCAATTGAGCCATCGGAGCATGTTTGCGAGGCGCTGCGAACTCGAGTGGTGCCAGGACGGCGATGACCAGTCGCTGACTCACTGGCACCGTGCCGTCCTCTCGGGGAGTCAGTCGTCTGATTCGGGTTTGGTGGCCATCAGGTTGGTGCCGAGGAGGTAGGTGGGCGCTGTCATCTCGATCTGCGAGTTCGCTCGAGCGCGGATCTTGGACCTCTGGTCCTCGCTCGGCGCGGTGATCCAGAAGACGCCGTCACGGATACCTTCGAAGCAGATGTCGGCAACCTCGGACAATGGGGCGAACACGACCGGAAGGCCGACCGCGTCCATGCGCTGTTGGTACATGGCGAGGGAGTCGCGTCCGGTCTTGGGTGGTGCGCCGGGGCGGTCGTAGCGGTCGGGACGGTTTGCTCCGGGACGCCAGATGCCCGTCTTGAGCAGGCCGGGGGTGCGGGTCGAGGGGTACAGCAGCGACGCGCCGACTTTCGATCCGGTCTCTTGCAGTTGGCCCCAGAGGCACTCGGTCATGGTGGTGATCGCCGCTTTGGTGGTCGCGTAGATGGTGCTGTTGATCAACGGCGTGAACCCGCCGTTGCCCGACGTCGTGTTGACGACGTGGCCCTCCTCACCCGATGCGATCATCGTCGGCACGAAGGCGTTGATGCCATTGACAACGCCCATCACATTGACGTCCAGCGACCATCGCCAGTCGTTGACATGGTGCTCCCACAGCTGACCTTCGGAGCCCGAGCCGATGCCGGCGTTGTTGCAGAGGATGTGCACGCCGCCGTACTCGGCGAGCGCGGCGTCGCGGAGTGCTTCGACGGACTCGAGTGAGGTGACATCGGTGACGACGCCGAGTACGTCGCGGCCTTGGGCGCGCAGCTCGGCGGTGGTCCGTTCCACGGCGTCGGGTACGACGTCAGCCAGCACGGCCTTCATGCCCTCGTCGGTGAACTTCTCGATCAGGGCCCGACCGATGCCCCCGGCGCCCCCCGTGACGACTACGACCTTGCCGGCAAAATCCTTCATCGACGTTGTTCCCCCTGAATCGTCGCCTGCTCTGGCAGGCGTTGGTGCGAGCGACAGTAGAAGATCCTGTAGCGGTGTTACAACGCGGAGCTACGATCGAGCGATGAGACCCTTCGTCAGAGCGACCAGGCCGACGTCGAACAATCGATCTGTGTCGGGTTCATCCTGCAAGAGCCGGACGGCACCGCGGTCGATGGGTGCGCCATCCGGCCAGAGGTCGACGGACACGAGGCTTTGGTCGGGTGAGCGGGAGATGACTCCCATCGTGATGCAGTGCGCTGCGACGAAGTGCAGCGTCGCGTTCGTCGCTTCGGCGAGGCGCGCGCCGTGCAACCCGGCGGCAGCGAACTCGATGGCGAGTTGTCGTCGGGCTGGAGCGAACACGACGGCCAGCCGGCCGCGTTGATGGGCAACTCCGACGAGGCCGGCGTGAGCTTTGAGGGCGGCGAGGATCGACTTTGCCGTCGACACGATTCGCTGCTCAGGGGTACGTCCCCTCGGCATGCTGGTGACGATCGAGGAGCTCATCCGGTCGACGAGTGCGTCGAGAATCGCCTCCTTGTTTCCCACGTGCCAGTAGATCGACGTGACTGCGACATCGAGTTTCTCGCAGAGTGATCGCATTGAGAGTGCCGCCAGACCCTCCGATTCGACGATCGCAACCGCAGCATCGATGACGTCATCTCTACTCAGCCGCTCGCCCACCGGATTGATGCTACTGGTGGATGCATGGTCACGTTCCAGGAGCAGCACACGGCAGGCGAAGTCCTGTAACGCGCTTACAGGACCGATCGTTCCGAATTGACTGACCCATGTAACAGCATTACATTCGCCGACATCGAGCCAATGGGGAAGGAGCTGATCATGGGTGACAACGATCCGTATCTCATCATCGCTGCCGATAGTCACGCCGGTCTGCCAACCGAGCAGTACCGGGACTACCTGGAGAAGAGCTTCCATCCGCAGTTCGCCGAGTTCCTTTCTGAACGGGAGGCGGTGGTCGAGGCGGCGACGAAGCTCGGTGTCCGCGACGACCAGTTCGCTCGGCAGTGGTACGAGGAGCACGACGAGGACCTTGCCGGTGGTTGGGACGCGATCAAGCGCGATCAAGCTCTCGACAATGATGGCGTTGCCGCCGAGGTCGTCTACCCGGACGCTGATGCGGTGGAGAGCCGGACCTGTGTTCCGTTCGGTGCTGGTCTGGGCCTCTCCGGTGACATGGATCCGCTGCTCGGGATGGCTGGAGCGAAGGCGCACAACCGTTGGCTCGCGGAGTTGTGCTCGACGAGTCGGGAGCGGCGCTGTGGTGTTGCGCTGGTGCCGATCACGGTCGAGATCGACGATGTCCTCGCCGAGATCCGACGCGCCAAGGACTCCGGCCTCGGCGCCGTGATGATTCCTGCGATGTGGGTCCACCAGCGCCCCTACCACGACCGTCACTACGATCCGGTGTGGGCGCTGTGCCAGGAGCTGCAGATGCCCGTGGTCACGCATTCAGGCTCCGCCGCCCGCGATGAGTACGGCGATCACCTTGGTATCTACGTCACCGAGGTCACCTGGTGGCCGGCTCGGCCGATGTGGTTCCTGCTCTGGTCCGGCGTGTTCCAGCGCTTCCCCGGCCTGCGGTTCGGGGTCACCGAAGGGGGCTGCTGGTGGCTTCCTGGACTGCTCTGGTCGTGGGACCGACTGTGCCTCGGCACGCGTGGCGCATCGAAGCTCGGCAAGGGCAAGTTCACCGAGGCGCTCGGCGACATGCTGCCGAGCGAGGTCGTCGACCGGAACTGCTTCACTGGGCTTGCGAACGCGAAGCGTCGCGAGCTCGGCATGCGATACGAGATCGGGATCGACAACATGCTGTGGGGCACGGACTTCCCGCATCCCGAAGGGACGTGGCCGAACACGCACGAGTGGCTGCAGAAGACCTTCCACGACATCCCGATCGATGAGTCTCGTCGGATGCTCGGCCTTGCTGCTGGCGAGATCTTCGGTTTCGACATGGAAGCCCTTGCTCCCCTCGCCGACAAGATCGGTCCGACGCCGACGGACCTCGGTCAGTTGACCTCGACGCAGACGGCTGCCGACCTCGAGGCGCTGTGGGCTGGCCACAAGGCAGTCGGTCGTCACTGGCTCACCGGCAACGACTTTCCGTTGCTCCAACCTCGCGCTGGTGCGGGGGAGGGATGAGTTCCGATCGCCCTGCAATCGTCGTCGACGATCTGGGCGACGACCGGTACATCGTCATTTCGTCCGACTGTCACGGCGGCGGCAACATCGCCGACTACCGCCCGTATCTGGATGCCGAGTGGCGCGACGAGTTCGATGCCTGGGCCGCCGGGTACGAAATGCCGTACGAGGACCTGAAGGGCGACCGCGGCCGCGCGAACTGGGATTCGGGTCGGCGAGTGGTCGACCTCGAAGCGGACGGCATCGTCGCCGAGGTGATCTTCCCGAATACGATCCCGCCCTTCTTCCCGGCGATGGCGCTCACGGCGCAGCCGCCAGCGGTGACCCGCGGTGACATGGCCCGCCGTTGGGCCGGTCTGCAGGCCCACAACCGCTGGCTCGCCGACTTCTGCTCGATGACACCGGGCCGACGGGCCGGCGTCGCACAGATCAACCTGCTCGACATCGAGGCCAGCGTGGCCGAGGTGCGTCGCACGAAGGCCGCTGGGCTCATCGGTGGCGTGCTCCTTGCGGGTACGCCGCCCGGGCTCGGCCTGCCACAGTTGTTCGATCCCTATTACGAGCCACTGTGGGCTGTGTGTGAGGAGCTCGAGGTTCCGGTCAACCATCACACCGGCAGCGCCGCGCCGCCGATGGGTCCGACCGATGCCGACGCGGTGGTGTTCCTGCTCGAGGTCAGCTGGTGGGCGCATAGAGCATTGACGCACCTGATCGTCGGTGGCGCGCTCGAACGGCATCCCGACATGCAGGTCGTGTTCACCGAGCAGGGAACTGCGTGGGTTCCCGCAGAACTGATGCGACTCGACTACTTCTTTGACCGGATGGGCACCGCCGCCGGATCGCAGGAGGCCGAATGGGGCCAAGCACTGGTCGGTCGGATGTCGCTGAAGCCAAGTGAGTACTGGGCGCGCCAGTGCCATATCGGAGCGAGCTTCATCCGCCCCGACGAGGTCCTCGCACGACATCAGGTCGGGATCGACAAGATCATGTGGGGCAGCGACTACCCACACAAGGAAGCGAGCTTCCCGTTCTCGCATGAAGCGCTGCGTGTGGCGTTCGCAGGCGTGCCCACAGACGAAGTCGCCCTCCTGGTCGGCGGCAACGCCGCCGCGCTCTACGGCTTCGACCTCGATCATCTGGCGCCGATCGCCGCACGGGTCGGTCCTCGTGTCGATGACATCGACGTACCGATCACTCCGGGCGAGTTGCCCATCGCAGCCAACAAGTGTCCAGCATTTGTCGGTCAGATGTTCGCTGACGCGAACGCCTGACCCGCACCCCGCCGGTCCGCGTCATCTCCCTGGATCGCGGACCACTCTGTCTCTATCAAGAAGGAGCACAACGTGGCCACCACTGTCGGTCAGTACTGCATGTATGTCAACGACATCAAGAGGTCCGAGCAGTTCTACACCGAGGTCATCGGCCTCAAGGTGCAGAGCCGCACGGAGATCGATGATGTCCACGAGGTCGTCGTCGCCGCAGACCAGGGCGGCGGGCGACTGCAGCTCGCCGAGCGCTACAACGACGGCCAGCCCGTCGATCACGGGTTCGCGCTGTGGAAGATCTACTTCAATGTCGACGATTGCGTGGCCACGCACGCCAAGGCGGTCGCTGCCGGATGCGAGTCCACGATGGAGCCACAGCGCCTCGAGCGCTGGCCGGTCATCTGCAGCTTCTTCCTCGATCCCGACGGATACCTCGTCGAACTGATTCAGCGAGTCGAGGAGTAGAACGCCGCAGCTCAACCTGCTGCGCTTCCTCGTCGTGGCGAGGTATCCATCATGGACGAAGGCCGCCGTCGGAGTACAACAGTTGGCCGTTGATCCACTGCCCGTTCGGTGAGCAAAGGAAGCGAACCAGGTTTGCGCAGTCTGCGGGCGCTCCGAGACGGGGTTGAAGGTTGCGGGCGCGCACCGCTGCCGCGGTTGAAGGTTGCGGGCGCGCACCGCTGCCGCGGTCGAGAAGTCCATCCAGCCGGTGTCGGTGGCCCCAGGGTTGATGACGTTGCAGGTGATGCCAAGCGCGGCGAACTCGACGGCCGCGGCGAGCACGATCCGGTCCATTGCTGCCTTGCTGGCACCGTACGGCATGTTGAAAGCCGTGTGATCGCTGGTGATGGCCGCAACCCGCCCCGTTCCAGGCGGACCGGCGAACTGTTCCACGAATGCCTTGATCAAGAGCCACGTCGCCCGAGCGTTGATCGCGACGTGTCGATCGAAGCTCTCCACGCTTGTGTCCAGGATCGTGGAGTCGACCGACTCGCAGTGGCACAGAATCATTGCGCTCACCGGCCCGGCGAGTTCGTTGGCGCGTTCGAGAACCATCGCGGGTGTGGAGGGATCGGCCAGGTCGGCCTCGATGTCGGCGAGCGGTATGTCGTCAGCGCCCCAGGGCATGAGTCGGTCGTAGCGACGCCAGCCGGCGGTCACGACTCGCCAGCCGTCGTCGCGCAGGGCCGACGCCACCGCTGTGCCAATGCCGCGTGAACGACCCACCCCGGTGATCACGGCGACGGGTGGATCATTGCTGGGGGCCGACATGACCCGAGCGTAGTGAAGCTGCCCGACGCCGACTGTAGATATTCCGGTGACCCGGATCGCCGTCGCAGCGCGGGTGTGGGTCAGGGTTGGCGGCCGAGGAACGCGATCAAACGTGTCTGCACGTCGGCGTTGGTGGCCACATCGATCTTCGGACCGTGGTGCCCGCTTTCGCGAAGTATCGCGTCGACTTCATGGATTCCTTCGAACATGCGAGCAACCTCAGCCGTCTCAAGCGCTTCGTCGAGGCCGCTGGCGCGGGCGAGGTCCCAGGTGTGAATGAGCACGTCGGTGAGGATGAACGTCATCACTGCTTCGCCGACTCGATGACGGCCGACCATCGGATGATCGAGGTTCGCAGCGGCCTGGTCGGGATCATCCAGCAGCGATTGGATGCCGTCGCTCATGCTCAGCCATGCCGCGAGCGGGTCCGTGTCGACGGAGGGACCGACAGGAAGGGTGACTCCAGTGCCGTCGGCGAGGAAGGGCGGCGCCTAAATCGACGAGGTGCCGGACTACATCCAACGCCACCCACCCTGCGCACGGCGCGGGAAGTAACCATGCGTCGCCGTGAATCGTGCTCACCCCCGCATGAAACCCAATGCGACTCGGCGATGC
>JAYTOM010000276.1:0-40321 GCA_043747765.1 Actinomycetota bacterium
TTGTAGGGCGAGATGCAGGCGACGACGCCGACCGGCTGACGGTTGACGATGGCGCTGATCAGTCCACCAGCGGCCAGCGGAGTAGTACCGATTTGCGACGGCGCCAGTGCGATGTTGAGGTCCTTCGTCGCAGCCTTGGCGTATCGCTCGAAGCGTTCGATCGCGACCGGAACCTGCATTCGTGAGCCGACGAGCGCCGTGGCGCCGCACTCGCTGATGATCAACGGGATCAGGTCGGACATCCGCTCCTTCAGCTTCTCGGTGACCGCTGCCAGCAATCGGGCCCGCTCCTCTGGGGGAGTCCGCCACCACTTCGGAAAGGCCTCCTGAGCAGCGCGGGCCGCAGCCAAGGCCTGCTCGACCGATGCTTGTGGCGCTGAACCGACGAGCTGCTCGGTGGCGGGGTTGACGATGTCATACGAGCCGTTGTCGCCGTCCACCCATTCGCCGCCGATGAGCAACCGATAGTGCTTCGTCATGTGCTGCTGTTCCCCTCGTGATGGAACCGTCTCGGCCGGCCCTGTCGCCACTGTAGTCAGCCCGAGTCTAGAATCTGACGGTCCGTCAGATTCTCATGGGAGCCGTCCAAATGCTCGATCTCATCATCAAAGGTGGCACCGTCATCGACGGCACCGGAACCCCCGGCATCATCGCTGACGTGGGCATTCGTGGCGGCCGCATTACCGAGGTCGGCCAGATCTCCGAGGAGGCGACCGAGACGTTCGATGCCACAGGCTTCGTCGTCAGCCCGGGCATCGTCGATCCGCACACTCACTACGATGCGCAACTGCTCTGGGATCCAACGGCCAGTCCGTCGAGCAACCACGGCGTGACCACGGTCATCGGGGGCAACTGCGGATTCACCCTGGCCCCGCTGATCCCGGGCGATGCCGACTATCTCCGCAAGATGATGGCCAAGGTGGAGGGCATGCCACTGGCCGCACTGGAGCACGGCACGGACTGGGGCTGGGAGACCTTCGCCGAATACCTGGACCGGATGGACGGCAACATCGCCGTCAACGCCGGATTCTTGGTCGGACACTGTGCGATCCGTCGCTATGTGATGGGTGGCGATGCCGTCGGGAATGCTGCCGATCCGCAACAGGTCAAGCAGATGCGCGCCGAGCTCAGCGCCGCCATCGAAGCCGGAGCGCTGGGTTTCTCGTTCACCAACAGCTCGTCGCACAGCGATGGCGAGGGCGAACCCGTGGCCAGCCGTTGGGCGACGCCCGACGAATTGATCGAGCTGTGCGAGGAGACCGGCCTGCACGAGGGCACGACACTCGAAGGCATCGTCCCAGGGTGCCTGGACATGTTCGCCGACGACGAGATCGAGCTGCTCGCCACGATGAGCGCAGCGGCCAACCGGCCGATGAACTGGAACGTACTCACCGTCGATTCGCGCGTGCCCGAGCGAGTCGGCAGGCAGATGAAGGCCAGCGAACGGGCGCTCGAGCTCGGCGGCTTGGTGGTGCCATTGACGATGCCGGTACAGGTGCCGATGAACATGAGCTTCAACACGTTCTGCGGACTCTGGTTGATCCCGGGCTGGCAGGAGATTCTCGGGGTGTCGGTCGACGAGCGGATCATGCGGCTCGGTGATCCGGACACCCGACTCAGGCTGCTCGAGCTCGGTCAGTCGCCCAAGGCCGGCGTGTTTCGCCGCCTCGCTGACTGGGGCGATTACATCGTCGGCACCACGTACGCGCCAGAGAATGCGCAGTACAACAACCGTCGGATCAGCGAGATCGCCGCCGAGAACGGGCGCAGCTGTTTCGGCACATTGCTCGACATCGTCGTCGCCGACAACCTGCGCACGGTTCTGTGGCCGCAGCCCGCCGACGACGACACCGAATCGTGGCGGATGCGCGCCGAGTTGTGGAACGACCCGCGGGCGATGATCGGTGGCAGCGATGCCGGCGCACACCTCGACCGGATGTGCGGCGCGCCGTACCCGACACGCTTTCTGGCTGACTGCATCCGCGGTCGCCGACTGGTGTCGATCGAGAAGGCGATCCAGCTGATGACGTCGCGTCCCGCCGCCCTCTTCGGGTTACGCGACCGGGGCGTCCTGCAGGCGGGTGCGCTTGCCGATGTGTTCGTGTTCGATCCCGTCACGGTCGACAGCGAGCCGGCTGCACTGGTGACCGACCTGCCTGGTAACTCGGCTCGCCTCACCGCTGGTTCCCACGGCGTGAAGCGGGTGCTGGTCAACGGCGTCACCATCATCGTCGACGGCCAGCCGACCGGTGCCACGCCGGGCACGGTGCTGCGGAGCGGTCGCGACACCGCTACGGTGCTCGCCCGATGAGCGACGCCGGCACGCAAGAATCAGTCCACGAGGATCTTCTCTATTCGTTCGATTCGGGTATCGCCTGGATCACGCTGAACCGGCCCGACGCTGCGAACGCGCTCACGCCCGATCAGCGCAACCGGCTGATCCAGCACTTCGACGACGCCAGCGCTGACCTCAACGTGCGCGTCGTCGTGTTGACGGCCAACGGCAAGCACTTCTGCACCGGTGCCGACCTGCGCGTCTCGCGGATTCCCGAGTCGCCGCGCCCCCCAGAAGCTCCCGAGCGTTCGGTCGGCGACGTCGGCCGGAACATCAAGCGCGGTGCGCAACGCCTGGTCAACAGCATCATCGACTGCGAGAAGCCCGTGATCGCCGCTGTCAACGGAACAGCCGCTGGCATCGGGGCGCACATCGCGCTCGCCTGCGACTTGATCATCGCTGCGGACACCGCGCGTTTCATCGAGGTCTTCGTCCGGCGTGGCATCACCCCCGACGGTGGCGGTGCGTATCTGCTGCCGAGGATGATCGGGTTGGCCAAGGCCAAGGAACTGATCTTCCTCGGCGACGATCTCGGGGCGACCGATGCGGAACGGATCGGCCTGATCAACAAGGTGGTTCCTGCGGCAGACCTCGTCGCTGCCGCGCACGAGTGGGCAGGCCGTTTGGCGAAGGCGCCGACCAAAGCGATCTCGTTGTCGAAGTGGCTGCTCAACCGTTCACTCGACAGCGACCGCAAGGGCGCGTTCGAGGACGAGGCATGGGCTCAGGAACTGGCCAGCCGCACCGACGACTTCAACGAAGGCGTACAAGCCTTCATCGAGCGGCGGGAGGTGCAGTTCCGAGGCTGGTGATGGTCACCCGGTTGTCGTGGTACAGCGCGCCGGATCCCATGTCGCTGTCGTCCTCGAGGACAGTGGCGTTGACCGAGTTTGCGCCCAGGAACGTCTTCGTCCATCCTCCTTTCGGAGACACTGCGATGCCCGGTCTGGCGGTGGGTCCGACAGCGAGTCGGGCGATGAACGAGCCGCGCCGGTTGCCAACGGTGACCAACTCGCCGACCGCCAGTGCGTTGAATTCGGCGTCCGCAGCGCAGATCGTGATCGTCGGCTCGCCCGCTCGTTCGATGTTGCGGTCGATGCCGGCGAACATCGAATTGACGTAGAAGTGGTTGGCCGGAGTGATCAGCGCGAACGTGCCTGGTGCATCGTCGGAGGCTTCGTTCGGCGGCCGATAGTTGGGGAG
Organism: Actinomycetota bacterium; assembly: GCA_043747765.1. GTDB lineage: Bacteria > Actinomycetota > Acidimicrobiia > Acidimicrobiales > Ilumatobacteraceae > WLMZ01. The sequence continues at coordinate 3,539 of JAYTOM010000276.1, forward strand.
CCGGCCATGTCCGTCGGCTGCGGCTCGTTCTGACACGAACTCGAATGCGCCACTCTTCGTCCGGAACCGATGGGCAAACGGCTCGTACGGATCGGTGCCAGGGATTCGCAGCCAGCCTGCCGACCTGAGTTGGTCGACGCCGACGCCCGCCTCGCGCCAGAGTGGCGAATCAAGGAGGTCGGCAGCGAGTTCGAGATCTGTGGCGAACAGCGCTGGCTCGGTCAGGCCCATCGCGGCCGCCAGCCGCCGCAACAGTTCGGTCTTGCTGACGCATTCGCCCGGTGGAGCCAACGCTGGCTCATTCCAATTGAGATACAGGTGACCGTAGGAGTCCATCACCTCGGTGTGTTCGGGCTGCAACGTCGACGGCAAGAGCAGATCGGCGTAGTCGGCCGTGTCGGTGTGGAACGCGTCGAACACGACCGTGAACAGATCGTCTCGTCGCAGTACCTCGCGCAATGTGTCTTGAGCAGGATTGGACACGACCGGATTGCCGCCCATGATGATCAGCGCTTCGACTGGAGGGTCGTCGCGTTGCAGTTCACGTACGATGCGGGTCATCACCAGTTCTCGCGAATCGGCGCGCTGGAGGTCTCGCCTCGAGTAGCGGTACGTGTTCAGGTCGTACGCATCGCCCGTGCTGTACACGAGCCCGCCGCCGTGGCGAACGTAGTCACCCGTCAACGCAGGGATGCAGGAGACGACTCGCGATGCCTGACCGGCGTGCCGATGCCGTTGCATGCCCATGCCGAGTTTGATTGCGGTCGGCCCATTGGCTGCGATCCGCCGACCGAGTGCGATGATCTGCTCCAACGGGACATCGCAGATCTGCGCCGCGCGTTCGGGAGTGTTGACGTCCAACGATGCGGAGAACTCGTCCCACCCCTGCGTTCGGTCACGTAGGAATGCCTCGTTCACACCTGTTTCGCGGATCACGTGACACAGGGCAAGTGCGAGCGCTGCATCTGTGCCCGCTCGAAGCGCGACGTGTTCGTCGGCGCGCTCGGCGGTTCGGTGGCGCAGCGGGTCGATGACAACGACGTGGGCACCGTCGGCTCGTGCTTGTTCCACGAACGGCCACAGGTGCTGGTTCGACGTCAGTGTGTTCGATCCCCACAGCAGGATCGTGTGCGAATCGACCATGTCCTGAGGATCCATGCCTGCCGCCGTGCCAGAGGTGTAGCCGATGCCGACGTGACCCGAGATCGAACAGATGCTGCCGAGGTGTCGGGCTGCGCCGATCGCGTTCCAGAACCGGTGGCGGGCGCCGACGCCCTGGAGGTACCCGACGGTTCCCGTGCCGTCGTAGGGCCAGATCGCGTCGCCGCCGGTGGTCTCGAGAATGGCCTGGAGGCGGGATGCGAGCAGAGTCAGGGCCTCGTCCCATGGGATCCGTTCGAAGCGTCCTTGCCCCTTGGCGCCGACCCGCTTCAGCGGATACAGCAGGCGGGATTGATCGCGGCTGAACTCGAGGAATGGATTGACCTTTACGCACAAACTGCCGCGAGTGTGCGGGTGAGCCGGGTTACCGCGCAGTTTGATGGCGTGCCCATCGTCGTCCACGGTGATCACCCAACTGCACGAATCCGGGCAGTCGAGCGGGCAGGCTCCGATGATGTCGCGTGGCATGACTGGCAGCGTATTGCAGGGGTAACGTCGACCCATGACGACTTCTGTTGTGACCGCTGTGGTAACTGACGAGATCGACCTGGCTGAACCGTCCGAACTCGCCGTTCTCGATGGGGTCGAGCCGATCTCCGACGCGGAACTGGCAGAACTGGCGATGGCTGCCGATCCCGATCAGGCGATCGACGACGACGCTGTACCACTCACCCAGTTCCAGGGCGAGTACGGCAACCTCCTGCCGAACTGGTACATGCCGGCCCCGGCAGGGCATGGCTCGCGTCGGCGGACCGCAGTGATTGCGACCGTGGTCATCTTCTCGCTGCTGTTCATCAACGCACTCGGCTTGTGCGTCACCTATGGCCGTCTCGAAGTTCCGTTCTGATCAAAACGAGCGCCGAATCAGATGACGTCGCGCCAGGAATACTGCGGCGCGAAGCCGACGAGACGCTTTGCCTTGTCGTTGGCATAGAACGTCTCGTAGCGACCCAGCTCGCGTCGACGCGGAACTCCGGCGTAGAAGCGCTCGTACACCTCCTCGCTCGTGATCCCGACCGACGTGTCGTCGTTCGCGACATTGAACACCTCGTAGCCCAGGCCGTCGGTGCGGAGGCAGCAATCGACCATGTGGCCGAGGTCGCGGGCATCGATGTAGGCGAAGATGTTGCGACGCCGCAGGCCGGGATCGGCGACGAACGCGGGGAACTTCGTCGCGTACTCGTGCGGCTCGATCACGTTGTTGATGCGTAACCCATAGATGTCGATACCGCTTCGTGCCTGAAACGACCGTGCCGTTGCCTCGTTGACCACTTTCGACATCGCGTAGCTGTCGTGCGGAACCGTTGGGTGTTCCTCGTCGATCGGGACGTACTCGGGCCGGACTTCACCCTTCGCGAAACAAATCCCATATGTCGTTTCGGAACTGGCAAAGATCACTTTGCCGATCCCCAATGTGACAGCGGCGTCGATGACGTTGTACGTGCTGAGTGCGTTGATTCGGAACGTCTCGTTGTCGGGGCGGACGAGGATTGCCGGGATCGCCGCGAAATGCACCACGGCGTCGTAGCTGGGAACACCGGCGCCGGACTCGAGTTCGTCGAAGCCGGCGTACGCCGAGAGAGCGTTGAAGACCTGCCCGGCGTCGGTCAGATCGATGCGCAGGTCAGCGACTTCTGGCGAACCGAGCGGCACCATGTCACCGTTGACGACCCGGTGCCCCTGTTCGACGAGATGCCGGACAGCGTGTCGACCCGCCTTTCCGCTTCCCCCGGTGAAGAACACTCGCATCGGACGATCGTACGCTGACTTCATCGGCGAGAGCGCCTCGGGCACACCCGCCGGGGGCGTTGTACGGCGACGACACGCCGCGTCGGTCGAGAATCGCCCGGCGGCACTTCGAAGCGTTGGTATCGCTCGCGGGAGCGGTCGCCCGGAAGTTCGCGTCTGAGTGGAAAGTAGAATCGGTCGTCGTGCCGACCTTCGCCGATCATGTTCTCGCTCGCGCGGCAGACGACGGGTTGGCGCTGCTGTTCGACGATCAGCGGTGGACCTATCGAGAATGGGTGACGGAATGCATCGTCAGAGCCCGGCTGTTCGAGTCGATGCGCAAGGTCGGTCCGGCACACATCGGTCTTCTGATGGAGAACATCCCTGACTTCTCGATGTGGCTCGGTGCAGCTGCGTTGGCGGGATCGACGATCGTCGGCATCAACCCGACCCGCCGGGGAGCTGAACTCGAGAGGGACATCCAGTTCACCGAATGTCAGTTGATCGTGACGGAGCAGGGACAGGCCGGTCTTCTCGATGATCTCGATCTGGGGGTAGCGAACGGTCGGATGCTCGTCGTCGGCACGGCAACCTATGACGCTCTTCTCGCCGATCACCGCTCGACGGGCACCGATTTCGTTCCGATGCCATCGTCAGCCGCGGACACGTTCCTGCTGCTGTTCACGAGTGGTACGAGCGGTGCGCCGAAGGCTGTGATCACCTCGCACGGTCGACTGCACAACATCGCCTCGACGATTGCGGCGATGACGTCGTTGACCGCTGACGATGTCACGTACATCTCGATGCCCCTGTTCCACAGCAACGCTCTGTTCACGGCGTGGGCGCCGACGATCGTTGCCGGAGCAGCGATGGCGCTGCGTCCGACGTTCAGCGCCAGCGGATTCCTGCCCGATGTGCGGCGTTTCGGCGCCACGTATTTCAACTACGTCGGCCGTCCGTTGGCGTATGTGTTGGCCACTCCCGAACAGGACGACGATGCTGACAACCCGCTGATCCGGGGATACGGCAACGAGGGCGCAGAATCCGATCTGGCTCGCTTCAGCGAGCGTTTCGGATGCTCGCTGAGGGATGGCTACGGACAGACCGAAACCGGCGCTTCGATCCAGCGCGTCGCGGGCATGCCGAAGGGGGCGCTCGGCCTCGGCGCTGACACGATTCGCGTGCTCGACCCGGCGACTGGAGCCGAGTGTCCACCCGCCGAGTTCGACACCGACGGTCGGCTGACCAACGCCGAGGCCGCGACCGGCGAGATCGTCAACAGTACGCCGGGGACTTTCGAGGGCTATTGGAACAACTCGGCGGCGGACAGCGAGCGCCTGCGCAACGGTGCCTACTGGACGGGTGATCTCGCCTTCCGGGACGCCGCCGGGTACTTCTACTTCGCCGGCCGGAGCGCTGATTGGATACGCGTCGACGGCGAGAACTTCTCCGGAGCACCGGTGGAGCGGATCGTTGCTCGGTTTCCTGGCATTGTCACGGCGGCCGTGTATGCGGTACCGGATGCCCAGATCGGTGACCGCGTGATGGCAGCGATGCAGCTGGTCGATGGCGTGGTGTTCGATCCAGTTGCATTCGCGACCTTCTTGGCCGAGCAGCCCGATCTCGGACCGAAGTGGGTTCCGACCTATGTCCGGATCGCTGCCGAGATGCCGATGACACAGACCAACAAGATCCTCAAGCGCACTCTGGTCGCACAACAATGGGCAACGTCCGACAGCATCTGGTGGCGGCGTGGCAAGGATCTCGTATTCACATCGTTCACCTCCGGCGATCGTGCAGAACTGCGCCAGCATTTTGTCGCCGGTGGCCGCGCCAATCTGTTCGTCGGCGCCTGATCCGTTGCATCTCGCGAGCCGTTGTCAGCGGGGCAGGAGTTGGGTCCGGTGGTGTTCGGCGAACTCGGCAGCGAGCGCAGCGGCATCGGAGGCGTTGAAGATCCGGTAGTCGGCTCCGCGCGTCGGTTGCCACCAGATGACATCGGACGTGTTCCAACACGCAGCGCGAAGTGGTTGCTTGTTGACCTTGTTGTTCGCGGTCAGAGGCATCTCCTCGATGATCCTGATGAACCGAGGTGACCACTTCGTGCCGAGGTCGTGCTGTTCGGCGAGGAATTCGGTGAACGACGCGACGGTGAAGCGAGCGCCTGCGCGGAGCTCGATCGCAGCCATCACCTGGTCGCCGGTGCGCGGGTCCGGAACCGCATAGACGGCCACCATCACCGCTGCATCGAAGCGGTGGAGGATGTTCTCCACAGGCGCCGCGGCGAAGTTCTCGCTGTCCACCCGCAACCAATCCGAACTGCGCCCGGCGAAGTAGTAGAAACCGTCGGCGTCGACGAACGCCAGATCGCCGGACCAGTACCAACCGTTGCGCAGCCGGTCCGAGGTCGCTTCGGTGTTGTTGTAGTAGCCCTCGAAGATGCCACCTCCGGAGCGATTGACGATCTCGCCGATCGCAACGTCGGCGTTGACGAGTCCGCCGTGCTCGTCGAAGACTGCTCGCGGACACGGTTCGAGCGTGTTCGGATCGACAACGGCGATGTCGGCTCCGCCGTCAAGACGGGGCACCCCGAGCGCGTTGGTCGGGGTGGTCGGCGTGCGCATGATGACGACGACACTCTCGCTCGAGCCGTAGCCCTCGATCAGCGGGCAGCCGAAACGCTCGGCGAATCGGATCCTGTCCTGACCGCTCGCCTCGGTACCGAACCCGAGCCGAAGGTGATGGTCGCGATCGTGCTCGGTCGCTGTCTGGGCGAGGATGTAGGCAATCGTCCGGCCAACGTAGGTGAAGTACGTGCATCCGTACTTGCGGACATCGGGGAGGAACCCGCTGGCCGAGAACTTGCGGCGCAGGATCATCGTCGAACCAACGGCCAACGACGGTGCCCAACAGGCCATCAGCGCATTGCCGTGGAACAGCGGCATCGAACAATACGTGACATCGTCACGGGTGATTCCATACGACTGTCCGGCTCGAACACCGGCAGAAGCCATCCGCTCGGTGCTGCAGACCACGGCTTTCGGAGCGCTTGTCGAGCCGCTGGTGAACAGCAGGAAGAGGATCGTCGAGGGGTCGGGATCGTCGTCGGCCGCCGGTAGCGAGGTATACGGCGGAATCGATTCTGCGTAGGCCGGGTCGTCGACCAACAGGATCCGGCCGGTTGCTGTACCCAGGTCGAGGCCGTCGAGGAGGGGAGCGTTGGCGCGATCGGTGATGATCAACTGGCAGTCGGTGTGGCGGATGTCGCGGGCGAGTTCGTCGCCGCGTCGGGTCGGATTGATGCCGACGATGGTGGCGCCCGCAAACGCCGCCCCGCCGGCCACGAACAGATATTCCGGCACGTTCTCGAGCAGGACACCGATGTGGAAGGGCCCGGGTCGGCGAAGAGCGATCAGCATCGCCGACCGACGGGCGCTCTCGCGGACGACCTCGGCCCACGTCCACGACTCGTCGTCGAAGCGGTAGCCGATCTTGTCGTCGTCGGCGCGGTCGCGCAGCAACGTTGCGGTCGTATACGTCTGCGACAGGATCAGTTCCGGCAGTGTGGGGGCAGAGGTCACGACCGGGGAGCCGCCAATCCGAGCTCTCTCGCCCGGTCGAATGCCTGCACATATCCACCGTTGGCAACGGTGGGGTCGTCGATCAGGTTCGCAATGGCGGTGCCGATGATGTCCGGGGTGATGCCGTATTTGGCGACGAAGTCCAATTGTTCGCCGGCTGCGACCACCCGCTCGGTGGCGACATAGCCGGGGTTGACATTGAATGCGCGGATTCCGCGATCGCCGTACTCGACAACGAGCATGTCGGCGATGCGATGGAAGCCGGCCTTGGTGACGGCGTAGGCGAGCGGCCAGCCGCCGTGGCCGACGGGAGCGCGAGGCGTGACCTGACCAGCGGCCGAGGTGATGTCGCACACCGTGCCTCCACCCCCGGCGAGCATGTGCTTGAGTGAGCGTTGGGTGATCAACAGCTGCCCGGTGACATTGCCGGTGACCCGCTTGATCAGGTTGTCGGGGTCGCAGTCAGCGAACAGCTGGTCGCTGCCGTGACCGACGTAGATGGCGTTGTTGACCAGGACATCGAGGTGACCGCCGAGTTGGGCGACAGCAGCATCGACTGCGGCGGCCAGGGTGTCCAGCTCGAGCAGATCGAGCGGGATCGATACGGCGCGAACGCCGTGCGTCGCGATCTCGGCTGCGGTGGTGGTCAGCGAACCAGGCAGTGACCGCCCGGTTTCCGGTGCGATCGACGAGGCGTCGCCCTCGTTCACCGTTCGGGCGGTGATCGCCACGTCGTAGCCGGCGCGCGCGAGCGCCACCGCAACACCTTTGCCGATGCCCCTGCTGGCGCCGGTGACCAGCGCTGTACGTGTCACGGGACCCTGCTCAGGTGAACTGGGTCAGACGCAGCATCCTGATCGCGTTGCCGCGCACGATCTTGTACATCGTTGCATCGTCGAGGTCGGCCACCTGCTCGGCGAACAACTTCTGGCTGTCCGGCCAGGTGCTGTCCGTGTGCGGGTAGTCGGTCTCGTAGGTGACGTTGTCGACGCCGATGCGGTGCAGGCTCTCCAGGCCGTGACGATCACGGAAGAAGCAGCCGTAGATCTGACGGTGCCAGTAGGTGCTCGGCGGTTCGGGGATCAGTTCCTTGACGCCACCCCATGCGCGATGCTCGCGCCAGACGTCGTCGACACGCTCGAGGATGTACGGCAGCCAACCGATCTGCCCCTCGCTGTAGGCGAGCTTGAGGTCGGGGTACTTGACCAGGATTCCGCTGAACAAGAAGTCGCTGAGCGAACTCATCGCGTTGCCGAAGCTGAGCGTCGCGGCCACAGCCGGCGGAGCGTCGGCCGACGTCGCGGGCATCTGCGACGACGAACCGATGTGCATGCACACGACGGTCTTGGTGTCGTTGCAGGCCCGAAAGAACGGATCCCAATAGCCACTGTGGATCGTCGGCAGCCCGAGCTTGGCGGGGATCTCGCTGAACGCGACGGCAGTGCAGCCGCGAGCGGCGTTGTGGTACACCGCAGCAGCAGCAAGTTCGACATCCCACAGAGGCACGATCGGGAGGGGGATCAGGCGACCGTTCGAGTCGCCACACCATTCCTCGACCATCCAGTTGTTGTAGGCCTCGACGCAGGCGAAGGCGAGGTCCTTGTCCTTGGCCTCGGCAAAGGTCTGACCGCAGAAGCGAGGCATCGTCGGGAAGCACAGCGACGCTTCGACACCGTCGATGTCCATGTCCCCGAGTCGGGCCTTCGGGTCGTAGCAGCCGGGCCGCATCTCGTCGTAGGTGATGGGTGACATGGTCATGTCGTCACGGTCGAAGCCAACGGCCGCGACGTGACGCTTGTGCACGGCGATGAGGTCGCCGTAGAACCAGATGTCGGCCTTGGGAGCTGACTCGTCCCAGTCGTATTCGTACATGGTTCCGCCCATGTACGTGATCCCGGCGATGCCGCGTCGTTCCACCCGAGGCTTGTCGGGATGGTTCTGGAACCCTGCCGGCAGCCAGCGGTCGAACAGGTGCGGCGGCTCGACGACGTGGTCGTCGACACTGATGATCTTGGGAATCTGACGCTCGGTCATGATCATTTCTCCCTGACGAAACGGCAGCTCAACCTTGCTGTTGAGCGTTTCTGACACGGTATCAGATTCCGTCAGCGGTTCTCCGGCCGCCGCTCGATCAGCACCGAGCCCGGCGTTCGGAGCCCGAACGCGGTGGTGTGCGAAGATCGGGCTGATGATCGGACTTCGCGATGAAAAGGCGTTCGTGCGCTGGGCCATCGCCGACGGCGTCTCCGTCATGGGCACCACGGTCAGCATGGTGGTCCTGCCGATTGTCGTGTATCACGCCACCGGGTCGGCCGCTGCGACGGGCGGATTGTTCGCCTTACGCGTGGTCCCGTACATCCTCTTCGGGGCCATCGCCGGACCAGTTGCGGACCGGTGGAACCGGCGCCGGCTGATCGTCGGTGGACACATCATCGAAGGCATCCTCGGGGCGACGATCCCGGTGGCCGCGCTGTTGGGTGTGTTGACCGTGGCTCAGGTGTACATCGTCGGCCTGTTGTCGGCGACCGCGTTCGTGTTCTCCGACGCAGCTGTGTTCGGTGCAGTGCCGGCGCTCGTTGGACGGGAACGGCTGGCTGCTGCGAACGGCTTCCTGGCAACGGTCATCTCCGGTGCCGAGGTCGCAGGGCCCGCAGTTGGTGGCGTGTTGGCTGCGACGGTCGGCGCGACGAACGCCGTGTGGTTCGACTCCGCGACGTTCTTCTTCGCCGCTGTCGTCCAGGGCACGATCAGGTCGTCATTCCGGACTGGGCCGCCGATCCACGGGCCACTGCAGATCCGGGTCCAGATCGGTAAGGCGTTGCGGTTCGTGCGCGGAAACCGCACCGTTGCCACGCTGTTGCTGGCCGGATTCGCCAACTCGTTGGGATTCGGTGCGGTGCTCGGCCTGCTCGTGCCCTACGGGGTGCAGCAGCTCGGTCTACCGGAGAAGGACTTCCGGCTCGGCATGCTCTACACCGCCGCCGGCTGCGGAGCGTTGATTGGTGGGATCATGTTCTCGCGTGTCTTCTCGACGGCCCGGGTGAAGCAGATCACGCCGATCTCGACCGGCCTCACTGCGGCGGTCACGGTCGGTCTCGTGATGACGTCCTCGTGGATTCCGGCGGTGCTGATGCTGGTGCTCTTCCAGTGGTGCGTGCAGATCACGACGACGACCGGCATCACGTATCGGCAGCTGGCTGCACCGGATGAACTGCGGTCGAGCGTCAACGTCTTCGGCCGGATGATCTCATGGGGTGGCCAACCCTTCGGCGCGGGAATCGCCGCGCTGATCTCCGCCACGATCGACGTGCGCGCTGCGTACGTCTTTGCCGCTGTTGCATTGACAATCGGCGCGACGGGTGCGTGGGCGTTCCTGCCGACCTCCACCCTCATCGCAGCGCCCATCACGCATCCACCGGCCGTCGGGTCAGGCGATCACGTCGTCGGCGAAACGGTCCAATGATGTGTTGAACTCGTCGAGGGTCGTGCCGGGAAGGGTGACGGTGAGGCCCGTCACGCCGAGTTCGGCGAGCGCGTCGATCTCGCCGCGCAGTGGCTTCGGATCCCACTGCTTGTCGCCGAACCCGGACAGCGCCCACGGGGTGAACCAGATCTGCAGTGGTGTTGTCCGACCAGCCTCAGCGGTGAGCCTGGTCGCAATCGCGATGCGCTGCTCCAACGATTCGAGCGACTCGATCCCCGGCGTGCCGAGTCGTTTCGCGGCGCTCGCCGGACTCGGCATCGGTACCCAACCCTCGGCGTAGGCGACGGCCCGGCGGATGGCAGCTGTCGAGTTGCCGCCGATCAGCATCGGCGGATGTGGGTGCTGGACCGGCAACGGCTGCAGCACATTGTCCGTTGCGACGAAGTCGGTTCCCTCCATCGAGACAGGGGCGCCCTTCCAGGCTTCGATCATCGCCCGCAGCGTCTCGTCGGTTCGTGCCCCACGCGTCGCGAAGGCTGCCCCGACAGCGGCGAACTCGGGCTGGAGGTAGCCGGCGCCGACGCCGATGAGGGTGCGTCCGCTGCTGAGTGAATCGAGCGTGGCAATGCCGTGCGCGGTCACGAATGGATTGCGGTAGGACAGGATCAAGAGGTTGGTCTGAACACGCAATGTCGTCGTGGCCGCCGCGGCGAACGACAGGGCCACGAACGGATCGAGCGAGTGGTGTCCACCGTGTGTCACGTACTTCTGCGAGGGAAACGGGTGATCCGTGACGAACACGGCGTCGTAGCCCGCTGCCTCGGCGCGTTGGCTGATGGAGGTGATCGCCGCCGCGGTTGCGAGTTCGGGCGACGACGGAAGGCGGTCGGTGGGCAGGCCTAGTGAGATCAGCATCGCCGTGAGCATAGAATCTGACGGCGCATCAGAAACGGTGCAGAGCAACGTGGGGCCACGTTGGCGCAACTCGAACGAGTGGCGGGTACGAAACCGGATGGGGAATTCACGATGGGTGCACTGGACGGCAAGGTCGCGATCATCACGGGAGCGGGTCAGGGCGTGGGCCGCTGTCACGCTGAATTCCTGGCGGCCGAGGGGGCCGCGATCGTGGTCAACGATCTCGGTGCAAGCGCTGACGAGACGGCAGCGGCGATCGTTGCCAGCGGCGGGCGAGCGGTTGCTCACCAGAGCAACGTGACCTCGTGGCCGGACGCCGAAGCGCTCGTCAACCGGGCCGTGACCGAGTTCGGCGACCTGCACATCCTGGTCAACAACGCCGGGATCCTCCGTGATGCGATGATCTTCTCGATGGACGAGGACCGCTTCGATTCGGTCGTCGCCGTCCACCTCAAGGGTCACGTCACGACCACCCATTTCGCCGCAGCGTACTGGCGCGCACAGGCAAAAGCCGCTGGTGAGGGTGCCGATCTGGTCCCTCGGCGAATCATCAATACGGCCAGTGAAAGTGGCATCTTCGGCGGACCGGGACAGACCAACTACGGCGCGGCGAAGGGCGGCATCGTCGCGTTGACGTCGATCTGGGCTCGCGAGCTCGAACGACTCAACGTCACGGTCAACGCGATTGCACCGCGGGCGCGCACGCCGATGACCGATGTCAATCCCAAGTTCACCAAGCCCGAGACCGGGTTCGACAAGTACGACCCGGCCAACATCAGCCCGATGGTTGCCTTTCTCGCCAGCGATGCAGCGGGCGACGTCAGCGCTCAGGTGTTCCTCGTCCTCGGCGATCAGGTGCACCGGATGCAGCCGGCCACGATCCTCGCCTCGATCACCAACGGTCAAAAGCAGTGGACCGTCGCCGAACTGATCGACTCGCGTGATGAACTGTTCCTCGGGGCACCATCGGGTATCCCCGTCTGGGGTGGCCCCCCGATGCTCGACTGACCATTCGGCTGCCCGGGCATTCGGCTGCCCGGGCATTCGGCTGCGGTGTCGCGGCATGCCGTGTTCGTGCTTCAGAGGCCGGTCAGGCTGCGGTGGAGCAGTACAGCAATCGTGTCGCGCATGGCCGCATTCGTGGCGCCACGGCGGGCGATCTCGTTGCGGTACGGCAGCAGGCGTTCGATGATCGCGATCATCGATGTCGCAGTCACGAACGGGTTGATCGATTTCGGCAATCGCCCGTCGGCCTGGGCATGCTTGACCATCGTCGACATCGACGCGATGACGAGCAGGTTCGCTCGCGACCGAGACTCCCGGAACCCAGCGTTGCCTTCTTCGGCCTTCAGGTTGCGGACCCGCAGGACGGCGTTGTGGTCGTCCCAGAATCGCGTGTAGGCGTCGACGAACTCGCCGGCTCTGGTCAGCCCGTCAGCGCCATCCCATCCGCTGTCGAGATGTGAGACAAGTGGAGTTTCGTCGTGTGTCGCCTCCTCGGCGAGCGCCAGAAGTGCTGCATCGACATCGACGAAGTACTGATAGAACGTGGCAGGTGACGAGCCGACTTGGCGCGTGATGTCGACGATCTTCAGATCGAGCAGACCCTGTTCGGACAAGAGCTTGGAGGTTGCCTGCAGCAGTCGTGCCCGTGTTCGTTCGGCACGGGAACCGAGGACGCGACCATCGGCTCCGAGAATCGCTGGCTTACTACGCGTCACGGCGCTCCCTTTGGTGAATTCAGGAACCGTACACGGGGGTAGGGGTGGGGGCTGCCCCGAGCAGGTCATCGACAAGACTGCCGATCTCGGCAGGCTCGTAGCGTGCTCCCTTGTCGAAGACGGCACCGTGCTGCCAGCCGTCGGCAACACTCAGTTGTCCGCCGGCGGTCTCGAACATCCGCCCGGAGATCGTGCATTCTGCGGAGCCGAGCCAGACGACGACCGGGCTGACGTTGGCCGGATCCATCGCATCGAATCCCTCTTCGGGTTTGCGCATCATGTCGGCAAATGCGTCCTCGGTCATCCGACTGCGTGCTGATGGAGCGATGCCGTTGAGCAGAATGCCGTATCGGCCGAGCTCAGCTGCGGCTGTGATCGTGAAGGCCGCGATCCCCGCCTTGGCCGCCGCGTAGTTCGCCTGCGACACGCTGCCGAACAGTCCAGCGCCGGACGACGTGGTGACGACTCTGGCATTGCGCTGGCGACCGGCTTTGGCCTCGCCGCGCCAATAGTCGATGGCCTGGCGGACAGGGCAGAACATGCCGCGTAGGTGCACTCGCATGATCGCGTCCCATTCATCGATCGACATGTTGACGATCATCCGGTCGCGGACGATGCCGGCGTTGGTGACGACGGTGTCGAGATGACCGAACGCTTCGATTGCCTGAGCCACGAGATGCCCGGCCTGTTCCCAGTCGCTGATGTCATCACCGTTGACGATTGCCTCGCCGCCGTTGGCCCGGATCTCCTCGGCCACCTCCTGCGCCGGCGACAACGTGCCACCACTGCCGTCGAGTTCTGCGCCGATGTCGTTGACTACCACCTTCGCTCCTTCGGCTGCAAACGCCAGGGCGTGGGCGCGACCGAGCCCACGCCCCGCGCCCGTGATGATGACCACCCGATCGTCACAAATTCCCATGATGACGTGTCCCTGTTCTCGTGTCTGGTGTTGCTGGTCAGAGTGCTGCCGCGAACGCGGCTGCGTGATGATCGCTGTTGCCGAAGTGCGTGTCCAGGACACATGCCCGTTTCCAATAGCGCTGGGCGTCGACTTCCCAGGTGAAGCCCATCCCACCGTGCACCTGAATGCAGGTCTTGCCGCAGAACAGGGCGCTGTCACCGGCCAACATTTTGGCCATTCGGGCCGTCTGATCGAGGTCGAGAGAGTCTCCACGACCATCGATGTTGACGGCCGCTGCGTAGACGGCGGCCCGCGTCACCTCGGCCTTGGTCAGCATGTCGGCCAGCATGTGCTTGACGGCCTGGAAGGCGCCGATCGGGCGTCCGAACTGCTCGCGTTGCAATGCGTAGTCGCGAGCGAGATCGATGGTCGCCAAGCACAATCCGAGCTGCAACGCCGCCGTCAGGACCATGCCGTCGCGGGCGAACGTTGCAGCCGAGTCGGCGTCGCCGATCGGTTCGCCGGTCGGGAGATCAGCGACGGACGCGATGGGTGTGAGCCCGTCGAGCGGGCGTTGGACACGTACCGCATCGATGGACGCCGGATCGACCAGGAACAGCCCTGTCGGCCGCACCACGATCAGGTCGTCCAGCGAGTCGATGTGCTCGATCACGGTGACGGGCTCGGACGGCTCGACCAGACCGACGACGCGAGTGCCGTCACCGGCGCCGGCGACGAGGCCCGCCGCGAGGTGTGTGGCGACGACCGGTCCGTTGACGAGAGCGCGGCCGAGTTCTTCGAAGGCGAGCACCGATTCGGTGAGTCCGAAGCCGTCGGCCTGCAGACTGAAAACGCCGACCTCGGCCAGGGCAGTCCAGAGGGTGCGATCGAGTGCGGCGCCGGTCTCCTCGTTGGCCCGGGCAACCGTCAGCGAGTACCGGCCCGCCAGGAAGGAGCGGATGCCCTCCTGCAGGGAGCGTTCGTCATCGTTCAATTCGAAATCCACTGGTGACCTCAGCGATCCTTCGGCAGGCCGAGGATGCGCTCGGCGACGATGTTGCGTTGCACCTGTGAGGTGCCGGCGGCGATGCCGAGTGACAACGCGTGGATACGACCGTGCACGTGCGCGTGCGTCGGCAGTTGACCGATGTCGTCGATGCTCAACGAAGCTCGGTCGAGAAGATGCATCGCGATGTCGCCCAGGCGCTGACGCAGTTCTGCGTAGGCGAGCTTGAACACGTTGCCACCGGGACCAACGAGCCCGGTTCGCTGGGCTTGGCTGATGTTGCGCTTGGTCAGCGCCCACAACGCGTCGAGTTCAGCGCAGATCCGGCCGATGTCTCGGCGAAGCCCCGCATCGTCCCAGGCCACCACGCCGTTGCGGGTGATCGTCTTGGCCAGATCGGCCAGGTCGCGAGCGAGTTCCATCGACTGCAACATCTCGCTGATGAAGGCCGTTCCACGTTCGAAGCTGAGTGTCACCATCGCGACGCGCCAGCCGTCGTTCTCGGCACCGACCCGATTGGACACCGGCACCCTCACCTCGTCGAAGAACACTTCGCAGAACTCGGTGCTGCCCTCCATGGTGCGCAACGGACGGACGTCCATTCCCTCCAGACCCATCGGCACGATCAGCCACGTGATGCCTCGGTGTTTGGGAACCTCGGTGTCCGTGCGTACGAGCATCTCGCAGTAGTCAGCGGTGTGCCCGAACGAGGTCCAGATCTTCTGACCGTTGATGACGTAGCTGTCGCCATCACGAATGGCTCGGCTGCTCAGACTGGCCAGGTCGCTGCCAGCTGACGGCTCGCTGAAGCCCTGACACCAGATGTGTTCGCCCTTGAGGATCGCCGGGAGGTGGAAGGCCTTCTGCTCAGCAGACGCCTCCGCGATCAGTGTCGGTCCGGCGTGGAGGAGGCCGACGAAGTTCTGGCCGACATAGGGCGCTCTGGCACGCTCGGTTTCCTCCAAGAAGATCAGGTGTTCGGTCGGCGTGGCGCCGCGCCCGCCGTATTCTTTCGGCCAGTTGATGCCGGCGTAACCAGCGTCGAACAACATTCGCTGCCAATTGGCGTCGTAGGCCCGCCGCCTCGACCAGTCGTCGCGATGCGGTTCGTCCGGCACGGTCGGGATCGCTGTGGTGAGCCAATGTTTCAGGTCGGCGCGGAACTGGTTTTCTCGATCGGTGAACTGCAGGTCCATGGTGGTCAGCAGGACGTGTTCAGCATGCGAGGCCGCCATCGAGGCTGACGATCGTCGAGGTCATGTAGCGCGCCGCGTCCGAAGCGATGTACGCGAAGCACTCGGCCATCTCGCTCGGCTCGGCGGTCGGCATCGGCGACATCGCCTTGGACATCAGCTTCCAGTCGGCGCCTTCCGGGAACGTCGAGAACTGCTGGATGATGTTGGTGTTCGTGCCGCCCGGTGCAACGGCGTTGACCCGCACGCCCTTGCCGCGGTATTCGTAGCCCAGGGCCTTGGTGAGCTGGACGACGCCACCTTTGCTGCTGCAATAGGCGGCGCTCCACGGCAGCCCCTGCAGGCCGGCGTTCGATGCGGTGTTGACGATGACCCCGTGGCCGGTGGCGATCAGATGGGGGAGTGCATAGCGGCACATATAGAACGTGCCGTTCAGGTTCACAGCGAGCACCTTGTCGAAGGCAGCGGGCTCTTCCTGGTGACTGTTTGCGAAGTGTCCGATACCGGCGATGTTGAGCAGGATGTCGATGCCACCGAGGGCTGACGCGGCGGCTTCGATTGTCCTTTCGACGTCGGTGTAGCTGCTGACATCACACGTGAACGCATGGGCGGTACCGCCCGTCGCAGTGATCTCGGCAGCGGTTTCGTCTGCACCCTTGACGTCGATGCACGCGACGTTGGCGCCCTCGCCGGCGAACAGCAGGGCTGTTGCCTTGCCGATGCCCGAGCCGGTGCCGGTGATGACGGCCGAGCGGTCAGTGAAGCGGTTCATGCTGATCCTCCATAGGTTGCGCGTAGATCTTTCTTGAGTACTTTGCCGGTCGGATTTCGGGGCAGGGCGGGCACGATTTCGAGCTGCTCCGGGACCTTGTACATCGGCAGTCGACGGTCCTTCAAGAACGCGATCATCTCGGCCAGCGTGAATGTCTGATTGTCACGCAGGACCATCACGGCACACGCCCGCTCGCCGCTCCTTTCGTCCGGCAGGCCGATCACCGCAGCGTCGGCGATGGCCGGGTGCGCGTGCAGCAGGTCTTCGATCTCTTTGGCGGAGATGTTCTCGCCCTTGCGGATGATGATGTCCTTCAGCCGCCCGGTGATGCTGACCCAACCGCCGTCGTCGCGCACGCCGAGGTCGCCCGTTCGGAACCAGCCGTCCTCGTCGAAGGCATCGACGTCGAGGGCCGAGTCGAGATAGCCGAGACAGACCTGCGGCCCCTTCAGGCGCAGTTCGCCTTCCTCGTTCGGACCACATTCGCCCTTGTCGCCGACGATGCGGATCTGCACCTCCGGGCATGCCCTTCCGTCGGTCTCGGCCTTCTTCACATCGGGGTCGTCGACGTGCACCATCGTGTTGATCGGCGACTCCGTCATTCCCCACCCGCCGATCAGTGGCGCACCCATCTCGGCCATCATCTCCGCGTTCAGCGACTTCGGTTTGGCGGCCCCGCCGCCGTTGAAGATGCGGACGTGCGGCATCAATTTCTCGCCGGCTGGTAGCGCTCGCTGCGCGTTCAGATAGGCGAGCCAGAACACCGTTCCCGCTCCGGCGCACGTGACGCCGTGATCGCCGAGCCATTTGGGTGTGTGAGCGGGATTGAACGTCTCGACCATCAGCAATTCGACACCGGTCTCCATCGCGTTGAACAGCCAGATCAGTCCGCCGACGTGGGTGATCGGGAACACGACCGCCGCTTTGTCGTCGGGCCCGACCTCCATGCTCCACTGCATACCGACGTTCGACGCCGACATGGTGTGGTCGCTGTGCTTGGCGCCCTTTGGATCCGCAGTCGTACCCGACGAGTAGAACAACCAGCGCATCTCGTCGAACGCCGGAACGAAATCGGGCAGTGTGGACGGTTCGCCTTCTGGCAGGTCCGGATCGGCAACGAGGATCTCGACATCGAGACCAACAGTCGCCTCGGTCGCCATCGGCGCGTAGTCGAAGCCCCGAAAAGCCCCCGGAACGATGATCATCGTGGCTTTGCTCTGGCGCACGATGAACCCGACCTCGCGGCTGCGATAGATCGGCAGGATCGGGTTCTGCACGGCGCCGAGCCGTGAGAGTGCTGCGGCGAGGATCATTGCCTCGAAGCGCGACGGCAGCACCCACGACACGTTGCTGCCGATCCCCACGCCGCGAGCAGCGAGGCCGGCGGCGACACGCTCGCTCCAGGCGCGATACTCGCCGAAGGTCAGGACCCGGCCCTGCTCATCGTCCGCCATCCGCTTCTCGGGTGTTGCCTCGGCGCGCTCGCAGATCAATTCCCACAGGGTCTTGCCCGTGGTGTCGATCAAACCGTCGATCAGTCGTGCCATCCTGCAGCCTCCTCTAGTGCGCGTGGTCGGAGCGCGAGTTTGTCGACCTTTCCGATCGAGGTCAACGGCAACCCGGTGACGAGCACGAGCGCGTCCGGCATCTTGTACGTGGCGAGATGCCCGCCGACAAACGCGCGGACGGCGGCCAGACCGACATCTCGTCCCGGTCTCGCGACGACGAACAGAACGCCGATCTCACCGAGTCGGTGCTCCACCGGCACGCCCAGGAGGGCTGTGGCAGCGATGTCATCGAACGCGCCGAGGCAGTTCTCGACCTCGATCGGATACACGTTGTTGCCGCCTCGGATGTACATCTCCGTGCTGCGCCCGACGAGACGCAGGTTGCCGTCGTCGCCGAGCCAGCCGAGGTCGCCGGTGTGCAGCCACCCGTGGTCGTCGATCGCCTCGGCCGTGCGCTGTGGATCGTTCCAGTATCCGCGCATCCGCGCCCGACTGCGGAGGCAAACGGTGCCGACGTGCTCAGCGCCGACTTCGGTGACACCGTTGCCATTGTCGTCGACGAGTCGCAGTTCGACATCGCCGTTCGGTCGGCCGACGGTCGTGCAGATGACGTCGACCGTGTCGTCGAGACGCGTGCCCGTTGCAAGACACGATTCGGTACTGGCGTAGCGGACGACGACATCGCAGCCGAGCTTGGTGCGCATCTCGGCGACGAGCTCCGGTGGCACTCGAGCTGCGCCGATTCCGGCAACTCGGAGCGACGTGACGTCAATCGAATCGAACGAGGGATGATCGAACATCATCCGGTACTGGGTCGGTACGCCCTGGGAGACGGTGATCCGTTCGGTGTCGATCAGATGAAGTGCGCTAACGGCAGTCCACGGCGACGGAACGATGACGGTGGTGATCACATTCTCGAGCTCGTCCCAGACGCGGGTCATCGCGCCGACGTGGGCAAACGGCAAGGGCGACAGCCGCCGATCACCCGGAGCACTCAATGGCGCAGCACCGAGGGCCATCGCTCGCAGGCATGCGTGATCGAACCACGCGCCCTTGGGTAAGCCAGTGGTGCCACCGGTCCAGACGATCGCCAGGGGATCGGTTGCGATGAGCTCGACACGCCTGCGCAGCGGGTCACCGTCGCCCACGTTCGGAAGTGGCCCGCTGAACGTGAACTCTGGCGCAGCGATGCGATTGATGTGGTCGACTTCTGTCGGCCCGAGACGAGGGTTGATGCCAGTCGCGATCGCGCCGGCGCGCATCACGGCCTGATATGCCACCATGTAATCGATACCGCTCGGCAGCCTGATCCCGACGATGTCACCCTTGCTGACACCGTGTTCGTTGACCAGCCATTCGGCCAGCGCATCCGC
Source organism: Actinomycetota bacterium (assembly GCA_043747765.1). GTDB lineage: Bacteria > Actinomycetota > Acidimicrobiia > Acidimicrobiales > Ilumatobacteraceae > WLMZ01. The sequence goes on from JAYTOM010000276.1 coordinate 22,822, forward strand.
GCGTGATGCCCATTGTGCGAAGGTCAGCCGCTGGCCTTCGTGGACAACTGCCTCCTGATCACCATGTTCGCGCACAACTGCATCGAACAGATCGAGCACCGTTGCGAAATCACCCGTGACCGGTTTCTCGACGACTGTGTTCGTCGGGCCCATCGGGTCGGAAACCGTCAGAACGTGAGGACGCCTCGTGCAATGGTCCCGGATTCCAGACCGTGCACGGCGTCCTCGAACTGCTCGACCGGGAAGGTCTGCGAGACCAATTCGTCGAGCAGGACTTCGCCGCGACGGTAGAGCTCGATGATCTTCGGTATGTCGCGGTGGGGAGAGATCGCGCCGTAGCGGCAGCCGATGATTCCGCGATCGACCTGGACCAGCCGGCCGTAGAGCCCGTGGAACTCGGCCGTGGCGCTGGGCACACCGATGACGACGACGGTGCCTTCCCAGTCGAGGCACTCGAGGGCGTTGTTCGTCACAACGGGATGGGCGACACAGTCGAACGCCCAGTTGACGCCGCCCCCGTTGAACGGCCCCCGGGTCATCTCCGCGTTCCAGGGCCGTATCGAGCAGATCGCTTCGACGATGTCGTCGCGCTTGCCGTCGAGGAAGTGGGTCGCCCCGAACTGCATTGCCAGCTTCTCTTTTGCCGGCTCGGTGTCGATCGCGATGATGGTGGTGGCGCCCTGCACCTTGAGGGCCTGGATGACGTTGAGGCCGACCCCGCCGACGCCGAACACTGCGGCGCTCTGGCCGCGCTTGACGTTGGCCCGGTTCAGCACCGAACCCATCCCGGTGACCACGCCGCAGCCGACGAGTGCAGCCGATGTCAGGGGCACATCGTCCGGAATCTTGACGCACTGGATGTCGCGCACGACCGTGCGCTCGGCGAATGCGCTCGTTGCTGCGAAGTTGTAGATCGGCTGTCCGTCCAACTCGAACGGCTGACTCCAGTTGCCGAGCGTTTGCCGGCACGCCGTTGGCTTGCCGTCGTTGCAGCGGTCGCAGAAGCCGCACGCGGCCAGTGTGGCGATGATCACGTGGTCGCCGGGCTTGACATGAGTGACCGCGTTGCCGACCTCGGCCACGATGCCTGCACCCTCGTGACCGCAGACACCGGGCGATGGCACCGGGTACAGGCCGGTCATGTACGAGATGTCGCTGTGGCACAGGCCGGCAGCGGCGATCTCGACGATCACGTCGCGTGGGCCCGGAGCGCGCACGGACAGGCCGTCGACGAACTTCGTGGTCGTTCCATCAAAGACAATTCCGCGCATCAGAACCCCCAGAGTTCAGCGTTACGTCCGACGGTTGCCAGGACGCATGATCGTGTTCCGAGACTACGTACGGTTTCTCGCCGCATCGTCATCGACGACGCGTCTCGAACCACTTCGTGACCTACTTCAGATGGTCGATGTGCAGCATCGTGATCGCGTTGCCGCGAACCAACTTGTACACCGTCTCGTCGGACAGGTGAGCCATCTGCTGTTCGGCGATCTTGGCCGTGTTCGGCCAGGTGCTGTCGCTGTGTGGGTAGTCGCTCTCGTACGTGACGTTGTCCTCGCCGATCTCGTCGAGGCAGGTGAGACCGTGAGGGTCGTCGAAGAAACAACCGTAAACGTGCTTCTTGAAGATGTGACTCGGCGGCTCGAGAACCTTGTCGGCAATGCCTCCCCAACCCCGGTTCTCCTCCCACACCGTGTCGGCGCGCTCGAGGATGTATGGGATCCACCCGATCTGCCCCTCGCTGTAGGCGATCTTCAAATCGGTGTACCGACTGAAGATTCCACTCATCAACCAGTCGACCATGCTGAAACAACAGTTCGCGAAGGTCAGCGTCGAACCTACGGCGGCCGGCGCATCGGCCGACGTGGACGGCATCTTCGAGCCGCTACCGATGTGCATGTTGATCGTCACCTGGGCGTCGTTGCAGGCCTCGAAGAACGGATCCCAGTGACCGCTGTGGATGCTCGGAAGGCCGAGGTTCGTCGGGATCTCGCTGAAGCAGACCGCATGGACGCCCTTCTCGGCGTTGCGGCGTACTTCGGCAGCGGCCAATTCCGCGTCCCACAGCGGAACGATGATCAGCGGGATCAGCCGACCGCCGGACAGGCCGCACCATTCGTCGACCATCCAGTCGTTGTAGGCGCGCACGCACAGCAGACCGAGTTCGTGGTCGCTGGCTTCGGTGAAGGTCTGACCGCAGAATCGAGGAAACGTCGGGAAGCACAGCGACGCCTCGAGACCGTTGATGTCCATGTCGGCGAGGCGCTCCGGAAGCAGGAACGAACCCTGGCGCATCGTGTCGTAGGTGATGCCGGTCATCGTGATCTCGTCGCGTGAAAACCCGACAGCGGTGTCGAGACGGGTCAGCGGCCGACGCAGGTCTTCGTAGAACCACCAGTCGACGGGCTCACCGGGATCGCCGGCCTCGCCGGGGACCGCAGTGAACTTTCCACCGATGAACGTCATCTCCTTGACGGGACGCCGTTCGATCCGTGGACCGATGTCTCGGTACTTCGCTGGGAGGCGGTCGGACCAGACGGTTGCAGGCTCGATCACATGGTCGTCGACCGAGATGATCAGGGGCAGTTCGCGCATGGATCGCACTGTAGCCGTGTTTCTGACGGTGTGTCAGATTCGGCGAACGGACAATTTTCGGAAGATGTCACGTCGTCGAAAGCGCTGTCGTGGAGGCCGCCCGTCGACGTGATCGTGCGCACCGGCGTGTCTGCTGGGTCGGGCACGTTGCGTTTCAGTGCGAGGCAGGGTCCTATGGTCGTGATCTCGCTCGACTGTCCGGTCGACCCGGCTCGACCACTGGAGAACTGATGCTCGATCCCCATGCTTTCCGACTCGATGGCAAGACGGTTCTCGTCACGGGAGCGGCACGCGGACTCGGCCGTGCAATGGCCATCGGGTTCGCCGTGTACGGCGCCGACATCGTCATGTGCGACAAACTCGGCGACGAGCTGAACGACACCAAGGAGACGATCGAAGTCTTCGGTAGGCGAGCCGATACGGCGGTTCTCGACGTGCGCGACTCCGCGGCGGTCAACGAATGGGTCGGATCGCTCGAAGCCGTCGATGTACTGGTCAACAACGCGGCGGGAACGTTCCACGGATCGTTTCTCGACGCGAGCGCGAATGGGCAGAAGGCCCTCATCGACGCCAACTTCACGAGCGTGACGAACTTCGTTCGGGCCTGTGTCCCGAAGATGCCGTCGCCGTCGTCGATCATCAACATCACGTCGGTGGAGGCATTTCGCGCTTCCCCTGGTTTCGGCATCTATGGGGCGATGAAGGCAGCTGTCGAGCACCTCACACGGACGTTGGCGTTGGAACTCAGTGATCGCGGCATTCGCGTGAACACGATCGCCCCGGACGGACTGCCGACACCAGGCGACGGCGAGTTGTTGCAGGGCTCGGACGACTACGGCAAGAAGCTCGCGCTCGGGTGGGGCACGAGCGACGACATCTGCGGCGCAGCAGTGTTCCTCGCCTCAGCGGCAAGTCGCTATGTCACCGGGAGCACGATCCATGTCGACGGCGGATCGAACGCGGCTCGCGGATGGACACGCGATGCCGATGGAAACTGGGTTCCCTGACGAGCGTTTGCCCCAGCGACGTCAGCGGGACACGGCCTCGTCGATCCGGTCGAGCATCGCTGGATCGGAGTCGGCAGGAATGATCACGATCTCGTCGCAGCCAGCTGACTCGAACGCAGAGATGGTCTCGGTCAGGCGGTTCGCAGTGAACATCGTCATCGCCTCGCTGAATGCCTTGGCCACGTCGACGCCGAAGACCGTGAAGTAGTCGGATGCGTAGCCGCGTAACGTCGGTTCCGCATCGGGTCCGAGTGCGACGAACATGCCGATCGAGATGCGCGGCCGATCGGTTCGGCCCGCGGTCGCCCAGGCTTGCTCGGTGGCCTGGCGTGATCGAACCGCATCGCCTGGATCACCGGTGAGCGTGAACCCGCTCACCCCTGCGGCCCACTGTGCTGCTCGGGCCAGCGACTTCGGTCCCATCCCGCTACACAGGATGCTCGGTCCTCCTGCCTGCACCGGGGGCGGTCCGAGTGGTTGGCCGTCGGCGGCGAGCCCACCGGTCCACAGCCTTTGCAATTCGGCGACAGTGGCGTCGAGTCGGCTGTGGCGATTGGCGAACGACGATCCGAGGGCCATGTAGTCCTGTTCGCGTCCGCCGACGCCGACAGCGAGGTCGACACGGCCGCCGGACAGCACATCCATCGATGTCAGCTGTTTTGCCAGCATGGCGGGAGCGTGCCACGGAGCGACGGCGACATTGACGAACACCCTGACCCGCTCGGTCAGAATCGCCGCAGCATTGCACAGCGCGAAACCCTCGAGGTTGTGGTACGTGATCCGTTCGCCTGCCGAGACCGACGAATACGGACCCGCATCGATACCTCGGCACCAGGCAATGACCCGATCCCGATCAAGACCACGAGCCATTTGGGGAAGTGCGATGCCGATGTCCACGGCCGAGAAGATACCCCGGTGGGCACCTCCTGCGCAGACGCAAGACGAGATGGAAGCGGGACACGGCGACGACGATCCGGTCGATCGATCCCGCTGTCGCCGGCAGGCCCGAATTCGTTAGGATCGTCGGGATGGCGTACCCGCTGTTGTCACCCCGGGACTACGAGCCCGAGATCACCGACGTCGCAGAGTTGCGCGCCCATCGCAAGACGAGGCTCGCGCTCGGCTACCGCGTCTTCGGCGCGCTGCGGTGGGGGGCGCTCGGCGATGGTCACATCTCGGCCCGTGATCCTGGACGCCGCGATCATTTCTGGCTGGCGCGCTACGGCGTTGCGTTCCACACGGTGACGGTCGACGATCTCGTTCTGGTCGGTCCGAACGGCAAGGTCGTCGAGGGTGACGGCTTCATCAACCAGGCTGCGCACAACATCCATTGGCCGATCCACGAGGCGCGACGCGACATCGTCGCCGCTGCGCACACTCATACGCCCTACGGCACGCCGTTCTCTGCGACGCTCGAACGGTTGCGGCCGATCACGCAGGAGTCGTGCGCGTTCTACGAGGATCACGAGATATTCGATGACGAAGAGGTCGACATTGTCTCCACTGACGGCGGCAAGCGGATCGCCGCTGCGATGGGTGCGGCCAAGGGCGTCATCTTGCGCAACCACGGCTTGCTCACGGTCGGCCAGACCGTGGACGAGTGCGTCGGCTTCTACGTGATGATGGAGCGCACCGCCGAGGCGCACATGAAGGCGCCCGACGGGATCGCGATCGGTCACGATGCAGCAACGCAGGCCTACCGGGTGGTCGGTACGCACCGGGCCGGCTGGCACTACTTCCAGTGGCTGTTGCGCACCTATGTGCCCGATCCGACCGTCGTCGACTGACTTCGAGCACCGCTCGTTCCGGGTTCAGCTCACTTCAGGAACAACTCACCGATCGCATGGATCATCAGGCCGGCGAGGCCGCCGACGATGGTGCCGTTGATCCGAATGAACTGCAGGTCCCGGCCGACCTGCAATTCCATCTTGCGACTGGTCGACTCGCCATCCCACCGCGCCACAGTCGACTCGATCAATTTGCTGACCTCGCTGCGGTAGTTGTCGATCACATACGAGACCGCTCGAGTCACCCACTTGTCGATCTTGACCTGGAGTTCGGGCTCATCGCGTAGCCGTTCGCCGAGCTTGCCCAACGAGTTGGCGATCCGCTGATTCAATTCGCTGTCGGGCCGTGACGTCGCATCGATCAGGCCACGCTTGGCATCGCGCCACAGCGACGACATCCAGGCACGCATGTCCGGATGGGCGAGCAATTCTTCTTTGAGTTGCTCACCCTTGGCCACCATCTCCGGGTCGTCACGAAGTCGTGTGGCAAAGGCTTCGACCCGGACCTCGATCGACTTGCGCACCTCGTGTTCCGGGTCGTCGCCGACGTCGAGCAGGAACTTCGTCACGCCATCGTAGATCTTGGCGAAGATACGGTCGTCGACGGCGTCCGGCACCCACCAGGGTGACTCTTGTTCGAGGCGCTCGCGGAACGTGATCCGGTTGTCGTCGAGGAATCCTTCGAGGCCCTTGAAGATCGCGTCGAGCAGGCGTTGATGATGGCCACCCTCGATAGCGAGATCGATAGTCTTGCCGAGCAGAGGCGCGACCTGGGTTCCCCTGATCCGATTCTCGACGATGCGCTCGATGGCCTCCTGGATCTGCGTGTCGTCGATGACCTCGATTGCGCCGCGAACGACATCGGCCACTGCTTCCGATGCGCGAATTGCATTGTCCTGTTCGCTCAACCAGTCTCCGAGGCGCCGACCGACACCGATTCCCGCCAGACGTTCGTCGAGAACCTCGCGGGACATGAACTCGGTTTCGACGAACTCACCGAGCGACTTGCCGATCTCGTCCTTGCGGTTGGGGATGATGGCCGTATGCGGAATCGGGATTCCGAGTGGATGGCGGAAGAGCGCCGTGACGGCGAACCAGTCGGCGAGTGCTCCGACCATCGCTGCTTCGGCGAACGCGCTGACGTACCCCCAACCGGTGCTCGAGCCCCCGATGGACCGGGCGACGACGTACAGCGCTGCTGCCGCTAACAGCAAGGACAACGCGAACACCTTCATCTTGCGCAGCGCTGCACCGCGATCGAGATCATCCATGGTGCGGCAGTGTTCCTGTCTCGTATGCGCATCGAAACCCGATGTGGCAGGCAGCCTCGTCGGCCATCTGCCGGTGACGCGCAGCGGGCCGGTAGCGGGCGCAGTAGTTCGCTGCACACAGATATGAGCCGCCTTTGGCGACCATGCCCCGATCAGGCTCGCAGCCCAAGTCCGCCGCTGTCGGCCCGCAGCATGTGGTCGCTTCAGTGCGCGGGGGTAGACGACTCGTCGACCATCTGTCGGCGGTCAGTTCCCACACGTTGCCGAGCATGTCGAACAGGCCGTTCGGGTTGGGCGCATAGGTGCCGACTGGCGTCGTCCCCGGGGTCCTGGTGCGGAACGACCGCCACGGGAACTCGCCGATCCAGACGTTGGCCAACAGTCTCCCGTCTTCGCCCAGCGGCCACGAGCTCATCAACGGATGACCGGCTCCGGCAGCCCACTCCCATTCGGATTCCGAAGGGAGCCGACCCCCGACCCACCGTGCGAATGCATTCGCGTCAGCGATCGTGATGTTCACGACGGGGTGGTCGGCGAGTTCGGCGGTCAGGGTGTTCCGGCCGAGCGGACGGCGCCACGAAGCGTCGTCGTCGTGGCGCCACCAATTCGACGGCCGGGCGAGGTCGACGGGGCCATCAGTTGGTACGAACACGGCTGCCCCGGATTTCTCGGCCGTGGTGCGGTGTCCCGTCGACTGGACGAAGTCGAGGAATTGCGCGTTCGTCACCGGGTGCACGTCGATGACGAAGCCATCGACGTGGGCTTCTCGCTCCGGTGCTTCTTCCGGATAGTGGTGAACCGACCCTTGGACGAAGGTGCCAGCAGCGATGACCGCAGTCGGGGCCTGACGACCTTTCACTCGCTGAGGCTCGGAGCCTGCAGCGCACCGACGCTCATGTCGACCAGATTGGCGATGAATTGCGCGTTCGACAGCGCCAATTGACGGCGCTGTTCGATCCTGCGGGCGCGCAGCGCGAGGGCGTCCGCGATCAGCATCAGCAACGTCGTGACCCGTTCGTGACGAATCGCCGACGACTGTCCGGGGACCGCAGCGGCCAGCATCACCATCACCGCGTGTGCTTCGGCGGGCGTACCAGGAGGGCCGTCCTCCCAGAAGTCGAACAGGTCGGAGAGCTGGGCGATGACCCGCAAGAACTCGCGGCCCTCGACAGTCTCCAACTTCCGCGCGAACGGCAGGACGAAGGCGCGTACCACCGCCGCCACGTCGTCTTCGAGTTCAGCGGATCGCAGCGCAATCAGCATTGCTGCGCGCTCTTCCTCGATGCCGACGTTGTGGCGTTCGATGATCGCGTTGAGGAGGCCCTCTCGTCCACCGAAATGGTAGTGCAGTGCGCTGGTGTTCTTCTGTCCGGCCTGCTCGATCACGGTGCGCAGGGGGACGCGGAAGACGCCCTGTTCGGCGAACAGGTGTTGACCGATCGTGATCAGTTTGTCCCGAGTGTCGTGCGCCGTCCGAGCCACGGCTCAACCGTACCCGTGCGTGTTTGGCTTCCTCGTTATGCGCCGACGAACGAAGGTGGCGTCTTGCCCTGCATCTCGCACAGCGCGTTGTAGGCCTGACCGATGCTGGTCGCGTCGATCAGCCCGGTGATGTTGTCGTTCTCGTCAAGATCGAGGTTCGCCCCGTGGATGACGAAGAACACTTCGGTCAACTCGGTGTTGTCGGCGGGAACGATCAGGGTGTGGATCGAGCCGGCGGGCTCGTAGATGTAGCTGCCCGCTTCGTAGCGCACGCCGTACTCGGCGTACATCCAGCAACCAGCTGTGGTCCAGGCGTAGACGGGGCCGGTGTGCCGATGGCGAGTCACGGCCATTCCTGGCTCGAAGCGGTTGGCGACGATCCACGTTCCCTGGGCGATGTCGGCATGAACCAGACGGAGTTGGCCGCCCAGGATGTCGACCCAAGGGGTGTCGATCTCCGTCGCATGCCCGATCGGTAAGCCCAGATTCGTGTGTGGCGCAGTCGTTGTGTCAGTGCTCATGTTCGGTCCCCTTCGATTGGCTCGGTCGTGATCAGATTCGCTGCAGGATCGTGCCGGTCGCGATCGCTCCGCCGCAGCACATGGTGATGAGTGCGATTTCTTTGCCCGTGCGCTCCAGTTCGTGCAGAGCAGTTGTGATCAATCGGCTTCCTGTGGAGCCGACCGGGTGGCCGAGCGCAATCGCCCCACCATTGACATTGACCTTGGCGACGAGGTCATCGCGCGAGATGTTGTTGACCTTGGCCCAGCTCAGGACGACGGACGCGAACGCCTCGTTGATCTCGATCAGGTCGATGTCATCCATCGTCATGCCCGCATCAGCAAGCACCTTTGCCGTTGCGTCGACCGGGCCATCGAGATGGAAGTACGGGTCGCTGCCGACCAGGCACTGGGCGAGGATCCGAGCACGTGGGCGAAGGCCCTCACCCTTGGCGCGGTCCTCGCTCATCCACAGCACAGCCGCCGCACCGTCACTGATCTGGCTGCTGTTGCCGGCAGTGTGCATGCCGCCCTCGATGACCGGCTTGAGTGTCGCCAGCTTTTCGGCCGTCGTCTCGCGCAGGCCGCCGTCACGATCGACGACGGTCTTGTTGCCGTCCGCGTCGATCAGCGTGACCGGGATGATCTGGGTCTGGAATCGGCCTTCTTCGGTGGCCTTGATCGCCTTCTGCTGAGAGATCAGGCCGAGGAAGTCGACGTCTTCGCGAGTGATGCCCCGCTTCGCAGCAATCCGCTCCGCTGACGTGAACTGATCGCCCATGTCCCATGGGAAGTCGGCTGGCTTCCCGCTGCCGTTGATCAGTTCGCCGTCGGGCGTGCGTGGTGTCGCGGCGCCGAGCCAGACCTTGCTCATGTGCTCCACGCCACAGGCCAGCCCGACATCGATCACGCCGGCGTGGATCATGTTGTGGATCATGTGGTTCGCCTGCTGACTGCTACCGCACTGGCTGTCGATGGTGGTGCCAGCGACCTGATAGGGCAATCCGGCTTGCAACCATGCCGTGCGAGCGATGTTGCTGGTCTGCTCGCCGGCCTGGGTGACACAACCGCCGACCACCTGTCCGACGATGGAGGGGTCGATACCGGCGCGCTCCATCACACCGACCTGGGCTGCTGCCAGCAACTTCGCTGCATGGAAGTCGGCAAATGCGCCGTTCCGCTTCCCGATTGCTGTGCGGCCGGCTTCGACGATGACTGGATTGGCCATGATGATCCCCTTCTGCGAGCGCACAGGCCACCGCACATCATCGACTTCGACAGTGTGCGGTGGCGTGAACGCGAATCCCGAACGTTTCTGACGCTGCGTCAGATATCGCCAGACTATCTGCAGCTCACTCGGCGTGGTGTACTGGCGGAATGACCGAACACGCATGGCCGGCGCCATCCGCGACAACCGCTGTGAAGCGGATTCCACCGTCCGTTGCATCGTTGGCCGGATACGTCGCGTTGGTCACGGGGGCCGGCAGCGAGTCCGGGATCGGGTACGCCATCGCGGCTGCTCTGATCGAGGCGGGAGCGGAAGTGGCGGTTGTTTCGACGTCGGCCCGAATCGAGGAGCGCGCTGCAGAACTGGGCCGGGGGACCAGAGGGTTCGTTGCTGATCTGACGAGTGGCGATGCGGTTGCGGCTCTGTTCGACGCATTGCAGGCCTGGCGCGGCCGCCTCGACATCGTGGTCAACAATGCCGGCATGACATCCGTCGCAGCGGGGACCGACGCGTCGAAGGCACTCGTCGACCTCGATCCGGCCGACTGGGACGCGGCGTTGGCGCGAAACCTGACGACGGCATTCCTGGTCTGTCGTTCCGCAGTGCCTGGGATGCGCGCTGCGGGGTACGGGCGGATCGTCAATGTTGCGTCGACGTCCGGGGCCGTATCCGCGTTCGAGGACGGCAGCGCGTACGCCGCTGCCAAGGCCGGAATGGTCGGGATGACGCGTGCGCTCGCGTTGGAGGTTGCTCGGTACGGCATCACCGTCAATGCCGTCGCGCCAGGTTGGATCGACACCCACTCGGCAACCGATGCCGAGCGCCGAGCTGGTGCTGCGTCACCGATCGGCCGCAGCGGTCGGCCTGACGAGATCGCTGGCGCTGTGGCGTTCCTGGCATCCCCCGTTGCGTCGTACATCACCGGCACGATGTTGGTCATCGACGGGGGGAATGGGATCGCCGAGGATCACAGCGCGCGCTGAGGTGATGAACAACGGAGGGAGCCAAGAATGGTCGGGCAGGACGTGGTCGGGCAGGACGTGGTCGGGCAGAACGGGGATGCAGCAAAGGTCGCGCTGATCACCGGCGGGGCAGGCGGGATCGGTGCGGCCTCGGCCAGACGTTTCGTGGAAGGCGGTTGGCGGGTCGTCGTCGCCGACCGAGACCGACAGCGGGCCGACGCACTGACCAGCGAACTCGAGGGTATGGCCCTGCCCGTTTTCTGCGACGTCAGTCGGCCCGAATCGTGCTCAGAGGCCGTGCAGAGAACACTCGATTGGGCCGGGCGGCTCGATCATGCGATTGCAGCGGCGGGGGTGTGGACCGAAGGCCCGATCGATGATGTCGACGAGTTCGAATTCGACCGTGTGATGGCGGTCAACGTCAAAGGGGTGTTCTTCACCTGCAAGGCGGCTGTACCGGCGCTGCGAGCCACTCGGGGTTCGATCTCGCTGATCGCCAGCGACGCCGGTCTGCAGGCCAACAGGGGCGCATCCGTGTACTGCGCGTCGAAAGGTGCTGTCGTCCTGCTGGCCAAGACCCTGGCCCTCGATCTTGCTTCCGACGGAGTTCGTGTCAACGCAATCTGTCCCGGCGATGTGGTCACACCGATGCTGCAATATCAGGCGGATACCTATGGCGCTGGGAACCCCGACGCATACCTCGCCGAGTTGCTGTCCAAGTATCCCCAGGGTTCGGCAGCCCGTTTCATCGACGCTCGCGAGATCGCCGAACTGCTCTGGTTCCTGGCCCAGCCTGGAGCGGCGCCGATCACTGGCGCAGCGCTCAGCGTCGACTTCGGGCTGAGCAGCGGCATCCAGTGACGAACAGAAGCGAGCCACGAGGGCAGGGGCGCGGTTCGACCGGAACGGTGCTGGGTATGAGTTTCGCATGAGCGACTCCCAGGACCAGGCCGAGACCTTCGACGAGGACATGACGGGCTCTGACCCGGTCAGCATCGATCAGATGGGTTCCGCGGCCGATGGTGATTGGCCTCCGGCCCGGTCGCACGGAATCCAGTTCGCGGATGCTGATGTCACCGACGAGTCCTTTGCAGAACGGTCCCTGCAGGAGGAACCCGAAGTGTGGGATACGACATTGCCAAGGGAGTCGGGCGACGCAGAAGCGGGCGACGTCTGATTCGAATGGGGACAGCAGACACCGTGAACGATCGTCGCGCCAATCGCCGCAGAGCAGTCAGAATCAGGGCGCGCGTTGCTGCCTCGCCCGAGCATCGGCTCCCTCGTGCCGAAGCTGTCGACATATCCCTCGAGGGTCTGCTTCTCGCCTTTGCCGAGCCCGTGGGCTTTCCGGTGGGACATCGTCTGGTCATTTCCCTCGACCTTCCTGATGGCCACTTCCATGCTCTCGGCAGAGTCGCCCGCGTCGATCGCGGTGACGACTTCCGCACCTACGTCGCGATGTCGTTCATGCACGTTCGCCCCGAGGACTTCGACGAGTTGATGGAACAGGTCAACTCGGTCGAGCGTGCGCCGGAGTGGCCGGCCACCGAGTGACCGATCGGATCAACAGCGGTGATCCGATCTGATGCTTGCGGCGTCCGCATATCTGGAGCAGGATGCCGCCGCGTTCCCGGCGGAGAGCGCTGTTGCCTTCGGGCAGTTCGGCGATGCCCTTCCACGCGGAATCGACATGGTGATGATCTCTCTCTCACGTCTGGCCAATTTTGTGGCTCGATGCCACCTCTCGTCACACCGTTCGTCGATGGTGCAGTCGACCTCGGTACCTCTGCGTCGCTCGTCGACCGGCACGCCGAGGAGGGCAGTCACGGGGTCGTGGTCTGCTCCGAGTCGAACCGGGGAATCAAGATCTCTGTCGTCCACCGAGCGCCGTCAACTGGTTGCAGTAGCGGTGGACGGCTGGTCGACCTCTTCGTCGAGATCGCGGCGCCGACCGAAATCCCGGTGCTCGTTCACACGTGTCGTCATCGCGACACGGTCGATGTGGATCGGGGCATGATCACCGAGGTGGCGTTGTTCGCTCCGAACTTCGTCGGGCTCGTGCAATCGTCCGCCGATCTCGGTTCGGTGACCAAGGCGTTGATCACGTTCGGTCGCGACTTTCGGATTCTCGCCGGCTCGGGGAGTTTCGCGATGATGGCACTCGGCGCACACGGCGCGGTGGATTCCATTGCGAAACGAACTGCGTTGCGTCGACCAACGCACGCCGTGACCTGGCGCCTCGACGCCCTGCTGGACACGCTCGCCGCTTGCTGAAGATGCCCGTCCGCCCCGCCGGAGACGGGCATATGCTGCGAACGTGAAGCGTGTGCTTTCCCTCGGTGGCCTTCGGCCCCAACTGCGCCGCACCCCGTCGGCCGTCCGACAGTCAAAGGAGACGCCATGCACTTGGCAGTCAATACCGTGATCATCGTTCCGGCGGCGATCGTGGTCGGAGCAATTCTGTTGGCCATGCTGCTCTTCAAGGCGATGTGGCGAGTGGCCGAGCCGAACGAGGCTCTGATCATCTCTGGCCTGCGTGAGAAAGGCATCGCCAAGGACGCCTCCGGCGATGAAATGGGCTTCCGAATCGTGACCGGCAAGGGAACTCTCGTCGTTCCCGGCGTCCAGGCCGTGCGTCGTCTGTCGCTCGACCTCCATGCTGCCGATCTCCAGGTTGACTGCGTGACTCACCAGGGCATCCCCGTCCACGTGAGTGGAACGGTGATCTTCAAGATCGGCGACGATCCGTCGAGCATCACCAATGCTGCCCGACGGTTCCTCGACCAGCAGGACAAAATGGATCAGCGGGTCCACAATGTGTTCGCCGGTCATCTCAGGTCCATCGTCGGCAGCATGACGGTGGAGGACATGATTCGCGACCGTGAGCAGTTGACGGGGCGCACACGCGAGGCGTCGGGCTCGGAGATGACCAAGCTCGGATTGATCATCGACTCGTTGCAGATCCAGGAGATCGACGACCCCACCGGATACATCAAGAACCTGGCGATGCCCCATACGGCTGCGGTCGCCAGCGCTGCGCGTATTGCTCAGGCCGACGCCGACCGTGAGGCAACCGAACGTGAACAGCAGGCCAATGCACTCAAGGCCGAGGCAATGCGAAACGCGTCGATCAAGGAGGCCGGGTTCCAAGCCGAGGTCGACAAGGCCAATGCCGTGGCGTCACAGGCCGGGCCATTGGCGCAGGCGTCGGCCCGTCAAAACGTGGTCGAGCAAGAAACCCGTACGGCCGAACTCGAAGCCGGTAAGCAGCAGCAGATCCTCGTCGCAACGATCATCCGCCCCGCCGAGGCACAACGTGACGCTGACATCGCTGCCGCCGAGGCGGCGAGCCGAGTGGCCGAACTGACAGCGGAGGGCCAGGCCAAGCGCACGACACTCGAGGCCGAAGCGAAGGCCACGGCAACACGTGCGACCGGTTTGGCCGACGCTGATGCGACAAAGGCACGAGGCCTTGCCGACGCCCAGGCCAAGGCTGCGTCCACCCGGGAGTCCGGCCTCGCCGAGGCCGAGATCGCTCGCGCTCGAGGTGCCGCGAATGCCGACGCAACCCGGGCCACCGGTTTGGCCAATGCTGAAGCCGCCCGTGCGATCGGTCTGGCCGAGGGCGACGCGCTCGAGGCAAAAGGTCTGGCAAACGCCAAGGCGATCAGGGCGCGAGCTGAAGCGCTGGCGACCAACCCGGAAGCGGTTGCAATGCAGGGCTTGGCCGAAAGGTGGCCGGAGATCGTCCGCGAGGCCGCTGGTGCGTTCGCCCATGTCCAGAACTTCACGGTTCTCGATGGTGCCTCCGGGGTCAACCGGGCACTGATGGAGGTCGCTTCGTCCGGCATGGCCGGCTTCGAGTTCTTGCGCGGCTTGTTCGTGCCGAAGAATGTCGCTCCGACTCCGACTCCGACTCCGACTCCGGCTCCAAGTCCAACTGCACGCCCAGGTCCTGTCGCGCCGCTCGCCGCTCCGGCGCCGAAGCACATCGACAAGACGTCGCCCACCGACACCTCGACGCGGCAACCGAAAGACGCCGGACCTGCCGACGGCGGAGACAATGTCTGACCGGAATCTGATCGGTAAGACGGGTTCGGTCACTGGCAAGGTGGCCCCCAACACCACCGGTGAAGTGGTCGTCCAGATCCGTGGCGGTACGGAGTATTACTTCGCCCGGTCCGTTGACGGCAGCGAGGTGATCGAACGAGGGAGCCAGGTACTGATCGTCAATGCCGCGCCGGGACGAATTCTGTACGTCACCGCAATGGACGTGATCTGACCGTCAGGTCCGACCGAGGCGAGACCAGTCGATCATCGCGGATCCGTGCCGTCCGGGTCGGTCCGCCCGGGCACGCTTCAGCCTCACGTGTGCGGAGTCGTGTTCGAGACAACGCATTCACCGCACAGGCCGACCAGATCCAGCCGATGGTCCTCGAGCATGAAACCCGATGCAGCTGTTGCCCCGGCGAGGGTCTCGTCGAGCAACCGCTCGGTGGCGGCGGGCAGATCGATGTCGGCCACGGTGTGGCACTGGCGACAGACGAGATGGTGGTGATGATGCTCGGTCAGTTCTTCACTGAGCTCGAACAGCGCATAGTCGCTGCCGACGGTGAGGCGGGAGACGAGCCCTGCCGCTTCGAGGATCATCAGATTACGGTACAGCGAGCTCTGACTCAGGTGGGGTTCGGCGGCGAGGATTGCCGGGATGGTCGCCGGCCGACCGAGCGTTGCGAGCGTTGTCAGGATCAGCTGCCGACTCTTCGTGAAACGATGCCCGGCAGCCATCATCTGGGTGATCGTCGTCGGGTTGATGTCCAGCACGTTCTGAGAATACATGGGAATGGATGATTCGGTCGGTTCCCTGGCCGAAGTGTGACGCCGACCGAAGCTTTCGGGAACCGAACGCCGTCGGCGCACGTCCAATCCCGTACTCGGCCGGGTCGAGGTCGGTCGGGGTCGATGAGAGGTTGGGGTGATGACGAACCGGACAGCGAAGTACGGAGTATCGCAGGACGTATACCGGGGCCGGCGGCGTGTCGTCGCTGCGGTGCTCGCCGCTTCGTTGAGCGTTGTCGCGTGCACGTCGAACAGCGGATCGACGGTGCCCACCACGACCACCACGAATGGCAGGGGCACGAACGGCACGGGCGCGACATCGACCGGGTCGACAGTGCCGACAACTACGCCCGACGGGAAGGGCAGGCCGAATCCGACAGGTGCGCAGTCGGTATCGCGACTTCGCCTCAGTGCGGGCCACTCGACGGCAGTCGCTGCTCGACCCGTCGCACAAGTTGTCGGCACGCCACTCGACGAAGCGGGTGTGCTCGCCGTCGAGTCCCGGCTGCCCGCGTGGACCGTGCAGCAAACGCTGACGACACCGTTCAACTGGCCGACCGAATCGAAGCCGGTGCCGGTCGCCGGGAACCCGGTCACGGTCCCGTTCCCTCCGACCACCGAGGCTGCGCCTCCTGCGGTGACGACGGGTGCGCTGCATGTGCTGCGGTACCAACCAGAGGGTGCCGTGGCCATCGCGCCGTTCGCGAGCATCACGTTCGATCAGCCGATGGTGCCTGTCGAGACGCTCGGCCAGTTGGCAGGTGCCGACGTCCCGGCGACGATCACGCCGTCGATCCCTGGCCACTGGCAGTGGATCGGAACCAGCACGCTGCGTTTCGACGCCAGCTCCGACGTCGTCGATCGTCTGCCGATGGCAACGAACTTCACTGTCGATGTACCGGCCGGAACCACGTCGGCGACCGGAGGAGTTCTTGCCGACGCTGTCTCGTTCCAATTCTCCACCCCAGCTGTCACCGTGCAGTCGTTCGGACCGACGGGCCAAGGTCTGACGCTGACTCCGACGTTCGTTGCCACCTTCGACCAACGGATCGTCCCGCAGGCCGTCCTCGACACGGTCGTGGTGAGAGCTGCAGACGAGAAGCAGCCGGTCCGGCTCGTGACTGCGGTTGAACTGGCAGCCGATGACCACCTTCGCTCATCCGTCAGTGGGCTTCCCGACGGTCGATGGGTCGCGTTCGCCCCCGTCGTCGCGTTGGCGGCCGATGCTGCCATCGATGTCCAGATCGGCCCGGGAACTCCATCAGAGGAGGGGCCGTCCGTGACCGCAACTGCCGTCCACTACACAGGCCACACCTACGCCCCACTGATGGTTGTCGACGTCGTGTGCTCGTACGCTCCGAACTGTCCGCCGGGGTCCGGGGTCGCGATCGACTTCGACAACCAGATCGACGCGACCGCGTTCGACCCATCCACGATCCAGATCGAACCCCCGATCCCCGGAGCGATGATCGGCGTGTACGGATCGACGATCGACATCCAGGGCTCGACCAAGGCACGCAGGCCCTACACGATCACGATTCCCGCCGGACTCCGGGACATCTACGGGCAGAAGCTCGCCGCATCGGAGACCCGAAGCGTGCAGATCGGTGAGGCAGCCCCGGTTCTCCAACAATTCTCCCAGCCGTTCACGACACTCGACCCACTGTCGACTCACCGTTCGTTGTCGGTGGTCACGGTCAACCACCACGACTTCCGGATGCGGGTCTTTTCCGTGACGCCGAAGGACTGGCCGGCGTACGTGCTGTATGTGCAGCAGTTGTTCGGGGGCTCGCAGAGCTCGGACGCTCCAGCACCGCCGCCATGGACGA
>JAYTOM010000277.1:0-3730 GCA_043747765.1 Actinomycetota bacterium
GAGGTCTTCCAGCATCAGATCGAGCGTCACGTCGACCATTCTGCCTCCACTCCGCTTCGACGCGGCTCCGACGCAGCCATCAAATGTCGGGCCGTGCCCGTCTTCTGATGCGAGCGTACGACGAGGGCGGGCGCGAGACTTCGCTTCATGCGTCCATCACGTTTCGTCATCGTCGCGCCCGTGCTCCTCGCCCTGCTCGCCCCTGCGTGCTCGAGCGATTCGAAGTCAGCCGCGTCGTCGGTGACCTCATCGGCCGTTGCATCGACGGCTGCGCCGGGATCGACGGCTGCGCCAACGTCGACAACCGGGGCAACATCGACAAGTCCAGCGACCACGACACCAGACACCACAACACCAGACACCACGACACCAGGCACCACGGCACCGGTCACCGCTCCTCTTGCGCCGGCCGCGTTCACGATCCGCCCGGGGATCGACCAGATGGCCGTCCTCGGGGCCACGCCGGGCGACAAGTTGGAACTGGTCGCGACGAGCGGAACAGTGACCGCCTCGGGGACCGTCGATGCGCAGGGCTCGCTTCTGTGGCGCAACCTCGCCAAAGGTTCGTACAGCGTTCGCACGACCGGGGCGTCGCCGACGTCGAGTCCAGCGATGGCCGTTCTGCTGCGAACCGACGTGCCCGATCGGTCGCTGTACACGAACCAGCCGATGCTCCCCGCTGGCGGTTTCGGATACATCACCGTCCGCGACGGAACGACACTCAGTGCCAACGTGATGCTTCCCGGGCCGGCCGACAAAGGCCCGTACCCGACCATCGTCGAGTACTCCGGCTATCAGCCGAGCGATCCGTCCAGCAACACCTTCGGCCAACTGTTCAATGCGCTCGGATACGCCTACGTGGGCGTGAACATGCGCGGCTCGGGGTGCAGTGGCGGCTCGTACCAGTTCTTCGAGGAGCCACAGCTGATCGACGGCTACGACGTGATCGAAGCGGTCGCTGCACAACCGTGGGTCGCCAACCACAAGGTCGGGATGGGCGGCATCTCGTATCCCGGGATCAGCCAACTGTTCGTTGCCTCCACCCGACCTCCGAGCCTGGAGGCGATCACCCCGCTCAGCGTTCTCGACGACTCGTACCGCGCGACAGGTGAGCCGGGCGGCATCCTCAACACCGGATTCGCAGCGCCCTTTCTCAGTGAGCGACAGGCCGATGCCAAGGTCTACGGACAGGCGTGGACCAAAAAGCGCGCCGATGCAGGCGACACCGTCTGCGTCGACAATCAGACGTTGCGGTTGCAGAACCCTGACTTCCTGGCTGTCACCGAAGCGCAGAACTTCTACGATCCGGCACAGGCCGACCCGCTGGCCCCGGCGACCTTCGTCGACAAGATCAACGTGCCGGTGTTCATCGCCGGAGCATGGCAGGACGAGCAGACGGGCGGCCACTTTCCCGACATGCTGAACAAGTTCACGGGTTCGCCACACCTCTACGCAGACCTGACCAACGGGCTGCACACCGATTCGCTGAGCCCGACGATCTTCGCTCGGATGGCCGAGTTCCTCGACCTCTACGTCGGTCGGCGGGTGCCGTCG
Source organism: Actinomycetota bacterium (assembly GCA_043747765.1). Lineage (GTDB taxonomy): Bacteria > Actinomycetota > Acidimicrobiia > Acidimicrobiales > Ilumatobacteraceae > WLMZ01. Next base: position 1,555 of record JAYTOM010000277.1, read on the forward strand.
CTGGCCGGCGCGCGGGTCGTCGCCAAGCTCCTCGTGCCCAAGTTGTACAAGGTCAGCGACGTGACGCTGCCGCCCGACCGGTTCACGGGCATGACCTACGATCAGGCACTCGCAGCGTTCGAGAGCGACCCACCAGTCCGAGTTCTGTTCGAGCAGGGTGACGCCGGCGCCGAGCCGGGAGCGCCCTACCCGCGTTTCACCAAGAGCTTCGCGGCATGGCCGATTCCGGGCGCCGTATCGACATCGTGGTATCTCGGCGCTGACGGTGCCTTGACCGCTGACAAGCCACCCACCAGTGCCGCCGGCGGCCCCCCCGATTCCTACAAATCGGATCCGTCAGCACTACCGAAGTCGTTCTACGCCGGCGGACGGAGTTCTGACATCTGGCATGCCGACACCGTGTACGACTGGCAGCCACTGCCGTCGGGCACCGGTGTCGGATACATCACTCCGGCACTGACAGCCGACGTCGCGGCCCTCGGCGGCGGTTCGCTCGACATCTGGGTCGGATCGACGATGAAGGATGCCGACCTCCAGGTGACCATCAGTGAAGTCCGTCCCGACGGAACGGAGATGTACGTACAGAGTGGTTGGCTGCGCGCCTCGCACCGCAAGCTGGACACTGCCGCGAGCACCGACGTGCGTCCGGTCCAGACTCACCTCGCCGCCGACGCGGCACCACTCCCAGCCGGCGAGTTCTCGCCCGTACGGATCGAGATCTTTCCCTTTGCGTATGTCTTCCGGACCGGAAGCCGAATTCGGATCACCGTCAATGCTCCCGGCGACAGCCGTCCCGTCTGGGCCTTCGACACGATCGCCGACCCGTACACCGTGACCATCGCCCACGACGCCGATCATCCGTCCAAGCTGGTCCTGCCGGTGCTGACCGGCGTCGACGCTCCGGCCGGTGCCGCGCCGTGCGGATCGCTGCGCGGTCAGCCGTGTCGCAACTACACGCCGGCCATCAACGAAAAGCTTCCCGGCGCCGCCAACTGATGGACCGCCGCGCCGAGCTCGGCGAGTTCCTGCGTGCCCGGCGCGAGGCCATGCAGCCGGCCGACGTCGGACTGCCGCCGGGCGGACACCGACGCACGCCAGGTTTGCGTCGCGAGGAGATCGCACTCCTCGCGGGTGTCTCCGTGACCTGGTACACCTGGCTGGAACAGGGGCGGCGAATCAACGCATCGCGCGATGTGTTGCTCGCCCTCGGGCGGGCCCTGCGGCTCGACGATGCCGGTCGGTCACATCTGCTCGACCTGGCCAGCGCGACCACGACCGCACGGTCGACCGAGCCGGCGGAACGGGTGGTCGAAGCGCCGGACGCGATCAACCGGCTGATCATGTCGATGGATCCGGCGCCGGCATATGTGCTCGGCCCGCGGTGGGAGATCGTCAGTTGGAACACCGCGGAGGAACATCTGTATCCGGCGCTGCGCGACCTCGACGTGGATGAGCGAAACCTCGTCTGGGTCATGTTCTGCGAACCAACGGCCCGCCACCTGATCGTCGACTGGGAGGACCGCGCTCGCAGCACCCTTGCCGAGTTCCGGGCCAGCACGACGCTGTTGTTCGACGACCCCATCCTGATCGATCTCGTCGACCGAGTCGCTGCCGCGAGCGCGCAGTTCACCGAATGGTGGCCGCAACACGACGTCGCCGGATTCCAGACACGCCTGCGCCGCTACAACCATCCTCGCGCCGGATCGTTGACCTTCGAATATCAACAGCTGATCCCGTCCGAATGGCCGCAGCTGCGGGTCATCTGCCAACTTCCATTGCCCGGCGACGACAGTGCTCAGCGCCTCGCCGCGTGGCGCGACATCGGCTGATCGGCTGCACTGCGGTCCGGTCCTGCCGATCCCTTGCCGAATTCTGACGCGGCGTCAGATTTTCGGAAGTGACGCGCTACGGTCGCCGACATGATTGAGATCCCGCATGGGGCGCGGGTGTTCGGCATGCAACTGCCGATCCAAGCGCAAAGCCACAACTTCGTCGCCGATTGGGAACTCGAGGCCGGCCCGACCGAACTCGCCCAGATCGCCAAGACCGCCGATGACACCGGCTTCCACTACATCGGCGTTTGCGATCACATCACGCTGCCGGAGAGCGTCGTCGGCGGCATGGGCACACACTGGATGGAGCCGATCGGCACACTGTCCTGGCTTGCTGCGCACAC
>JAYTOM010000278.1:0-4372 GCA_043747765.1 Actinomycetota bacterium
AGATCCGGACATCAGCGTGATGTCGGAGGCTTCGATGGCGACATCGGTGCCTGTTCCGATGGCCAGGCCGACGTCGGCTTTGGCGAGCGCCGGGGCGTCGTTGATTCCGTCGCCGACCATTCCGACTCGCCGCCCCTCGGCCTGTAGGCGCGCAATTTCTTGTGCCTTGTCCTCGGGCCGTACCTCGGCGAGCACCGTGTCGATGCCGACGCTGCGCGCGACCGCTTCGGCTGTACGCCGTGCGTCGCCGGTGAGCATGACGACGCGCAGGCCGAGCCGATGCAGAGCGGCGATGGCCTCGGCAGAATCGGCCTTCACAGGGTCGGCGACGCCGATCAGTCCCGCTGCAGCGCCGTCGATGGCGACGAGCATCGCCGCTTTTCCGTCGCTCGACAATGTTTGTGCGGGTTCGACAAGGCGACCTGGATCGATGCCTGATGCTTGGAGGAACCGTGCGTTGCCGACCAGCACGACGCGCCCGTCGACGGTTGCACGAACGCCTTGACCTGTGACCGACTCGAACGCGGTTGCCTTGCGTGGCGCGATCTGCTTCGCGGCTGCGCCGTCGACGATTGCCGACGCGAGCGGATGCTCGGAATCGGCTTCGGCTGCTGCTGCGAGGCCGAGCATGAGTTCCTCATCGATGCCATCGAGAACGATGACGTCGGTCAGCGCTGGATGCCCGGCCGTGATCGTGCCGGTCTTGTCGAGGACGATTGTGTCGAGACGTCCGGCGGTCTCCAGGGCCTCGGCTGAGCGGATGAGGATGCCCGATGTCGCTGCCTTGCCGGTGCCGACCATCACTGTGAGCGGCGTTGCCAGCCCGAGGGCGCACGGGCACGCGATGGCGAGTACCGTCACCGCGATGATCAACGCGTAGGTGAACTGCGGGGTCGGACCGGCGACGAACCAGACTGCGAACGCACCGAGGGCGACGAAGATGACGGCCGGGATGAACACGGAAGAGACCTTGTCGACGAGACGCTGGATTGGGGCACGCGACGCCTGAGCGCGTCGCACCATGTCCACAATCTGGGAGAGCACACTGTCGGACCCGACGCGTGTCGCGCGGATGCGCAGCGATCCGGTGCCGTTCACCGTTGCGCCAACGACCTGCGCGCCGGCACCCTTTTCGATCGGGATCGATTCCCCGGTCACCATCGATTCGTCGACTGCGGAGTGACCGTCGACAACCTCGCCGTCGACGGGGATCTTTTTGCCCGGACGAACCAGCACGACGTCGCCAGGGATGACCGCTTCGATGGCGAGTTCGCTCTCCACGCCGTCTCGAACAACACGGGCTGTTCGAGCTTGCAGGCCCCGCCTTGGCTCGCGTTTCGATGAGCCTGCCGAGGAGGATCACTGTCAGGATGAACCCCACCCCCTCGTAGTAGACGCCACGCAATTTGATCGGGGCCAAGGATGGCGAGACCGTGATCGTAAGGCTGTAGAGGTAGGCGGCGAACGTGCCGAGGGTGATCAGCGAGTTCATGTCGGGGCTGCGGTGCGCCAAGCCCAGCCAGCCGGTGCGGTGGATCGGCCATCCCGTGTAGGCGAATACTGGCGTGATCAGCGCGGAGGGCGAACCACGGATTGGTGAGGACACTCGGCAGCCATGTCGCGTGCACAAAGTTGTGCACCATCACACCGAACAGAACCGGAAGGGTGAGGACTGTGCCGACGGCGACTCGGCGGCCAAGGTCTGCGATCTCGGCGTCGCGTTCGGCTGCCTCGTTGGATCCTGCGCCGGCTTTCGGACGAGCCGGACCGTCGCGTACGACGGCCGGAACGACAACCGGTGTCGGTCGGGGCGCAGGTGTGGTGGCGTGGGCTGAAGACGCGGTGGTGGCGGCTGCTGCTGACACGTCGATCTGCCCGTGGACCATCTGCATCCCGCACGAGAAGTCGTGGTGGCCAATCTCAAGCGGTGGGAGGTCGACTGTTGTTGGGGTGTGGGCGGCCAAAGGCGCGTCGATGCCGAGCGCCGGCATGAGCACGCGGTCGGTGCAGGCGCTTTCGTCGTGTCGGTCGAAAATCAATCGCAGTGGCACTCCCGCTGTGGCAAGAATCGTCGACGGGTGGTTGCCATTGACGACGATGATCGTCGCCGTCGGGGGCCCGGACGGTCCCGAACGTTGGGCGGTGACCGTCTCTGTCGCTGCGCCACCGGGATGTGTCGCATCACTGAACGCAACCACTTCGGCTCCGGGTTCCGCTCCGGTTCCTGACGGTGAGCACGCCGTGGATTATGTTCATGTCGCACGCGAACCCGAAGTCGCCGACGGTCGTCGGTGAGAACTCGACCGTTGTCTCGGTGAATGCGGGCAGGTCGGCAGACACACCGAAATCTAGGAAGACGACGCGCGAGGTGCAATCGCCGGATTCCTGCCGATCGAAGACCAACCTCAGCGGCGTGCCGACCTGGGCGCGGATGCGGCTCGGCGTGTAGCCATCGCGGATCGTCACCCGCACTGTCTGGACGCCACCATCGACCGCCGTGTCCGTTGTCTTCTTCGACCCGAAAAACCACCAACCGAGGCCCGCCGCCACCGCGACATCGGCAGCCACGACGACGACATCGGACGCGTTCACCGGAACTTCCCGCCGCCGCTGCGATTCATGCCCCACATCATCATTGCCATCATGCCCACGCACAGAACGGCAATGAACAAGAAGCTGGCACTCGCAATTCCGGTGACAACGAGCGCCACAGCAAGGACTGAGATCGGGACCCAGCAGAGCATCATCATCCGCCCGCGGCTACCCCGAGGGACGTGATGGGCGCCTGGGTCTTGATCATCCGTGGTCTCAGCCGGAAGTTGATCTGCGTACTCCATGGTTCGCTCCATGTGGACGCCTGCTGTTGACGCGGCGTCGGGTGGTTGGGCAGTCCTCGGAGGGCACTGCGAAGAGGTACGGCCAGGTCGGGGCGGATGTGGTTACGAATTCGAGCGGTGGGTCGCGGCACCAACCTCGCGATCGTGACCCTTGCTGGAGGAGTGGCGATCTCGGAGTTCATCTTCAAGAACCCCCAGTACCTCGGTGATGTATCGACGGGCGGTGCCAAGATCCCCCACCCCAAGCTGGGCGGCTGGGACCTTGCTCTCGTGCTCGGAACGAAATCGTCGCGGCCGGTTTTTGGCATCTTCCTTGTGGCCATCGCACTGCTGCTGTGCCTAGTTGTGGGCAACATCCGGCGCAGCGCAACCGGGCGGCGCATGCTGGCAGTCCGCTCGAACGAGCGCGCCGCCAGCGCGATCGGTATCAGCGTGGCCAGCGCCAAGCTGCTCGCTTTCACCCTCTCGTCGTTCATCGCCGGCATCGGCGGTTGCCTGATTGCGTACCGCTTCGGCACGGTCTCAGATGTCTCCTATGGCACGGTGGCATCGCTCGCCGCTCTGGCCGTTGCGTACCTGGGTGGCATCACCAGCGTGAGCGGCGCGGTCACGGCCGGCATTGTCGCGTCCTCCGGCGTCGCCTTCTACACGATGCCCCGGATCATCGGCTCGCTGGGCTCGTGGGAGGCACTGATCGGTGGTGTGCTGTTGATTTTCACCGCGATCCAGAACCCCGAAGGCATCGCCGGCGCGTTCCGGACCAAGGCCGCCGAGATCAGGTTGAAGAAGGTCAACCGTGCCACCGGGCCGACCCAAGCGCCGAAGATGGCGGTCACCGTCGCCGGTTCAGCCTCGGTCGGCACCCGGTGAGCGTGCTCTTGAAGACTGCTGGAATGTCGGTCACATTCGGCGGCCTGCGTGCGGTCGACCGAGTCGATATCGAGGTTTCCTCAGGAACGTTGGTTGGCCTGATCGGCCCCAACGGTGCCGGCAAGACCACGTTCATCGATGGCATCACTGGGTTCGTGCCGACATCGGGCCGCATCGAGTTCGACGGGCACGACATCGGTGACTTGCCGGTACACAAGCGCGCCAGGCGCGGGCTTGGACGCACCTGGCAATCGCTGGAGCCCTTCGACGACCTCAGCATCGAGGAGAACCTGCAGGTCGCCGCTGAACGGCAGACCGCCGGGAACTTCCTGCTCGACCTCGTCGCACCGCGCCGCCAGCGCGAACGGACGAGTGTTGACTACGCACTCGACGTGCTCGGCATCAGCGCTCTCGCCAAGAAAATACCCAACGAGATCAGCCAGGGACAGCGCAAGCTGGTGTCTGCGGCGCACTCACTTGCCGGCCGCCCCAAGTTGGTGTGCATGGACGAGTCTGCGGCCGGGCTGGACACACAGGAGAGTGTTCAACTCGGGCGCCGCCTGCGCGACATCATCAACGCCGGCACGAGCATCTTCTTGGTCGATCACGACATGGGGCTCGTTCTAAACATCTGTGATTACATCTATGTGATCGAGTTCGGCGTG
>JAYTOM010000279.1:0-2847 GCA_043747765.1 Actinomycetota bacterium
TCTCAGAGGTTGTTCGGATAATTAATGCAGGCTGCAGGGCATATTGGCGTTCGTTGGGTGCGTCTTTGGATAGCATATATTGATGGTTGAAGGGTTGCGTCCAATAGTTCCCACTTGGCGGTCCGTTCATGGTGATGTCTCGGATGAAGAGTGGGAATTGATCGCTGATCTTGTCGCTCCGATGTGGAAGCCGGGCGAGATGGGGCGGCCGTCGACGGTGGATCGTCGGATGGTGTTGAACGCCATCTTCTGGATCGCTGCGACGGGGTGTCAGTGGCGGGCACTGCCGGATCGGTACCCGAACTGGAACACGGTCCATCGGTTGCATTTGCAATGGTCGCGCGACGGCACGTGGGACCAGATCGCGGATCGGTTGCGTCGTTCGGTGCGCGAATCCGAGGGCCGCGATGGGGATCCGTCGACTGGAATCGTTGATGCTCGCAGCGTCCGCGGGGCGGCGACGGTCACGTCGGCGACCAGGGGTTATGTCGCCGGCAAGAAGGTGTCCGGTCGCAAGGCTGTCGGGATTGTCGACACGATTGGTTTGCTGATCGGGATCACGGTGGTGGTCGCGTCGATGTCGGACAACGCAGGTGGGATCGTCGTGGTCGACAAGGTCCGGGCGAAGAGTTCCCGGTTCTCGAAGGTGTTCTGTGACGCAGGGTTCAAGGTCGCGTTCGCGAAGCACTGCCAACATCGCCACATCTCGGCGGAGGTCGTCAACCAGATCCATCCGCACGAGATCGTTGTCCTCCCGAAGCGTTGGCTGGTCGAGCGGACATGGTCCTGGATGATGAATCATCGCCGGCTTCAAGTCGACTATGAACGCGATCCAAAAGTGACTGAAGGGTTCATATGGGCTGCTCACAGCCGACTCCTCCTGCGCCAACTCACGCAACCATGATCAACCATCCGCGCAGGACAAACTTTCGCGACAGCCTCTCAGTACGAGCGACGCAGTCGTCGCACCCACGGGCGCCCATCCGGATCGCTCACGAACCGGTAGAAGGCCCGCGCCAACAGTTGGGTCGCCGCAGGCACGGGCGTGGCCCGGTGATTGCGCAAACGTCCGGGCGGCCGTGCACCGACTTGACCTGATTCGTGCCAGGCGTCGAGCGCGTCAGCGGACGCCTGCATCATGGCGAACCCGTCGTCGGGATCGACCGGGATATCCGCCCAGCCGAGGTGTTCGTGCCAGAGCGCGAGGCGAGCAGAGCGAGGTAGGACCCTCGCGCCGTCGCCGAGCCCAGCGGGGTCCGTCGGCTCCCGAGCGTCCAGCGTGTCATCGAGGAAGGCGCACGAGATCTCGGAGTCATGGGTCCACGACCGTCGGTTGAAGTTGTCAGAACCCACCGTCATCCACACGTCGTCGATGATGCACACCTTCGCGTGGACGTAGACCGGCCACCTGCCGACCTCGAGGTTGTAGACCGCCACTCGCGATCCGGCGATCCTCTGCAAGTACTTGATGACGCGCAGCTGACCGACGCGGTTGGGGGGACCAGTGATCCACCCGTCGTCGTCGGGGAACTTCGGTACGACGACGACGAGCCGCAGCCCCGGCTGGCGGCGCAGCGCCTCCCCCAGAGCACGGGCAGCATCGAACGACCACAGATACTGGTCCTCGACGTAGATCAGTCGGCGGGCCCGGCGGAAGGCCTTCATGTATGCCCGAGCGATGCTCCGCTCGCCGTTCGGGGCGAACGGAGACGATGGTCGCTTCGACGGATATGTGCGCAGCACCTGGACGGCGTGGGGACCGATCTCGCGTGGATCCTCGATGGCGACCGGCAGTGCAGTCGGATAAGCGGGTTGTTCCGCAGCTTTGGCGAGGCGGCGTCTCCACGGACCCCGGTCGAGGGGCACCGGATCTTCCCATCGCTCGCGGAACGTCTCGGCCAGATCGCCGATCACCGGTCCCCGGATCTCCATCTGCAGGTCGTGCCACGCTGGTCGCGGGCCGTACCGATCATCGACGGCCACGGCCTGCGGATCACCCTGATGGCGGGCATCGTCGTTGCGTCCGTGGCACAGGTCGATCCCGCCGACGAACGCGACGTCGTCGTCGGGGTGGCCCTGGTAGCGAACTACGACCAGCTTCTGGTGATGACTGCCGCCGCGTCGCACGCGCTCGTCGAGGAACACCTGTCCGCCGGACGCGTTGATGACCTCGGCGAACGCCACGTTCTCCTGCTCGCTGAAGTGGACCTGGTCCGGGTGCGACCGCCAGATCAGACCGCGCACGAGCACACCACGCATCGCCAAGCCGCTGAGCACCTTGACCACCTCGGTCCCCGAACCGACGAGGCGCTCGTCCGGATCTCCCCGCCAGTCGGTGAACAGGACGAGATCATCCGCGACGGTCAGCCCCACCACGTCGTGCAGCCGCTCGAAGTATCGATGCCCGTGGGCCAGCGCAATGACGAGGTTGCCCTCGGACCACGCCCTTTCCGGATGATGCCGGTCGACTGTCGTCGCGGGGTTGCCGCGCTCCTCGACCGTGAGGAACCACTCCGTTCGTTTCACAACCTGAAAGCCCTCATGCTTGCCCACGGCAAGCCTAGCCCTGATCGTTCACGAGTCTGAGGTGGGCTGAGGTCGCGTATCCGCGGAAAGGCCCTCCCAGTCTGGTTTTCTTGTTCTTGCGACAGACCAAGAAACAACCGACCAGGAGGGCACTCGCGAAGTGAACCGTAACAGCGCCACGAAACCGAAAAGACAAACCTCGTGTCGAACGACCGATGAGCTACATCCGTGAGAGTTTCTATCGCGGTCGCGAATGGCAAACCCTAGACACCGTCGGTTGGTGGTGCGCCGGGTGTGTCGTCGTGGTGTGTGCTGATGGCC